>CAZEAT010000044.1:0-6622 GCA_964510175.1 uncultured Holosporaceae bacterium
TAATTTTTATTACTCAAACTTTCACATGAATTAGTTAATTTAAAATTAATATTTTCTAAAATCTTTGAGACAAATCAGAAGAAATGAAACGTTATCTTTAGATGTTTTAAAATTTGAGCAAAGCCACGTTGCCAGGTATCTCGTCAAGTTGCTTTCCTTAAAACTCTAATAATGATTATTGAGGAAATTTAATTCAAAAAATTATTAAGTATAAAAAAGCCATCCGAGTTATCGGATGGCAAGGCTTTATTATGAAAAATCTTTTATATATAGAGAATCTCATAAAAAAGTAAACAAAAAGTTAATATTTTATTTATCAGAATTTTTTCCTTTTTTATCTTTATCGTCTGAAAATAAAAATTTACCCACGATAGTTTCTAGACTAATTGGACCTGTTGTATGTTCGATTTCATCGCCATTTTTCAGATATTCATCTTCTCCACCTGGTACCAGTGACAGATATTTGCCTCCAAATAATCCATCTGTACTTACCACGGCGCTTGTATCAGTAGGAAGTTTAATATGGTTAAATATATGAAACTTTACCACTGCAAAAAATGTCTTCGGGTCGACTTCTAAACTATCGATTTTTCCTACCCTAATGCCACTAACTTTGACATCTGTGCCTTCAGACAGTCCGTCCACTCTATCAAACCTAGCTGTTAATACATAACCATCTATGCTTCTCCAACTAGACTTAGAATATACAAAATTAAAAAAACCTACTGTTACAATTAAAACAAAAATTCCTACAACAGTTTCAAATATATGTCCTTTTTCCATAATCTGCCTTTACAAATACTGCCCTCCGTTTACATTCAGTGTAACACCTGTAATAAACGAAGATTTTTCATCTGCCAAGAATAACACAGCATTTGCTATTTCTTCAATATGCCCGAATCGCCCCAAAGGAATTCCCTGAGTAATCTTTTCTTTTATATCATCTCGAATAGCTTCAGTCATATCTGTCGAAATATATCCTGGAGCAATAGCATTTACCGTAATTCCTTTATTAGCTGACTCCAAAGCTAAAGCCTTTGTGAAACCTAAAATTCCAGCCTTAGCTGCTGAATAATTCGTTTGACCAATTTGCCCCTTGACTCCATTTACTGAACTCATGTTGATAATTCGCCCAAATTTCTTTTCCCTCATTGCTGGAATAACTAGTCGGCTCATATAAAATACTGAATTTAAGTTTGTATTTATTACTTTTGTCCAAAAAGATATATCCATTTTATGCAACATAGAATCACGAGTAATACCCGCGTTGTTAATTAAGATATCGATGCTACCGCCTAATTTTGAACATACTTCTTCAATACCTCGTTCACAGCTTTCATAGTCCGATACATCCCATGAAAAAATTGGAATACCTGTCTCTTGATGAAATGCTTCCGCAGTCTGTGTATCACTATTAAAATTTGCCGCAACCTTGTATCCTGCTTCTTTTAAAGCCTTCGAAATACCGCTTCCAATTCCTCTGGTGCCACCAGTCACTAAAGCTATTTTTTCCATAAATCCTCCTTGAGTAATTATAACTATCATTTTTTTGTGATATTATCACCTAAAAGGTTAATACACTATAAAAATGGATTTAAAACAAAAAAAAATTTTCGGCCACCAAAAACAAGAAAAAATTTTAAGCCAAATAATTTCCTGTCAAAAAGTCTTCCCTGTGTGGATATTTTGGGGAGCAAATGGCATAGGGAAATCCTCAATAGCTCGAAAATTTGCAAAGTGTTTGCTAGTAAATTCTTGCTCAAATCCATCCAACTTGGATTTAAATGAAAATCATCCTATACATAAAGAAATAGACAATTTGATACATCCGGATTTTTTTATTTTAGATATGCCGTCTGTATCAGTTGAAGATATTCGTAACTTGACGAAAAAAATTCGTAAAAAGCCTGTAAAATCTCAACGGCGCGTAATTATTATAGATAGAGCAGAAAAGCTTAATAAAAATATATGTAATGCTTTATTGAAAATTCTGGAAGAACCTCCAACTGATACCGTATTTATTCTAATTTGTTCTAATCTCGGAACTATTCCTACTACATTACTTTCACGAGCCTATAAACTTCATTTTCTACCTCTCAATCAAAATGAAATGGAAGCTGTTCTCAACTTGTACGATATAAAAGATAGTAAGACTTTAGCAAAAATTTCAGGAGGTTCTGTTGGAGATGCTTTGTTTCTTAATGACAACAATGGAGTGCAACTGTATAACGATATTCTGAATTGTCTGGCTCAAGATTATGAAAACTCCAATAAATTAGTAAGTAAAATTATGGAGAATCGTCTCGCCGAAAACTTCAGCATCATCAAACAATTGATTATTCAATGCCTTCAAACATATATAGAAAGTATTAGCGGCTTAATACCAAATCCTATTTTTCAGCAAATAACAGTAAAGTCAGTCAAACGTGAAGTTGAAAAAGTATTTAAAATAATATCATTGCTAAATCACGGAGAAAGCCTTGCTCTCGACCCAAATGGAATGATAGCAGAAGCTTTTGAATTGTTTTTCGAAAGGAGTTCATATGAGTTCTGATATTGACATGCTAATCCAAAAAGTATCCCGACTTCCTGGATTGGGGCCTCGTTCCGCTCGACGCATAGTGATTCATTTAATCCAACATAAAGAACAACTTTTAGAGCCAATGCTAAATAGCATAAAAAAAGTCCATGATAATGTAAAAGTATGTCCAGTCTGTGGAAATATAGACACATTCGAAGAAGTTTGTCCCGTTTGTAATGACGATTCTCGGAAAAAAGATTTAATTTGCGTTGTAGAAAATGTCGCAGACCTTTGGGCTATAGAAAGAACTGCTTGCTTTAAAGGTACCTATCACGTACTTAAAGGATTGCTTTCCTCGATTCAAGAACAAGGCCCCGAGGTTTTAATGCTAGATAAATTAATGGAACGCTGCATACAATATAAAGTTTCAGAAATTATAGTAGCTTTAAGCGCCACTGTTGAAGGTCAAACTACCGATTATTACATAAAAAATTTTTTCAAAGATAAAAATATAAAAGTGTCCTCTTTGGCTCATGGTATTCCAATGGGAGGAGAACTTGATTATCTCGATGACGGAACCTTATTTACTGCTTTTTCCGCTCGCAGGTAAGTAACCTCTATTCTTCTTCATCTTTGGGAATAATTTTGAAATCATCTTTTAAGAGTTCTATTTTAATTTTTTTATGGTCTTTTGGAATTAGAGCTCGATTTTCTCCTCCTCCACTATAGTTAGCAAAGACAAATCCGCCTAAAGGCTTCATGTTATCATTGGGATACTCTAATGGAATCCAGGGAGATAAAGTTTTTTTGGCAGCCATTTGCCATTCAAATATCTTAATTTCGTTAGGATGGTCTTTTACCAACTGTTCAATGTGATTGAAATATTCATGAGAAGTTGACTTTTTAAGTTCATCATAAATTTCAGTATTATATACTACCACTAAATGAACTTTTAGCGCTCCACTATTGTTTGTAGATTCATCTGTAACTAACATAACTTCTTCAAGCAAAAAATCTGCTGCACCATCTAACCACGATAGCAGACCTTTGTCCTTGTTTTTTAATAATTGGTCAGTTGAAGCTACAGCAGACATTCCTACCACCGCACTCATTAAAGCTGTCTCACAAAATGCAGAGCTTACAAATATTACAAAATATATAATAAATAAAAGTAACTTCATTTTTCATCACCTTCTTACAAAAATTGTAATTGTTAACATTTAACGAAAAGTAAATAAAATTATTGATTTTTAGAGACAATTAGTTCATATTTACTCTTTAACTGTTGGAGAATACCATGAATACTAAGACAAATAATTACTTAGGATTAATAATTTGGATGATGTTGGCTATATTCTATTTTTATCAGTTTATAGGTCGCTCATCATTTATTACAGTATTAAATACTGAGTTTATGATGCATTTTGATACTAACGCAGCCGGTATAGGTCTTCTAGGCGGATGCTATTATCTAATATACACATTAATGCAAATTCCAGCAGGAATCATTGTCGATAGATATAGCTTACGTAAAGTAGCAGTAATAGCCACTTTGACTTGCACAGCGGGACTGTATCTTTTAGTTGCTACCAGTAATTTATATTGTGCCTGTTTTGCTGAAATGTTACTGGGATTTGGATCCTCTTTCGCTTTTGTTCAAGCGGTAAAAGCTATCACTGCATGGTTTCCATCAAATAGAGTCGCCATAATGACTTCGTATACCATGTCTATTGGATGCCTTGGCCCAGTAATCGGAGGTCCTGGAGTTGCTTATATTGTGAGATATTTTCAATGGCAAGAAGTAATTAAGAATTATTCTTTATTTGGTCTCGTTTTAGCCGCTATACTCTGGATAGTAATAAAAGATAAAAATAACCAACTTGAAGAAAAACATGAGGAAATTAATGTACTTTCTTCGTTAAAATCCATAGTATCATCCGGTCAAGCTTGGATTTTAGCTCTTTTTACAATGGCTCTGTATGCTCCTCTTAGTGCATTAGGAGATCTGTGGGGCGTTTCTTTTATAAAAGTTGCCTATGGATTAAATGCTGAAATGGCGGCAGTAGCTAATAATATGCTATATCTTGGAGTGGTAATCGGTTCTCCATTGATAGCTTATTTCGTTGGCGTTATTAATAGTTACAAAAAGCCAATGGTAGCAGGTATAAGCTTAGCTTGTATATTTTTATCTATTATCGTCTATGGTAGTTCTTATGTAAGCACTTCTGCGTTGTTTGTTCTTTTCTTTTTGACCGGTTTTGCTTGCGGAGCAATGTTAACTTATCCTTTGGCTATAATGCTATTTCCGAAAAACATGGGAGCTACAGTTACCGGATTTGTCAATATGATGAGTATGGTAAGTGGTATTATTTTAATGCCAACTATAGGCGTGATTATTAATTATTTTTGGAATGGATTAGTTGAAAATGGTATTGAAGTTTATCAACTCAGCGACTATAGATATGGCTTGTCTGCAGTAGTTATCTTCTTAATATTTGGAGTAATTGTCTCTCTTTTTATTAAAGATAGCTCCCCAAATGCCCAAAAATGATAAAATTATTTACTAAAAAGTAACTTATATTTCGTAACATTGTTGCATCTAGTTTAGTATAGGTGCGCAATGTTTAAGAAGTTTTTAGGTATATTAAAATCCACCGCGATCTTATGGGGCTGTATTTTACTGCCGCTTATTTTTGCTTTTGGATATGTGAAATCTTCATCAAAATCCGATATTAAAGGGTATATGGACTCATATATGAGTTCAGAAGCTACTTGCCTTTCCAAATATGTCGGCTTGCAATTGAGAAATACTGCAAAAGATATTTTGGCAATATCAAATGATGTCATTTTATCTATGAATTTACCCGAAGATGAATTTCGTCGAGAGTTAAAAAATTTATCTAAATCAAATGATAACATTGTTGCGATGAGTTTATACGATAAACAAGGTTTGTCGACTTTTAGATCCAGTGACGATGAACCTGAGTCATTAGATATTAGAGATAGAACTATTGCGGATTTGAAAGATAAAGACATTACTTTCTCTCTGCGCCAGTTAGATAACGGTGCTGTCGCAATTGAATATACCATGTTTAGAAAAACCGGAACCGATAAAAAGAATGGTTTCTATTTAAATTTAACAATGAAATGGGCTCAATATGAAAATTTCTTAGATAGATTACCAGAAGGAATATATCCAAGGAAATTCTTTATATTATCTCCTGATTGCGGAAGATATCTGTCTTTAAATTCAGTGCCTCAAGGAACCGAAAGTAATCGAAACCTTATTGCTCTAGGAATGCATCTATCAAAAAATTTGAAAAAAATTAAACTTGGAGTTTCCGACACTGAATTAGAAAATTTGGATTATCGTACATTTAAAAGTGAAATAAAACTTCCAGAAAATATGGATGGAAGCCAATTATTTATTGTTGGAGTAACTGATACTGATGCTCTTGAGGGATTCTCTAAAGGGGTATTTAAAGGCACTCAGTTGGTAATTTGTATTATTTTATTCCTGTGGCTATGTGCTTGCTTTGTGATATCTAAGCTTTTTGGTGATAAACGAGAAGCTTTGGATGTAGCAGATAAAATTACTGATTTTACTCCTTCCGCCATCGTGGTATTTGATTCCGAAACCGGTAAAATTAAAAAAATTAATCGCTCAGGAGTAACTCTACTTAGATTAATAAGTGAAAAAATTAATACTGTAAATGCTTGGGATATCTTTATTTCTGATAAAGATAGAGTTTATATCCATAATGCTATTCAATCCAATGTTAGTGTTCTCAATTATGAATCTCTAATTCAGAGCTTCGGAGGGGCCTCATTCTGGTCTATTTGTTCAGCATGCCCTTTGATAATAAATGAAGCAACTTATATAGTTCTTTCCATATTGGATATCAATAGAAGAAAAGAAGTTGAAAAAAAGCTTGCAAATAATGCTGAGTTATTAGAAAAACAAGTAAGCGAAAGAACAGCTGATTTAGAGCAAAAAGCAAAAGAAGCTCAAGAACTTGTCGAAAAATTAGAAGTCGCTAGAAAAGAAGCTAATACTGCAAATACAGCAAAAACTAGATTCCTTACTTGCATGAGTAATGA
>CAZEAT010000045.1:0-6580 GCA_964510175.1 uncultured Holosporaceae bacterium
TGAATGCGGTCGTGGCGGAACTGGTAGACGCGTAGCGTTGAGGTCGCTATGAAAGTTATTTCGTGGAAGTTCAAGTCTTCTCGACCGCACCATTACAAGATTGGAGGGGATAATATGGATACATTGATTGTAATACCTGCCAGACTTGCATCTAGTCGTCTATCAAACAAAATGCTAGCAGACATTAATGGGAAGCCAGTTATTGTCCGTGTTTATGAACAAGCAGTTGCTTCTGGAGCAGGAGATGTTATCGTTGCATGCGATGGGCCAGAGATACAAGAAGTTATCCAGGCAGTTAATGGAATAGCTGTGATTACTGACCCTCAACTACCCTCCGGTACGGATAGAGTTTTTTCCGCTTGGAAACAATTTGACCCGGCTAAAAAGTACAAATATATAATTAATGTTCAAGGGGATTTGCCTTTTATTGATGTCGAGTTTATACAAGAAGCGGCTCGTATTGTTAAAAATTCTTCTTATGACATGTCGACTTTAGCGACTTTGATTACAAATGAATCGTATAAATTAGATAGCGCAGTAAAACCAGTTATTGCTTTTACCTCTGAAAATACTGGAAAGGCATTGTACTTTAGTCGTTCTGCTATCCCTTATAAAGGTCCTTATTATCATCATGTGGGGATTTATTGCTTTAAAGCAGAGGCTTTGGAAAAGTTTGTAAATCTTGCTGAAGGAAAACTTGAGAAAAAAGAAAAATTGGAACAGCTGCGAGCTTTAGAAAATAATATGAGCATAGGTATTACTGTATTGAATAAGCCAAGCCCAATCAGTATCGACACCATGGACGATTTAGAAAGAGCTAGAAAGTATAAAATTTAGTAGTTTCAAATCGAAATTAAGTTTTAATCAACTTTTGCATTCTTAAGTCAGTAAGATTTTTACTGCCAGTGCAGAACATTGTTGTTTTCAATTCAAAGATAATAGTTTTTATGAAGTTTTCTGCAGATTCTTCACTTTCTTGAAGAGTTTTCAATAGAGGAAGAGCAAAGCCTCCTAATTTAGCTCCAAGAGATATGGCCTTTGCAACATCTATGCCGTTGTGTATGCCTCCACTTGCAATTAATGAAAGTTCGGGACACTTTTGTGCTATATCTTCTAGGCTAAAAGCAGTGGAGTTTCCCCAATTTCGAAAATTTTCAGCCACTGCTTTTATTATAGAATCATTACTTCGCGCGGCTTCAACATTACTCCAAGAAATAGAACCGCTTCCTGCTATGTCTATAATTTTCACTCCAACTTGAGATAAACGTTGCGCTACTTTTGCATTTATGCCACAGCCTACTTCTTTTACGATAACGGGGACAGATAGTTGATGACAAATTTTTTCTATTTTTTTTAGAAGTCCGGAGAAGTTAGTGTCGCCTTCGGGTTGGAATACTTCCTGCAGTGGATTGAGATGCAATATTAGAGCATCAGCATTTATCATATCTACCATTTGCTGACAGGATTCTAAATCTAATTCGTAATTTAATTGTACTGCGCCTAAATTTGCGAGTAAAAGAATATTAGGCGCAATTTTTCGCAAATCAAAAGTTTTAATTAGAGTTTTGTCTAATAGCGCGGCTCTTTGACTTCCTAAAGCTAAAGCAATATTAAATTTTTGAGCTAATTTACCTAATGGTTGGTTAATTTTTAAGCCATGTTCACATCCTCCTGTTATGGAGGAAATTAAAAAAGGATATGATAATTTCTTTCCTAAAAACTCAATAGTAGTATCTATCTCGTTAAAATCTAGTTCAGGAAGAGCATTGTGTTCAAAACGATAATTTTCAAAATCGTTTTTGTTATTTGTCCAATTTTCTTTTTGTAAACACAATAAAATGTGTTGGGTTTTTCTCTTTTCTATTGTGTTCACGTAACTCCTTTATTTTTTATCTATCAATTCATTATCAAATTGGAATATGCCCAAATCTGTAGATTGCATTTTCCTCAGTCGATTTAATAATAGCATAACTTCTGACTCAGATTGACATTGTTCATTTAAAAATGTCTGGATAAATTGAATACTAATAAAATCTTTGTCAGCTAAAGAGGATTCATAAACGATGGCAAGAAGTCCAGAAAGTTTTTGTTCGAGTCTTTGCGCTTCTTCAAATATATGCAAAGGAGAGCGCCAATCTTGTCTTAATGCCGGTATTGCGGATAACTTAAATTTAGCGCCTCTAGTCTCCAGATGTTGTATTAATTTTAAAGCTGTTTGACGGTGAGATTCATATTTCTTCATACACCAATTGGCACTGCCATTTAATCCCATGTCAGTAAGTACACATTCCATGGACAAATAACCATAAGCAGCGATAAATTCTTCAGTGACATGCTTAGTTAAAGCTTCTAAAGCTCTTTTACCAATTAATACGGACATACTATTTCCTCCTATTTTGTTTATAATTATCTCAGTAAAACGTTAAAATAACGTTTACTTTGAACGGAAAGTAATACGTCCTTTCGTGAAATCGTATGTAGTCATTTCAACATTAACTTTATCGCCTACAAGTACACGTATTCTGTTTTTTTTCATACGTCCCGAGGTGTGAGCTAAGATAACATGGTCATTTTCTAATTTTACGCGAAACATCGCATTTGGTAATACTTCTATAACTTCTCCTGAAAATTCAATTAAATCTTCTTTTGCCATAAAATCTCCATAAATATGCTAGCATGGTATAGCACTCCATTAATTTTTACAAGATGAAAAATTGTTAAAGGAACTCTTTTACAACGAAAATTTCAATATCATTTGCTTAGATACAATAGCAAGCGTGAGCTGGGGTAGATATGATTCCAGATATAAATTCTTTTAGGTTTGCAAACGGAGATTTTATTTTTGTAGCTCGTGCAGGAGAGAAAAGGAACCCTTGACCGATATCTATTCCTGCATTAATAACACACTCAAGTTGAGAATTGTTTTCAATTCCTTCTGCAATGACTTTATAACCAAAATCGTGAGATAATCCAGTAGCAAATTTTAATATGGAGCGAGCTTGTTTGCTTTTAGGCGCGTCTTGAATAAATCTTTGGTCAATTTTTACAATATCAATTGGAAAATCTTGCAGATATGAAAGAGTTGAATATTGAACTCCAAAATCATCTAGAGCTATGCGTATTCCTTTATTACGCAGATGACTTAAAACTTGTTTTGCTTGTATTACTAAGTTAGGCGGAGTCTGTTCATTTATTTCAAGAACTATATTTTTTGGGTTTATTTTAAATTTCTCAAGAGTATCTAAGAAATCTAAAGCGAAATTTGTAGAAGAAATATCTTTAACTGTCATGTTTATATGAAGTTGAAAATCTTTATTAATCAATCCTTTTTCTGATAAATATCTGACAATATCCAGAGCACTCGGAAAGTGAGTTTCTTCACCTAATGTGTATAAAACTTCATATCCAAAGACCTGTCTGTCGTCTAGAGATACTAAAGGTTGGAATCTTATTTTTTCAATCATAAATTTCTCCTTGTGGAAGAGTATATAATAACTTTTTTTTAACTTATCAAGATCTTTTGAAAAATTTATTTAAAATTTTAGTGTTTATTATTATATATGAAGGACGTCCATGACAGCATTGAGCAATATTAGAAGTATTTTCCATTTGTTTTATTAAAACTTGCATTTCTTCTAATGTTAATTTTTTACCCGCTCTTAAACTTCCATGACATGATATTGTAGATAACATCAAATGTATTTTTTCCTGTAAGGATTGAGCATTGCCAATAGCTTCTAGTTCTTCAACTATATCTGATATTAAAGGTTTTACTTCACAGGTTCCTAAAATAGATGGTAAAGAGCGCACAATTATCATATCTTGGGTAAATTTTTCATATACGACTCCAAATTTATCCAGAAGCTCTTTATTTTTATCTAAGAGTTCTATTTGTGAAGAGGTAAGAGGGCACATTTCTTGGAGCAGTAAATCTTGTGATTCAAGCTTGGAATATTTATTTAGTTTTTCAAGAGTAATTCTTTCCGCTGCAGCATGTTGGTCAATAATAATCAAATTATCCTGAGTAGCTGAGATAATATAAGTATTTGCAATTTGATATAATGGTTGTCCTAAATCAATTTTGTCCGAACTCGTTTGTTCGGAGATAGATTCCATTAGATTTAAAGGTGATTGGTTTATAGATTCAAAATTTAAATTCAGTCCGCTTTGATAATTATTTTCAATGGGTTTTTCAGTTTCTTTCAAACTAAAGTTTTTATGCGGTTGATATATAGCGGCTCCAAAATTTTTAAAATTTTCACGATGATAATTGTTGTTTACTGAGTGATATGTAGAGTTGTGGGACAAATTTTGGTTAGAGTAAGTTTTATTAGTAGGATTTTCTGTTTTGGAAATTTTCTGACAGAAGTTATTTACTAATTCTGTAGTTGGTTTTATTGAGCCTTTTAATTCAATGGCGGTTTTTAATTTTGAAACTAGGAAATCTCGGACTTCATTTGTATTTTTGAAGCGTATTTCTGTTTTTGCAGGATGCGCATTTACATCGACTTCATTATATGGCAGGGAAAAGAAAACTACAGCTACAGGAAATCTTCCTTGAGGAACTACTCCTGAATAAGCAATTTTTAGAGCAGAGAAGAAAACCTTATCTTTGACGAATCTATTATTTACGAAAAAATACTGGTGTACTTGCGTGGCTTTGTTAAAGGTCGGAACGCTCAAAAAGCCTTTTAGAGTAAATTTATCATTTTTGCAATTTATTGGGAAAATATTTTCGACGAAAGTATTTCCTAAGATATGAGTTATTCTTTGACTTAAATCGGGAGTCGCTGGATAATATATAGGCTTTTTTTCGCCATCCTGAAATTTAAAAGATATATTTGGAAAGGCTAGAGCCATCTTGTTGAATATATGGAGACATGCTTCACTTTCAGTAGCGTCGGATTTTAAAAATTTCAGACGAGCAGGCGTTGCAAAAAATAAATCTCGAACTTCTATAGTAGTTCCTTTTTTACGTGTTGTAGGTTGTAAATTAAATTCAGATTTATTTTCCATGGTTAGCTGCCAAGCTTCATTTGAATCTGTATGAGCTGATGTAATGGATAGGCGAGCTATAGCAGCCATTGATGGTAAAGCTTCTCCTCTAAATCCGAATGTATGGATATCAAAAAGATTATCTTCTGGAAGTTTAGATGTCGCATGACTTAACACACAAAGTTGTAGAGAATCTTTATCCATTCCGCAGCCATTATCACTCACAGAAATTAGGCTTTTCCCCGCGTCTGAGATTTTTATTTGAATTTCTGTAGCTCCGGCGTCTATGGAATTTTCTATTAATTCTTTTATGACAGAGGAAGGCCTTTCTATAACTTCTCCTGCGGCTATTTGATTTATTAAATTTTGCGATAAAATTTTTATCATGATATCTCTAACATTCTACAATTTTATAATAGCAAGGATTCGGTTTCTTTACCAAATGTTTATAAAATTCTGTTTAAAATATTTTTAAATGTAGGTGGTTGTTTATGGGTAATATAATTGTATTTGGAGAAAAACTTGAAAATCATTTGTTTGAAATCGTGAAAATTTCAAATGCTCTAAAAACAGAAATGTATTTTTTGAAAAGAAAAATTCTTTCGCGTGTTCAACCAGATGACATAATTATTACCGATAATATTTCGGTACAAAAAATACCTACAACTCTTCAGAATAAAGTCATTACAGTTACTTTTTCTCCGCGCTATAAAAAGACACTATCGGATGAAGAGGTAATTAGTGTTTCGGAAATTCCATCTATTGTGCACATGTTTTCGAAAAAAAGTTCATTTCCGATAGTGGAGGATAAAAAAAGCAAGGAGATTTTTTCTTTAGCTTTAAAAATAGCTAAGAGTGATGCAACAGTATTAATTTCGGGAGCGACAGGCACTGGAAAAGAGATTCTTGCGAAATATATTCATGAGAATAGTTCTAGACGGCAGAAAAAATTTGTTTCTATAAACTGCGCTGCAATTCCTGAAAATTTATTGGAATCGGAATTGTTTGGATACGAAAAAGGTTCATTTTCGGGAGCTTTTCAGCAGAGAATAGGGAAGTTTGAAGAGGCAAATGAAGGTACAATTTTACTTGATGAGATTAGTGAAATGCCTTTATTTTTGCAAGCGAAGTTGCTAAGGGTTTTGCAAGAAAGGGAGATTTCAAGATTAGGAGGAAACGGAAATATAAAAATAAACGTTAGAATTATAGCAACTACAAATCGAAATTTAGAAAAGGAAGTAGAAAAAGGCACTTTTAGAGAGGATTTATATTATAGATTAAATGTAGTTTCCGTTGTTTCTCCGAAGTTAAATCAGCGTCCAAAAGATATTCGTCCATTGGCTAATTATTTTTGCAATAAATATTCGCAGGGGAAGAATTTTTTATCAGAAAATTATTTGAAAATGTTAGAAAAGCGTCAATGGCGTGGAAATATACGAGAATTGGAGAATACAATTCACAGTGCTGTGGTTTTATCTGATAGTCCAGAAATAAAAGAAACTTTAAATGCAGAACCTCAAGAAACTCTCAAAAATATGGAAAAAAAAATGATATTGGAGAGTCTAGAAAGAAACCAAGGTAAAAG
>CAZEAT010000046.1:0-2586 GCA_964510175.1 uncultured Holosporaceae bacterium
CAACAACTTTGGATATGGCTTACCTTGCAGCTGGACGTATCGATGTTTTATATGGGAGCGATAACCCAAATGAGTGGGATGTTTCTGCTGGTATGCTTTTAATAAAAGAAGCGGGTGGCGTTTGTGCTGATAAAGCGGGACGTTCTACATCTGACTTTAAAAAAATTGCAATTATGGCCAATGTGGATTTAATTCCGTTAGCTAAGAAGTTAATTTCCTAAGTATAAATTATATATGTTTTTTAGGATAATGTTGGTATAATCAACAATAGTTAAATTTGAGAATTAGATTATGGATCAAAATAAGTCCAAAAACGAATCATTAATTAAATATAAAAAAGGAGATTCAGACTTTCGTCCTTGGGGTAAATGGCAGGTGGATGAAGTTGGTCAAAACTATATCAAAAAAACTTTAATAATATCTCCAGGGCAACAGTTGTCATTACAATCTCATAAATTTCGCGCTGAACATTGGGAAGTAGAAGAGGGGATTGCTGAAGTGGAGCTAGATGGTAAAGCC
The DNA here is from genome assembly GCA_964510175.1 of uncultured Holosporaceae bacterium. Classification (GTDB taxonomy): domain Bacteria; phylum Pseudomonadota; class Alphaproteobacteria; order UBA3830; family UBA3830; genus UBA3830. The sequence goes on from CAZEAT010000046.1 coordinate 520, forward strand.
TATACATTAACTGCTGGACAAAGTATAGATATTCCTGTGACATGTGTTCATAGGTTGCGTAATTCAGGAACAGTGGAACTAAAAGTTTTGGAAACTCAATATGGCGAAATTCTTGATGAAAATGACATTATTCGCTATGAAGATATTTACGGAAGAAAGTAGGATTATTTATTATGAACAATATAGTTTTTGTAGCGGATATGGATGGAACACTTACTCCTGCCAGATTACCTATGACTGAAAATTTTATGAGATTTTTTGAGAAATTTATTAAGTCTCATTTGTTCTACATAGTATCAGGTTCTGATTATAAAAAAATCTGTGAACAAGTTCCTGCTTATATTGTTGAACAGGTCTCTGGGGTATATGCATCAATGGGTAGTGAACTATACGAGCAGGGACGGTTAATTTATCAATATTCTTTTGAACCAGAACAAGATTTATTAGATTTATTGGAAAAATATAGAAAAAATACTAAATATAACGGAACCTTATATCCAAATTACATAGAAAAACGCTGTGGAATGGTCAATTTTAGCGTTCTAGGACGAGATTGTCCATACGAAGAGAGGGTAGCATATACGAATTGGGACAATATCTACAATGAAAGGAAATCTATAAGGCAAGAATTAATAAATCTTTATCCTCAATATGATATATCATTAGGAGGAAACATAAGTATAGATATCGTACCTAAAGGCAAAGGGAAGGAACAAATAGCTGAAAAATTAAGACAACATTATCCTGATGAAAAAATTATTTTTATTGGAGATAGAACCATGGAAGGAGGGAATGATTATTCTCTCGCTCAAGCTTTGTTGAAATTAGGAAATTCTGAAGTGGTTCAAGTAAATGGTCCGGACGATACATTAGATTATTTGGGGAAATATGAGTAAGTATTATATTGTAAGTGGGGGATTTGACCCTATACATGAAGGTCATATCAAAATGATAGTTGAGGCTCGGGAAAAATCGGACGGAGTTATTGTATTATTAAATTCCGATGAGTGGCTGACTAGAAAAAAAGGTAAGCCTTTTATGAATTATACAAGTCGTGTAATGGTTTGCGAGAATATTAAAGGCGTAATTGATGTGTTGGATTTTAATGACGATGATAATTCAGCCTGTGATGGAATAAGAAAAGCTCGGGAAAAATATATAAATGCGGAACTGATTTTTGCTAATGGTGGTGACCGTACCAGAGAAAATATTCCTGAAGAAGCTGCATGTACAGCCAATAATGTCTCTCTGGAATTTGGAGTTGGCGGAGATTATAAAGCAAATTCGTCTTCTTGGATTTTGAAACATTGGAAGTAAAAGTTGATAAACTAATTAAGAAAAACTTTCGTTACTTGTAAAGTTGTATGAGGTGTTCTTAGGAAGGAAAGGCTATTCTTAATTAAAATCTTTTGAAATGTAACGGTTTAATCGGATAACTGGAGAAATTTGAACGAAGAATCTCCAATTTCTTTAGTTTTTAGACAGGTGTATTTGGATAAATCTTCTGACAATCTTTTTTCTTCTTCTGTGATAATTAAAGAGTTAGACTGAATCCAGCCTTGGTTTCTTAGATATTCGATAGTTTTAGAAATTGAGACTTTGCCATAGGGCGGGTCAAAAAATAATACATCACATGTTTCCGATGGATATTTCTTAGAAATTTTAATCTGACAGATATCAGCATGTATTATTCGACAGCGATTTTGAGCATTAAGTTGTTTTATGTTTCTATAAAGAATATTTATAGCCTGCTTGTTTATTTCACAAAAATATACGAAATCAGCTCCTCGAGATAAAGCTTCAATGCCAAATGCTCCAGAGCCAGCAAAGCAGTCAAAAACCTTTTTATTTCTCCAAAAATGTCCGAGATTACTACTCATTGATTCCAGTATGTCGAATAAAACTTGACGAGAGCGACTTAACGTAGGTCGAGCAGAGGAGGGGGCTTCGATTGATATTCCTTTGTATTTTCCTGCTAGGATTCTTATGGACATTTTCTACTAAACAATTATTTTTCTTTTTCTTCGAACTTTAATAATTCGACGTGTTGTTATTAGCATCAATACA
>CAZEAT010000046.1:2686-6445 GCA_964510175.1 uncultured Holosporaceae bacterium
TTTTCTTTTTCTTCGAACTTTAATAATTCGACGTGTTGTTATTAGCATCAATACAGTTCCGACAGTCATAAATACACAGGCCATTATTGTAGTGATGCTACCTCCAAATTTGGCACTTAGAGAAATGCACAGGGACATAACGATATTACGGAAAATTACTACAGTAGAAGCTCCTACATTTGCGGCTTCAGAAGTCGATTGTAAAGCTTTTAAAACGGAGACTGGCACTAAAAAGGCACTTCCTATGCATTGAATGCACATTAATCCTAGAAGATGAAAAGCGTTCCATTGCGGATGATAATATATCAGATATGAAATATATAAACCAAAAATGGTGTAGATACTTGTTCCAATCCATTTTGAAAGATAAATACCAAATTTCTTTACGATGATTCTGTATATGAAAGTAGAAAATACATAAAACAACAATGGAACAGCTGAAAATAAAGCTATATCTGTGGAGTTATTGCCGATTAATTTAGCACAAATGAAAGGGCAATTTGTGGCAAATATCATGTATCCGCCAGCAAATAGCCCAGGAATTAACGCATATATTATAAAGTAAGAATTTTTGAGAACTATGCTATATTCTTTAAAAAGTTTAGGAATGGAAAAACGTTTTATAGGAGAAAAATTCTTCTTTTGAGGACAAACTAAGAAGAAAAATAGTCCAATGATTTGGGATATCATTAGTACTAAAAAAGACAGTCTCCAATTTCCCAATTCAGATAATATAGCTCCTGCGAATGGTGACAATATCCAAGCGATAGGCTGATAAAGTTCAAGTATGCCTACAACACTTGCTTTTTCTTTTTCAGAGAATAAGCTATTGATAATATCTAATGAAACAATGTAAACAACACTGGCTCCTAGTGCTTGTAAAAATCTCATAAATATAAAGAAAATAAAATTACTGGATATAAGACATCCAAAGTGACCACATATAGAAAGTAACAATGAAGGAAAGATTATTCGAGTTCCTTTTATTCCAACTAAAGGTCCTCCAAAAATTCTTCCACAAAATTCTCCAATTAAGTGAACTACAATGGTCATTTGCATGAGTTCATTTGTTGCATGTAAGTCTGCGGACATTTGTCTCATACAAGGGATATATATGCTTACTGCTGCAGAAGTTACTATATTCATAAATAACAAAAAGAAGGCGATTTGTTGATTAGATAATTCGCCTTGTTTTTTTAGAATAAACTGCTTTAGTTTATTAGCTATATCTTCCATACAAAACACTCAAAAATGCCATATTATACAACATAAGCATCAAAAAATCAGATTTATTTTTTAAGCTAAGTCATCAGGATTTATATCCTGAAGAGTCGTGGGCCGCAAAAAATTTAATTCAGCATTACAAGGAATATATGAATGGATTTGATTAAACATAAAAAAGTTCTGTTTAGGCATATTAATACTGTCTAGTATTGTTGTTTGAGGGTCATTACGTATTTTTTCATAGATTTGCTCTTGCATAATATCACCTTTATTTTGTTGAATCCTGCTGCGAGATTTCAGAAATAATAAACAAGAAGCCAACAGTATTGTACAAACAATAATAGCCATTCATATCTCCAATTATTGTAAATCAGATTATCAAAATTATTATTGAGGTTCAAGGATAGGCTATTTTTAAGAAATATTTTTGTTTTGATTGTTGAAATATTCCTGGTATATTACTATATCGTAAGTAGAAGTTTTTAGAGGAGAGACTTATGAAATTAAGAACAAGTTGCGCGATGGCTGTTCTGGCGTGTATGTGCTATGATTTAAGTTATGCCGGAGCGGTAAAGGGGATTTTTGCAAAGAATAAAGATGCTCAGCAGATTGAGACGGAAAATACGGAAAGGCCATCATTAGAGACCACAGAGTCATCAAAAAATGAGCAAGATACTAAAGTTCAGAATGAAACAGAGAGCAAGGAAAAGGTAGAAGCTGTAAAAACAGATTCAGCTCCAGTAGAAAAAGAAAAAATCGTAGGAGATCCTATTGTTTTAAAGATTAATGGAAAAAAGACCTTTAAGCGTAGTGAAATTTTAGACATGATGAAAGCGGTTCCGATGCAGATGGTACAAGGAATTGCTCCAGATAAATTGTTTGAGATGTTGAAGACTCAAGCTATGATTTCTTATTTAGTTGAGGAACAGGCTAAAAAAGCAGGAATGGATAAGACAAAAGAATATTTAGATCAGCTCGAGAAAGTAAAAGGGCGTTTATTGTTTGAAATGTTTGTTGCAAAAGAAATTATGCCTAAAACTCAGAGTGAAGCTAATTTGAAAGCGCGTTATCAGAAGTATTTAGTTGAATTTAAGTCAGGTGATGAAGTGAAAGTTTCATGCATTATGACCGATAATGAAAAAGAAGCTAAAGAAGTCTTAGACGCTTTATCTAAGGGAACGACTTTTGATAAGTTAATGAAGGACAAAAAAGGTTCTGAAGCTGTTGAGAAATATTTGCCATTGAACATGTTCCAGCCGGACGTTGCAAGTAAGATTCCTTCTGAAAAAGGTAAAATAGGCACTGAATATGCTAAGTTGGGTGATAAGTTTGTTGTCTTTAGATTAGATGATAAAAGAGCTATGAAACCATTGGCATTTGAAGAAGCACGGCAGATGTTGCAGCAGATTATCATGAGAGAGGAAATGGATAATATGGTTTCTAGACTGGCTAGACAGTTTAAAATAGAAAACTTTAACGAAGCAGGGAAACCAATTCCTTTAAGTTTACCTACTTCTGAAAAGGCGAAAGCTGCTCTAGCGAAATAAATTTAAAAGATAATTAATTTTTATTAAAACCCATTGGCTTTGCTAATGGGTTTTTAGGTGTTGAGAATAATTTTATAAATTTTTGAGGTCAAAAAAGTTTCTTCAAAACGAAAGCTTTTGCTCTATTGATAATGTCGCCTAAAACAATTAAGGGAAAGAATTCTCTTTCCCTTAAACTTATAATCCTCGTTTCTTCCACCGTTCATCGGTTTTAAATTCTTGCGGGAGCTCTCGTCGAGGATATCCCCAACAGTCGTCATCTGTCCAACCATATTCCTTTACGTAAAATTTCCTCTATATCTTCATCATCGAACTCTTTAGATAACTTATCTCCGCAAAATGGACAATAAATAATACCTCTAGCAGAAATATCATTCCAATCACTATTATAATTTAATATTCCATAACTTCTATAAGGCCTACTATACCATATACAACTTCTCGCTAAGTATACAACTCTCGTCGAGACAAACTCTCCGAGACCTACTTCCGACGACAAAACCTCCATTCAGATTGATTTCGGTATTAAAATCTTTTTGACAAGACTATTAGGACTATTTCTTCTATCTCCCTTTTCTCCTGGGATTTCACTTTCAGATATTACAATAATTACTTCTTTTTCATCCATAGCATTTGCAAATGCACTTACAACTTGTTCGCAATCTCGACACATATTTAAATATGTACAAATTAAAACTGGTTGGTAATGTGGAAAATTCTGCCTTATGTAATACAATAGTATATCTTCTGAATGAACTAGTCTATGAGCATTATCTTTAAATCTGGCTATATTCTTTAACTCAGTATTTACTCTATCATAAGTTCTTTCATCTCCGCACATAGCTAAAACTTCTCTAACTCGTTCTTGCGCTACAATTGATATAGGAATATCTACTTCTCCTATCCCATTTTTCAATGTTATTGAATTCCCTATAATATGGTGAATTTCTGAAAAATAATTACTTAAACTAGTTATATAATTTTTTAG
>CAZEAT010000047.1:0-6290 GCA_964510175.1 uncultured Holosporaceae bacterium
TGTGCCGGTCCATCTCCAGCGGAATATCCAGGCTGCCCCCCGCCACCCGCCGGGCGAACTGTTCCAGCTTGCGGAAAGGCACCGCCACGGTGCGGCGCAGATAGCAGAAATACCCCCCACAGACGCCCAGTTGCATGAGCATAGCCACGGTCACAGCGAACATGACGGTCCGCCGCTCCGATTGAAGGATCTGCGCATCGTCATTGTAAATGATGAGTTTCCCCACCGGCGATCCGCCCAGTTCCACGTCCAGTATGGTGTCCCTGTGGCCGATGGCGGCGTTGACGCTTTCGCTCAGCCCCGGCCCTGTCCGGTATAAAACCGTCCCGGCGGCGTCCAGCACCACATAGTCAAACCCGGTTGCGTTGACGTGATCCGCCAGAGAACCCCAGTCACTCTGCACGGTCTGCAGGACCTCGTTGACCTCCACCGCGTCCCGGGGGCTCCCGGCTCCGGGGCCCATGAGCAGAACCAGCGCGGCAAGTTCCAGCCCAAAAACCAGACACAATCCCGCGAAAAAGGCACGGCCCTTCATTGACTCCCTCCCCGGAAGCGGTAGCCCTCGCCCCAGACCGTGAGGATATATTCGGGGCTGCCCGGCTCCCGCTCAATGGCCTCCCGGAGTTTGCGGATATGCACGTTCAGCGTGCCGTCCCCCGTGAATCTGTCCTCCCAGACCCTTTCAAACAGCTCCTGCTTGGGGATCACCCTGCCCTCGTTCCGGATCAGATAGGCCAGCAGCTTAAATTCCAGCCCCGTCAGCCTGACGGGGGTACCGTCAACGAAGACCTGCCGGGCGTCAAAATCCACATTCAGGCGTCCATCGGTATAGGCCGTGTCCTCCGTTTTCCCGCACCGCTTCAATACCGCGCGGACCTTTGCCAGCAGGACGCTGAGGGAATAGGGCTTTGGAATGTAGTCATCGCCGCCGATGCTCAGGGCGGTGATCTGGTCGTCGTCGCCGGTTCGGGCCGAAATGAACAGAATGGGGATATCCGTGGTCCTCCGAAGTTCCTTGCACAGCGCAAAGCCGTTCCCATCGCCCAGGTTGATATCCAGCAGAAGCAGCCGGGCCGAATGCTCCGTGAAAAAGTCCCGGCAGTCGGAAGCGCTGTATGCCACCCCGGTCCTGATCCCGAACAGGTCAAAATATTCCGCTGTGCTGTCCGCCAGCAGTTTTTCGTCGTCTATGATCAGGCAGTCATAAGTCATATCCGGTCTCCTTCCGGCTTTTCCGCCGTGTGCAGTGATGGTTTAATCAAAATTCTACTACGCGCGGGGGAAAATTGCAAGAGGAGCGGCGCCCGGCCGTAGCCCACGACCGGTCCCCCGCTCCAATCCTGTCCCCGTGACCAAAAGGACTCCTTGAGACCTGTGGGTTTCAAGGAGTCCTTTTTTCTTGTTATGTATGAGCAAGCTTTTACAGCACGCTTCCGCCTTTGGTCTCAATGACCTTTTTGTACCAGTCAAAGGACTTTTTCTTGTAGCGTTCAAAGGTGCCGTTGCCCGCGTCGTCCACGTCCACATAGATAAAGCCGTAACGCTTGGACATCTGGCCACCCGAGCAGCTCACCAGGTCGATACAGCCCCAGGGGGTGTAACCCATGACCTCCACCCCGTCCTGGATGGCCTCGTAGATCTGGATGATGTGCTGGCGGAGATAGTCGATGCGGTAATCGTCCTCCACCCGGTAGCCGTCCTTCTCGGTCTCCAGCAGGGTGTCCTTGTTGCCCAGGCCGTTCTCCACGATGAACAGGGGCTTCTCGTAGCGGTCGTAAAGCTCCACCAGATAGCTCTTCAGGCCCACGGCGTCGATCTGCCAGCCCCAGTCGCTCGCCGGCAGATTGGGGTTGGGCTTTCCGAAGGAGAAGTTGCCCACCATGTTGCCCTCCGCGGGCTTGGAGCTGATCACATTGCTCATGTAGTAGCTGAAGCTCAGGAAGTCGCAGGGGTAGGCCGCCATCAGCTCCAGGTCGCCGGGGGCGATCTCCAGCTTGACCCCGTGCTCGGCCCACATGCTCTTGGCGTAGGCGGGATAGTGGCCCCGCATCATGGTGTCGGCAAAATAGAGGCTTTCGTGCTTGTGCTTCAGGGTGGCGTACACGTCGTTGGGGTCGCAGGTCTCGGGGTAGGACTGCATACCGGCCAGCATCATGCCGATCTTGGCGTCCGGGATGATCTCGTGGCAGAGCTGGTTGGCCCGGGCGGAGGCCACGAACATATGGTGGCTGGCCTGATAGACCTTCTGCCAGCGGTCAGGGTCGTCCCGCTTGGGGGAGAAGCCGCACTGCAGAAGGGGAAGCATCAGGTTGGTGTTGATCTCGTTGAAGTTGAGCCAGTATTTCACCTTGTCCTTGTATCGGGTGAAGATGGTTTTGCAGTACCGCTCGTAAAACTCCAGCAGCTTGCGGTTGGTCCAGCCGCCGTAGGTCTGGGCCAGGTGGAGGGGCATCTCGTAGTGGGTGATGGTGATGAGGGGCTCGATGCCGTACTTGTGGAGCTCGTCAAAGAGGTCGTCATAGAACTGCAGGCCCTTCTCGTTGGGGGTGGTCTCATCCCCCTTGGGGAAGATCCGGCTCCAGGCGATAGAGGTGCGGAAGACCTGGAAGCCCATCTCACCGAAGAGGGCCACGTCCTCCTTGTAGTGGTGGTAAAAGTCGATGGCCTTGTGGGCGGGGGAGAACTGTCCGGGGTGCATCTCGATGGGGTCTGTGACCGTCATCCGCTCCATCATGCCCACCCCCAGGGTGTCGGCGGTGCTGGGCAGCTTGCCGTCGTCCAGGTAGGCGCCCTCAAACTGGTGGGCCGCGGCGGCGCCGCCCCAGAGGAAGCTGTCGGGAAACTGTTTCATCGGATTTGCTCCTTTCAAAATAAAAATCAAAGGGGCCTGCCCGGTAGGCAGGCCCCTCCGGAAAAGGACTTGACTTGCTCGATATCAGACCTCAGCGGGAGTCTCGGCGGCCTGGGCGGCCTCCTGCTCGCAGGCCTTCTTGTCGATGATCTTGAAGAAGGGAGTCCAGATCACGAAGTTGATGGCCAGCAGGATCACGACCCAGACGGCGCCCGACCAGTGGGCGTTCTGCAGCGGGCCAATGAGGATGGTGGGCATGAAGTTGTTGATGCTGGCGCCGGTGGGGGTGGCCAGGAAGCCGATCTTGTTGGCAAACAGGGTCAGCAGGCAGTTGATGGGCTGCAAAAGCACGAAGGGCACGGCCATCACCGGGTTCATCACCAGGGGGATGCCGAAGACCTGGGGCTCGGAGATGTTGAACAGAGAGGTGGGCAGGGCGATCTTGGCGAGAGCCTTGTACTGCTGGCTCTTGGCAAAGACGATCATGACCAGGCCCAGGGGCAGCACAGGGAAGTCCATCAGCAGGGCCATCCAGCACCACTCGGGATAGGGAGCGGGCGTGCCGGCAGCAAAGGCGGCCATATTGGCGGCGCCGGCGGTGCCGATGATGACGGCCATGGCGGAGTAGCAGACCATGCCGCCGTGGACACCGAAGACCCACAGGAGCTTGGACAGGGTCATGAAGACGATAAAGCCACCGAAGCCGGCGCCCACAGCCATGATGGGAGTCTGGAGGATCTTGTAGATGAACTGCTGGGCGGTGCCGTAGCTGGTGAGGGAGAAGCCCCAGCGGACAACCAGGAAGACCAGGAACACCACGCCGGCGGGGATCATCATCTCGAACATACCGGCCACATTGGAGGGCACGCTGTCAGGCATATTCAGCTTGATGTTCTTGTCGATGAGGAAGGCGTACAGCCGGGCGCCGCAGATACCGGCGATCATGGCCAGGAAGATGCCCTGGGCACCCAGGGAGGACACGGGGATCACGTCGGGAACCGGGGTAGCCGAGGAATAATCCGGGGCGTACAGGGTGCCCACAAAGGGAGTCAGCAGCTGAAGGAGCCCAGGCCCACCAGGGCGCAGGACAGCTTATCCTTGTCAAACTCCTTGGACACCGAGGCGCCCATACCCAGGGCGATCCACACGGCCATCAGGTCGGATGTAATGGACACGGGAATGGAGAGAATGTCGCCCAGTCCGCTGCTGACCAGGAAGGTCTGCCAGGCGGGGATAGGCAGGGACTTCACCAGAGTGAAGATGGAGCCCGCGATGGTAATGGCGGCCACGCTCATGAAGCCGTTCATCAGGATCTTCATGTACTTGGCCTGGGTGAACTTCATTACTTTGTCAAGAATGCCGTTCATGTTTGAAACCTCCTCTTTTTGTTTTGGAACCGTCTCCATTCTAACAAAGAGAGGAGAAATTACCTTATCAAAATTTCTTCCGTGAAAACGCCCAAAATGCTAAAGAAAAGAGAGGGAGAGTCTCAGCACAATAAACAAAGTAGACACCACTCCCATTTTGAAGGTGCCCTCCATCATGGGAACCATCTTCATCGCGGCCGGAAGTTCCACCTTGTCCAACTGATAATTCACGAGGACGGCCAAAACGGACAAAGCCCCGAGAAGAAGAGCATAGGGAAAGCCGAAGAATCCCAGGGGGATCTGACCGTTGACCACACGGAGGGGAACATTCCATATTTCGATCAGGCCGCCGACCGGGAGCATGAGCAAAGGCGCGCCCAGGGCGATCAGCCCCCGGGCCACGGGCTCCCGGTTGGTATGGCTGCCATACTGATAGCCCACGGAAAACATGAAGTAGAGGATCAGAATGGAGAGCGTTGCCTGACTGGCGTCTCCAAGGACAGGAACGGAAAATAATTTCCCCAATGCCCGGCAGAGAAAGCCGAATACCAGAACGGGAACACTGAACAGAGCGGCGTCCAGCAGGATATTTCCCATGAGGGCAACGCTCAGGGGCACAGGCTCCGGCTTTACCTTGGAAGCGGCCCGGCAGGCGTCCAGATAAGCGTATATCTTTTCCACATCTCCCAGCACAAAGGTGGGTTCGTCCAGCACCCGGTAGGGGACGCCGGCCCGGCCGGCCTCCTCCTTCAGGCTCTCGGCCAGCATGTCGGCCTGGGGAGCGATGAGGACCACATCGGCATGGGGAAACAGTTCCCGGTACTGGCTAATGCGGCTGGCGGTAAAAAAGTCTTCTTTTTCATTCTGAGTGGCATACTTCTGGAGTTTGGTCGCCAGAATATTGGTGGTGACGCCACCGGAACAGACCAAAAGCACGTTCATTCTCTGCTCCCCCTTTCCAGCCAGACCTCCAGGGCGGTCCGGCTCAGGTCCCGGGCCAGGGCGGACACCGCCCCCGGATCGGTAGCCAGGGGGGCCAGAGCGTCCATAAAGGCGTTCATCTCCCGATCCCCCTCCGGAATGGCCAGAAGGATGACCAGTCGCACCATACCGAACTTCCAGGGGACAGGCTTTTTCAGGCTGAGGATGGCGGCCGCCCCGATCTTCCCCTGATAGCCGTAAGGGTGGGGCATGGCCAGCTGCCCCCCCACCTCGGTGGAACTGAGGGTCTCTCGTTGCTTCACCAGGTTGGTGAAGCACGCCTCTCCTTCCCGGGGAAAGGAGAAGTTTTCCTCCATCTCCCGGCAGAGGAAGTCCAGAACCTCCTCCCGACCGGAAAGACTCTGATCAGGGAAAAGAAGCAGGTTCCGGGGCAGCCGGGAGGGCCCGGCCGGTTTGGCGGCCCAGCGCATAAAATCGTCGATCCGCGCCTGGGCGGCGCTGCTCATGGCCAAATCCACCATTACGGCAGGTACCGGGTAGGTCCCGGACAGGGGCACGGTGGTGAAAATGCAGAGGATATCGGAAAAATCCCGGTTCTCCAACTCAAAAACCGAAGCCAGGATCAGATTTTCCTGCTTGAAATGGTACCGCTCCACCAGCCGGTGGCAGATCAGCTTGGCGGTCCCCCGGCCCGAGGCGCACACCACCAGGACCTTCCAGTCGTTGCCCCCCTTCTGCTGCTTTTCCAGGGCCACGGCAAAATGGAGGGCCAGATAGCCGGTCTCGTCCTCGCTCATATCCAGAGAGAGGTCCCGGCGGATCACGTTCACGGCGCACACCGCCAACTCATAGGCCCTGGGCATATCCCGCTTGATGTCCTGAAGAATGGGGTTTTCCTGCTTGAGCCCGAACCGAAGCCGGGAAAGAAGGGGCTGGGTATGCAGGGCCAGGGCGGTATAGAGTTCGGCGTCCCCGGTCAGATCCAGGCCCTTTTCCCGAAAAATCTCCTCCAGCACATGATCGATGCAGTCCAGAGTCTCGGCGGTGAGGGTCTGCCCCTGCTTCAGGATACGCTTGCCCAGCAGGTGCATCATCATGTACTGGGTCTCCCCCGCCGGGATCTCCACGCC
>CAZEAT010000048.1:0-2159 GCA_964510175.1 uncultured Holosporaceae bacterium
TTGGCTAGAGGAGATTCTATAGATAATAATTTTTTCTTTATATCTGCTTCATCTATGCCTACGATTTTATAGGTGATTTCTTCATCGGTAGACTCATCACAAATAGTTACCGTGCTTCCGAATTTTACACTATTTCCTGAAAGCTTCGTAACATCAATTATTTCTGCTCGGGATAATTTTGATTCTAGTTCTCTAATGCGACCTTCGATAAATCCTTGTTTATCTTTTGCGTAATGATATTCCGCATTTTCGGATAAATCTCCTAAAGCTCGAGCTTCAGATATTGCATTTACAATGGCTGGCCTCTCTACAAATTTCAAATTTTTTAGCTCATCTTCAAGAGTTTTATATCCTTGCGGAGTCATGGGTACTTTTTGCACTGTATTTCTCCTTCTATCCAATTACTTTCGGAACAACAAACATATTACACTCTTTCTCAGGTGCATTTGACATGACAGCAGAATCCGTTGGAATAGCTATATCCTCTCTTTCATGTATCTTAGTAGAATATTGTATGGAATCATCTACCATTGAACAATCAACCTCAGATAGCTGTTCGACAAAATTAAGAACATTATTTAAACTTTTGCCCAATTCAATAGCTTTTTCTTCACTAACTTTTATTCTAGCTAGTTTTGAAACCTTTTTAATATCTTCCATAGATATAGACATAAACAACACCTTCAATAATTTACAAAATAGCTTATTACAAGCTATTTAAAAAGTCTACTGCTTCTTCTAAAAGATAATCATCAATAGCATGACCTAAATTTTCACTTATAGCAGTTCTTACTTCTATGGACGTATTCTTTAATGCCGTTTCAGTTAAGTCTAATACTCCGGCTGGAATAACTGTATCGTCCTTTCCATGCGTAAGTAAAACTTTCGTATTTGCTTTTTTTAAATAATATTCAGGATATAACAGAAGTCCAGAAAATGAAATAACTGCTTTTACATTATAAAAAATGCCCAGAGATAAGGAAATCATCGCTCCTTGAGAAAATCCCGAAAAAATTACATCCTTGTAATCTAAATGTTTCTCATCTAATACCAAATTAATGAGTTGCATGATTTTAGGTTCAGCATCAAGTAGTTCTGTTCCCCACAAGCCTACATCATTTCCATCCAATGGAAACCATCGATATCCTCCAGATTCGGGACAGCTGTCAATACCATTAATTAAATGAATTTCTGCTGATGGCTTTGCTTTAGAAAATAATTTTCCTACGGGAAATAAATCCTCTTTATTCGAACCATATCCGTGAAATAGAAATATTAAGTTTTTTGTTGTTTCTTGAGATGGAATAACAATTTCGTCCATTTTCCCTCCGTTTTGTTGGCATTATAGTACGATAATAGCAGGCCTCTGCAAAAAAACAAAATGATAAGAAAAAATCATTTGAAATTTTTACTCTCAATTTTTATTATAAGTCGAAGGGAAATGAAAAAGTGTCTTATAATTTACTGCAATCCCAAGAAGATTTATTAGTTCAGCTGAATTCCTCAGTACTAGGGGAAGATATAGTGGTTACACATGTGGATGGCTCGGAGTGTCTTTCAGAACTTTTTGAATATAATGTTCGTTTCCAAGCTAAAGAACTAAAAGGAAAAATAGATGACATATTGGGGTCGGCCATAACGATTACAATAAATTCATCAGAAACTAAAAGACATATTAACGGAATTATTTCCGATTTTACGGAAGGAACGACAGCCTTTGAAAATGAAGATTATTTAATAACTTGTTGCTTAACAGTACGACCTAAATTTTGGTTGCTTACTTTAGACCAAGATTGTAAGATTTTTCAAAATAAAAGCACAATCGACATTATTAAATCAGTATTAAAAGACACTGGTATTACGGATATTTCCGACAAAACCAGCCAATGTGGAAAAGTTAAACGAGAATATTGTGTTCAATATAATGAGAGCTCTTTTAATTTTGTTTCAAGACTTATGGAAGATGCAGGGATTTCTTACTTTTTTATCCACGAGCAAAATAAGCATACTTTGGTGTTAGCGGATAGTCCCAATGCCTATCAAAAAATAGAAGGAAAATCAGATATAGACTATGTAGAAGGTACTAATTCAGAAATTCCTTTAAATAGAGTTTTTGAAACTCGAGTGGAAGCCCGAGTAAATTCAGGGGAATATGCAAC
>CAZEAT010000048.1:2259-3930 GCA_964510175.1 uncultured Holosporaceae bacterium
TGTTTTTTGAAAGTAGTGCTAAAGGTGTATTATTTCATAATGAATTTAAAGCATTTAAAAAAGATGTCGAATTCCGACCTATACGAAAAACTCCTAAACCAAAAATTTATGGAACTCAAACAGCAATCGTTATGTGTCCAGAGGGAAAAGAAATTTATAGAAATGAATTTTTAGCGGTAAAAGTTCGGTTCTATTGGGATCAATATGGAAAGGATGTCGATACATGTTCTTGTTGGTTAAGAGTTGCACAATCTCTCGCTGGCAGTGGATTTGGGGCAATAATAGTTCCGAGAGTGGACCAAGAAGTAGTTGTATCTTTTATTAATGGAGATCCAGATTTTCCGATTGTTACCGGTGTTCTCTATAATGACCAAAATCAGCCACCATATCCCGATTCTGAGGCAATGAAATCGACTCTAAAAACGGTAACTTTTACAGATGATAATGGATTTAATGAAATTCGTTTGAACGATGAGAAAGATAAAGAAGAAATTTATGTCCATGCGCAAAAAGATAAGATAACAGAAATCGAGAATTTGCGACAAACGACTATTAAAGAATCTGACGATTTATTGGAAATACAAAAAGGATCTAAAGAAACAAAATTACTTGCTCAGGGAGATTCTCCAGGAAACTATCTTTTGGAACTGACAAAAGGGGATAAAACAGAAAAACTAACGGAAGGAAATTATCTTTTTGAGGATACAAAAGGGGATATGACGGTTACCTTAACAGAAGGAAATTTTACAGAGACTTTAGAAAAAGGAAATATGACAATTACTTTAACCAAAGGAGATTTTTCAGAAACTTTGAAAAATGGCAATATGTCTTTCAAATTGGATAAAGGTAATCTGGTTATAGAGATAAAAGGGAATTATAAGCTTAAACTTTCAGGAGATGCGACCATTCAAGCAGATGGAGATATCACAATGAAAGGTAGAAATATTTCTTTAAAAGCACAACAAGCGGTAAAGATAGAGTCTGGAACAGGGATGGATTTAAAGGCTGGTACAAATATGAACTGTTCAGCTAATGTTAATTTTAGCGCAAAAGCAAATGTAAATGCAGAAATGAAGGGTACAGTTGGAGCTACAGTAGAAGGAACGGTTACGGCTAAATTATCCGGAACAGTAGTTCAAGTGACAGGCTTGGGGACGTCTAAAATTACTGCTCCTCTCGTAGCGATTGGTGGAGGGATGATACAACTTGGATAAGGAAAATAACAATATTACTAAGGTTGAAAATATTTCAGATGAATATGATGGTGCTTTGAAAAATATTCCTACAAAAAATGGCGTTATTCACGGCGTAATGACTATTTGTGACGATGATGGAAACATAGAAGAAAAATTTACATATGAAGATGGAGTATTAAATGGCCCAGCTGAATTTTATAAAAATAATATGCCATTAATGTTTGTTTCTTTCAAAAACGGTGTGATAGATGGGCCTGCTACAATGTTTAATAATGGAATAAAAAGTAGTGAAGTTAATTTTAAAAATGGATTAATGGAAGGTCGTTTTACTTCATTTGATAATCATGGGCAAGTAATGCGAGATATTACATATCTCAATGGTAAAATGAATGGAGATTGCTATTCTTTTTTTCCTAATGGCGTTTTACAAGAACAGTCTTTTTATGTAAATGATTTGTTAAATGGGGAAGTTAAA
>CAZEAT010000048.1:4030-6173 GCA_964510175.1 uncultured Holosporaceae bacterium
ATGTGTAGAAGTTTGTTGAATCCTATTACTGCTGCTCAAACAGCTGCGGCTTTGGGAGTATTGACTCCGGGAATATGTACACCTGTACCTGTAGGAATGTGGATTCCTACTAAACCTACGGTAAAATTTACAAATAGTTCTATATTAACGGATAATTCTATTTTAACCTGTGCTTATGGCGGTGTTATTAATATAGTCACACCTTTGGAATTTAAAGTAACAATAATTTGATGGAGAAAAAGATTATGAATGAAAAGGATTGTATTTTTTGTAAAATTGTGCGTGGAGAAAGTCCGATTTATAAAATTTGGGAAGATGAAGAACATTTAGCTTTTCTTTCGATATATCCTAATACTTTGGGTGCTTCAGTAGTAATTCCAAAAAAACATTTTCAAAGCTATGCTTTTCATATGCCAGATGAAGAATTAGCTAAGCTTACTATAAAAGCAGGTATTGTAGGACGTCTGTTAGATGCTGCTTTTGACGATGTAGGACGTACTGCTTTAATATATGAAGGATTTGGAATAAATCACGTTCATGCAAAATTATTCCCTTTACATAAGACAGCAGGGGAGTGGAAACCTATTCATACCGATTATAATAAGTATTTTACAGAATACGAGGGCTATGTTTCTTCTCATGAATATCACGGTCCGAATCCGGATTTAGAAAAATTAGCAGAAAAAATAAGAAAAACGAAAATATAACAAATAAAATTAACTCTTTTTCAACTTATAATTTCTATACTCGAGAATAAATTAAGGATTCTCAGTATGAAGAAATATTGTATTTTTAGTTTGATTTTTGTTTTTTTCAATACTCAGGCAGAGGAGGTGGATAAAGGTTATTTACCTGCTTTCCATGATATAAAATCTATTGTAATAAATAAACATGTTCAAGACGACGTTAGAGTTATGTGTTCTAATTTGCTGAATATGATTTCTGAAATTTTACAGAATCCGCAAAAGAAAGGGAGTTTGCCCGATATTTCTGAAGCTAGACGAGATATAGGTTATTTGTTATCACTTAGAACAGCTCTGGAACAAGCAACTACTCTAAAAAGAATATCAATGTTGTTGAGTTTAAACAAAACAGGTAAACAATCTATTCAAAATGTATTAAATTTACTAAATCAGTTGAGACAAGTAACAAGCTTATCTCAATTGCAGTCAATATTAGCTCAATCATATCAAATTAGTGATATTTCAGTTAATGGTGAGAGTGTTGCTCCCGTTTCTGAGGAATTATTAAAGTTATTAAGTTCATATGAGCAATTAAAGACAGATCGTGATAATGCAAAATCATATGGAGACATATGCCATATATTTGAAGGAAATGTGGATGCGACTAAGACTTTATCAGAATTAAAAAGTGCTTCTGAAAATTTAAAAACACTCGGAGACATGACAACTGCTGATGAACTCATAGAGAATGAGATAATAAATGTTTCTTTAAAACAACAAATCAATACATTAATTGATAATATTAATGCTATTAAAGAAATCACTGAGTTAGAGAAATTCTATAAACTTCAAATAATAAATCCAAGTCTTATTGAAGAAATAAAAAATAAAGAGGTCTCTATAGAGAAGCAAGAATTAGAGATAGAAAAGCTGCAGCAAGAAGTAAAAGAAGTAAACTTAAAATTAAGTAAAATGGAAGATATAAAAGAGAGAGATTCTCGATTTGGGCGACAATTAATTGCTGTAATAATTAGGGCGTTGATAGGATTTGATTATCGGTCGAAGGAGATTAATTCTCAGAAAGAGAAAAATAATAAGTCAGCTTTATTAGTTTCAATAAAAGAATCTCTTTCTTATTTGGGAGGCAATGCATCAAAGTTATATGCGATTACGGATGATCTTGAACGAGTTTTGCAGATATTACTAAGAAATAAACAGTGGACAAATGATATAAATGAAATTGAAAAAATACTTTATAGAATACAAAATGAGCTCAAAAAGTTTAATGAAGAAGCTGGACTTATAAAATTGAATGTCGAATATGCGCTAGAAATTATTGATGCATACAAGAAAAAAAGTTCTAAGACTCCAAGAGATAATGTACAGAATTTTACTCAGTCCTTAGTTCAAACAGATTTGGAGTCTAATAAATAATTTTTACTAAAGTTTTATCTATGAAT
>CAZEAT010000049.1:0-5976 GCA_964510175.1 uncultured Holosporaceae bacterium
AATAAGAGTCATCTGCTCTTCGGCCAATTAATCTTTTAATGGCATAAAACGTATTTTTAAAATTTGTTACCGCTTGACGTTTAGCAGATTGTCCGACAAGTTTTTCTCCACTATCAGTAAAAGCGACTACAGATGGAGTAGTTCTAACTCCTTCTGTATTTTCAATAACTTTTGGATTTGTGCCATCCATAATGGCGACACATGAATTTGTTGTACCTAAATCAATACCAATAACTTTAGACATAATAATCCCCTTTCATAAGGCAAACTACAAACGTGAAATCTAAATAGCATTTCACTTTAAATCGAAAAGAGCCCTACTATAGGCACTCCATTTCGGGAAAAGACACCATTATCATTTCCTTTTTTAATATATGACTATTTAAAAAAAATTGCAAGAATTTTGCTCAATATATAGAAAGGTAAAAAGTTATTTCAAATTTGTTTACAGAAAATATACTATTATATATAATTATTGCGATGGCTATAGCCAAAAAAATTTATTACTGTTGCTAAAAATAGACAACAGTTATTTAAGATGGAATATTTTTAAGATTATGCCGACTGTTTATTATAAATTTATTTCTATTAAAATTGCATTTATCACTTTTTTGTATAAACTAGTCTGCTACAAAATAGTTAGAAAATTGAAGTTATATCTTTTAAATATTCCGATTGGAAATCATGGAGAATATTATGTCAAAAGATATGTTAATAGATGCAGCGCATCAAGAAGAAATCAGAATTGCTATAGTATCTAACAATAAACTAGATAAATTTGATTTTGAGACATCCTCTAAAACTCAAGTTAAAGGAAATATATATCTCGCAAAGGTCATTAGAGTAGAACCTTCTTTGCAAGCGGCTTTTATAGATTATGGAGGAAATCGGCATGGATTTTTAAGTTTCAGTGAAATCCATCATGATTATTTTCAGATTCCTGTAGGAGACAGAGAAGAGCTCGAAGAGCATATTCAAAACGCAATTGCTTCTCATGCTGCAGAATTAGGTCAGACCATTGAAGAGTTGGAGCCTAAAGATATAGCAAAACTTCGTTATCAATTTTACAGACGCTACAAAATTCAAGAAGTTATTAAAAAACGTCAGATTATGTTGGTGCAGGTCACAAAAGAAGAAAGAGGAAATAAAGGAGCAGCACTTACAACTTATATTTCTCTCGCCGGTAGATATTGTGTCCTCATGCCAAACACAGAAAAAGGAAGCGGAGTTTCTCGAAAAATTACCGACCATTCCGATAGAACTAAACTAAAGAAAATAGTTTCTAGTTTACAAATTAAAAACGGAAGTGTAGTAATCAGAACTGCAGGAGTAGGCCATACTAAATCAGAAATCAAAAAAGACTTTGATTACTTAGTAAGTCTATGGAATGAAATCCGAGAAATAACCCTAAAATCTACAGCGCCATGTTTAATCCATGAAGAATCCAGCATTATCAAAAGGTCTTTACGTGATATGTACACGAAAGATGTAGAGGAAATCGTTGTTGAAGGTGAAGAAGGCTATAAAACAGCTAGAGCATTCATGAAGAAGCTTATGCCAAGTCACGCTAAAAAAATCAAGTTATATGACAACAAAGAAACACCTCTTTTTAGCAAATACAAACTCGATGAGCAAATAAATCAAGTGTATTCAACACGAGTGGATTTGCCGTCTGGAGGATATTTAGTCATTAACAACACAGAAGCATTAATAGCAATAGACGTAAACTCAGGAAAATCCACACGCGAAAGAAATATAGCTGGTACTGCTTTAAAGACCAATTTAGAAGCTGCTGTTGAGATTGCTCGCCAATGCCGATTACGAGATTTAGCGGGATTGGTTGTAGTAGATTTTATCGATATGGATGATAAACGCAATAACTCTCAAGTTGAAAGATGTATGAAAGAAGCGTTGCGTAATGATAAGGCAAAAATCCAGGTAGGCACAATTAGTGGATTCGGTCTTTTAGAATTTTCTCGTCAACGTCTGCGTTCTAGTATAACAGATGCTAATATGGTAGTCTGCCCTTATTGTCGAGGAACAGGATTTACTTGGTCTGAAGAATCTTTAGCCATACAAATCCTTCGAAAAATTGAAGAAATCAGCACAATTAAAAATGCTCAAGAAATTAATGTAACATTATCTCCAGATGTAGCTATTTACTTATTAAATCATAAGCGTTCTTTTATTTCTATGATTGAATCACGAGGAAATTTTACCATTAACTTTATTACAGACCCTCACATTGCACCAATTGATTTCCAAATTGAACACACAGTAAAACCTGTCAATATTGAGGAGGAAAACAACGTTGAGATAGGGCAAGAAGCTGAAACAAAGCAAGAAATTGTAACAGAAAGCAAAAAAAGAAAAACTAAAACTAATCAAAAAGTCGAAAAACAATCAGCTGCTAACTTGCAGAGTCAAGGAAATACAAAAGAATTACCAGATACTGCTGTGAAAAAAGTTTCTAAAAAGAAGAAACAGTCTTCAAAAAAGAATAATTCTCAGCAAACTCAAAATGTAGTGAATATACCTCTAGAAACACCTTCAGGTGAATCTAATGCTTCAAATGTAATAGCAGTAACTCCAAAAAAAGAGAGAAAAAAAACAAATAATAATGAAGCAACGAAAAAGGGCCGTTCCACAACAAAGACTATTTATTCTAAAACAAAACAAAAAAAGGTAAAACAAGACGCCACTGTTGAGAAAGAGGAGGCTATAGAAGTAAAAGAAGGTTCCATTGATTTTAATCCAATTACCATGCTTGATGATTATCAAAAAGATATTGCTAGCAAGGTAATTGAGACATATGGTAAAGAACGGGAAGAAGTGAGTGACATAAAAAAAGGTGTAACTTCGACTCCTAAAAAAAGAAGTGGTTGGTGGCAAAAGTTATTAAAAAAGCCAGAAACCAATGAATAAGCGAGGACTTTATGACAGTGAAAGTTAGATTTGCGCCTTCTCCTACGGGATTACTGCATGTGGGAAATATTCGAATTGCTGTATTAAATTATTTGTTTGCGAAAAAAACTGGAGGGAAGTTTGTTCTCCGTATAGATGATACAGATAAAGAAAGGTCTACGAAAGAATCTGAACAGCTCATTTTGGAAGATTTAAACTGGCTAGGGATTCAATGGGATGAATTTTATCGCCAATCGGAGAGACTCCTAAAGTATGATGCGGCAATGGATTATTTAAAAAGCATCGGTAGAATTTATCCTTGTTATGAAACTAAAGAAGAATTATCTCTAAAAAGAAAAATTCAATCTTCTAAAGGAGTTTCCCCTGTTTATGATAGAAGCTCGTTATATTTAACAGATGAAGAAAAGAAAAGCTTGGAAGAAAAAGGCATTCCAAAATATTGGAGATTCAAGTTATCTGATGATTTTATTGAATGGAATGATCTTGTTCATGGAAAAATTTCGATACCATTAAATAGCATTAGTGACCCTATTTTAATAAAACCTGATGGTTCTTATGTTTATACATTTGCTTCTGTAGTAGATGATATTGATATGGGAATTACTCATATTATTCGAGGTGATGACCATGTCACCAATACGGCAGCGCAAATTGACATATTTAGAGCAATTTCAAAATCAAATCCTGAATTTGCTCATATTCCCCTACTCTCTTCTTTTGAGGGACAAGAAGTGTCCAAGAGAAAAAATTCTCCGTTAAGTATGGTAAATCTTCGAAAAAGTGGTCAGGAACCGCAAGCTATTATCAATATCTTGGCAACTTTAGGAACTTCCAACAATTCCAACCATCAAGATAGCTGGAAAAATCTAATTGATGAATTTTCATTTGAGAAAATGAGTTTATCCTCTCCTAAATTCAACGTTAATGATGTGTCTATATTTACCAAGAAGATTATCTCTGAGAAAAAATTTGAAGATATTGAAGAGAAGCTAAAGGAATTTGATTTAAAAGGCAAAGCTGAGCTTTTTTGGAATACGATAAAAGGGAATATTCAAACTCTAAACGACATTGGCTTTTGGTATGATATTTTTTTCAAGCCAATTTCGCCATGTAATGAAGATAAGGCTTATATTTCTTTATTGTTACAGATACTTTCTCCTACCACAAGCTATGATGAATGGCTTACTCAGATAAAAGCAAAAACTCAGAAGAAAGGAAAAGATTTATTTCATCCGATTCGTCTAGCTCTAACGAACCAAGAAAAAGGTCCGGAATTAAAAAAAGTTTTTGATTTGTTAGGATATAATGAAGTAAAGCAAAGGCTGGAGAATAATCTAAAATGAAGACGTTACAGCTATATAATTCTTTGACAAACAAAATAGAAGATTTTCATCCCATTGATGATAAAAATATTCGAATGTATGCCTGCGGCCCTACTGTATATTCTAGTCCTCATATTGGAAATGCTCGTCCTTTAATTATTTTTGATGTTTTATTTCGTGTATTAAAGAAGCTTTATGGTAATGTAACTTATGTTCGAAATATTACCGATGTTGATGATAAAATTAACAAAAGAGCATACGAAAGAAATATTTCGATAAAGGAACTAACTGATGAAGTTATAGAAGAGTTTCATAAAAACATTTCCTTAATAAATGTTCTACCGATGACGATTGAACCACGAGCAACTGCTCACATTTCAGAAATGATTGAAATAATTCAAAAATTATTAAACAATGGATATGCATATCAAAAGTCAGGACACGTTTTATTTCGAGTTAAAGCTCTATCAAATTATGGAATATTATCTAAACGAACTCTGGATGAAATGATACCAGGAAGCCGTGTAGAAATTGCTCCATACAAAGAGAACCCTTTAGATTTTGTCCTTTGGAAACCATCTAAAGAAAATGAACCCTCGTGGGAAAGTCCATTTGGCTTAGGACGTCCAGGATGGCATATTGAATGTTCAGCAATGAGTTCCAAATACTTAGGGAACCATTTTGATATTCATGCTGGAGGACAAGATTTAATTTTCCCTCATCATGAAAATGAATTGGCGCAAAATTACGGAGCATTCGGATGCTTAATGGCTAACTATTGGATACACAATGGATTACTTCTTGTAGATAACCAGAAAATGTCTAAGTCATTGGGCAATATTATATCTCTCGATGATATTTTAAAAAAACATGATGGAGAAATTATCAGATATGCTCTTTTGTCGTCTCATTATCAAAAGACTTTGAATTGGACAGCTCAATTGGTACAGCAGTCAAATGAAACACTAAATCGCATGTACCGCGCTTTAACTTTTGCGACTGAAACAGTAGAATGTGAAAAAAATAATGATGTTTTAAATAGTCTTTGTTCTAATTTAAATACACCTCTAGCTTTACATCATTTAAACTTAATCACAGATAAAATTTATAAATCTGAAAATCAAGCTGAAAAGAACGAGCTTTGTGCTCAATTGAAAACCAATGCTGAACTTTTGGGATTATTGCAACGTTCTAATTGGTTTCATCAGGAAGCAGCATTATCATCTGAAGAAATAGAGAAGCTAATAAATACAAGAAATGAAGCAAAATCTAAAAAAGAGTATGCAAAAGCTGACGAAATTCGTGATTATCTTCTTTCCAAAAACATAAAACTGGAAGATACAAAAAATGGTGTCGTTTGGAAAGTCACGATTTGAATATAACAACCTCCCGCAGGAGGTTGTTTTTATGATTTTATATATGACGCATGTATTGAGATATTTTGAATATCATTTTTGAAGAAATATAAGTAACTTTTTCTTGCAGTTGACTACTTGTTATATTTGCCGAGGAGCAGATTTTTATCAATGTATCTACTTTGAAGAAATATAAGTAACTTTTTCTTGCAGTTGACTACTTGTTATATTTGCCGAGGAGCAGATTTTTATCAATGTATCTACACTTTTTGAGAGAGATTTATCAAAATCATCATAGAAATGGCCTGTATCACTTGGACCATACATATAGTTATATTCTCTTAATCTAGACGCTAAATTTATATTATCACCTT
>CAZEAT010000050.1:0-5966 GCA_964510175.1 uncultured Holosporaceae bacterium
TCGCCCAGGAGGGCGCCATCCAGATCTTCAAGCCCCCCTACACCGGCATGGAGGAGGTCATTGTGGGCGTGGTGGGCACCCTCCAATTCGATGTGCTGGCCTATCGGCTGTTAAGCGAATACAATGTGGAATTACACACAGAAGGTATGCCTTATAGTTATCTAAGATTGGTGGGCAATGAGGAGCCGGTGAAGGAGGACGAGCTGAATCTGGGCGACGCCAAGCTGGTGGAGGATTACAAGGGGCGCCAGATCGTGCTGTTTACCTCCTTCTGGTCCATCAACTGGGTAGCCGAGCGCAATAAGGATCTGATATTGCTGGAATTCGGCGGAGGCCGGGAGGAATGAGTCCGCTCCTCCAGGTGTTTCTGGCCGTCAATTTAGCCGCCCTCATCCGCATGGGTTGGGACAAGTTCAAGGCCGGTCGGGATATGTGGCGCACCAGCGAGCTGGGGCTGTTTTTCCTCCCCCTTCTGGGTGGCGCGCTGGGTGGTACGCTGGGCATGCTGCTCTTTCACCACAAGACCCGCAAGTGGTATTTCGCCTACGGCCTCCCCCTGCTGGCGCTGGGGCAAATACTCCTGCTCCTGACCTTGAAGGTCAGAGGAAGGCTATAAAAAAAGCCGTCACCCGGATGGGTGACGGCTTTTCATTTGTCAGGGCTTCTTTTGCAAGCTCTCCACCACGCCGCAGAGGATGCCGGCGATGGGGAAGACCACCCAACCGGGGTGCCACAGGTGGCGGGTGAAGCCCAGAAGGAGGTAGAGGGCTGTGGCGGTGAGCATGATAGCGCCGCCGAAGTCCCGGCCGCCAGGGCGTTGAGGGGCGGGGTCATACTTGGAGCGGAGGATACCCAGCCGCACGATCAGACCCACCCACAAGCTCAAAAGAGCCAAAAACGCGGCGGCGGCAAAGGTCATCCTGGTCTCGCTTTGGGCAAAGAGGGTGGAGGCCGCCACCAGCAGCGCCACCGATCCCAGCAGGCCGGCCACGCCGCCGGCCATGCCCGTGCGAAACTTTGCGTCAAAGTCGGCTTGCTCCGCCGGGTCAGGACAGACCGGGGGCTTGGGGTAGGCTCTTAGGAAGTCGCCGTGGTCGATGCCGCTGAAAACAAAGAGGAACACCGCCACCGTGACAAAGCCCAGCAGAGGCAGGGCGATAAGGGGGGACTCGCCCCAAAATCCGGCTGCCGCCACCGTCAGGGCTGTGCCCAGCAGAACCAGCGCCACGCCCAGGGCAATGACGGTGGCGAAGCGGTCCATGTGCCGGGAGAATACCGCCCACTGCTCGGCCGAGCCGTCCTCCGGCGCGGTCTCTTCCAGGGGCTGGCGCATGAGCTGATCCAGCGTACAGCCCAGCAGGTCGGCCAGCTCCAGCAGAGTGGCGGCCTCGGGCAGACCCTGGCCGGACTCCCACTTGCCCACCGCCTGACGGGAGACCCCCAGCGCCTCGGCCAGCGTCTCCTGGGTATAGCCTGCCCGCTTACGCAGCTCGGGCAGGTTGGTCGAAAAATATGTCATATCATGACCTCCTTTGCGGAGCCTATCATACTGTGGCGCGGCGAAAAAAACCACCAACCTGAGGTTTGAATTCTTGAAAAGCGGCGCAACCTGGCGTTGCCATGCCTTGCGGCCGTAAGGGTTTAGCCGGCGAAAGAAAAAAGCGGCCACCCGCTCCCAAGTGGGTGGCCGCCCTGCGCGCTCATAGCTCGATTCGGATCTTCTGCTCGTCGGTGAAGAGGACCTTGTGGGTGTCGCACAAATAGGTGCGCTCGGGCAGGCAGATCAGCACCGTGCCGTCGTGATGGAGGGGGAAGGGGGCGCCGTGCCAGGCGCCCGCCCGAAAGACCACCATGGTGCCGGCGGGGACGACAAAGGCCACCTGCTTGTCGAATTCCACCTCTCCGCCGTTGGCGGGGGCGGCGGCCATGACCATGTCGTCGTCCAGGGGCATCATGACCTCCATGGCGAAGCTGTGGTACTCGGCGTCGGCGATGACCATCTCCCGCCGGGCCACTTTCAAAGAGCCAAAGGCGGTGATGGCGCTGGAGGCGTTGGGCACCAGCACCATGTCCCGGTGGAAGCCGCTGCCGGGCAGCTCATAGGCGTCGCCGGGGTCAGAGATGTTGGCGATGAAGCCGTAGGGGGCGAAGTTTTCAGCGGTGATGGGTACGGCCTTGATGGTTTTCATGAAAGGGCCTCCTCAAAAATCGGTAGGATTGTCCACGTTGACCTTGTCCACCTCCTGGAAGGGGGCCAGGGTGGAAATCATCTTGATGGGCTGGTCATAGGAGTTGACGCAGTAGTGCACCTCGCCAGGCTCGATGTGGATGAGATCCCCTGGGCCTAGGGTGTGCTTGACCCCGTCCACCACGATGTCGATCTTCCCTTCCAGGATAAAAAAGTTCTCCTCCATGATGTTGTGGTAGTGGGCCTGGAAATCCTCGCCGGGATTGAAGCGCACCAGGGCGAAGTTCATCCTAGGACCCTTCATCAGGTACTTGGGACCGCTGTCGCCAAAACGGTATTCGCGCTCAGATTCGTTGATGACAAACATGGTAGTCTCCTCCTTCTCGTTTTTACAGACCGGGGGCGATCCACATATTCCGGGTGAGGCCCTGGTCGCACAGGGCAAGCTGTTTGGGGTAGAGGGCCTTCCAGGCCTTGTAAAGCTCGTCGTACACCGCACGGTTGCCGGGGTCAGGCTGGTAGGTCTTATCCCACTTCACCGTGGCCGCCGCGGCGGCCTCTACGCTGGGCCAGATGCCCACCCCCACCCCCGCCAGGATGGCGGCGCCCAGGGCGGTGGCCTCCTTGACCACCGGGACCTTGACAGGCTTTCCGGTAACGTCGGCTACGATCTGGCTCCAAAGGGCGCTCTTGGACGCGCCCCCGGCGAAGATCAGCTCGTCCGGCTCATGGCCGGTGGCCTCGCGCACCAGCTCGATGTGGGAGCGGACCAGGATGGCGGTGTTCTCCAAAATGGCCCGGTAGAAGGTGTAGCGGTTGAACTTCTCCGGCTCCAGGAGGAAGTTGGTAAAGGTGGGGGAGGCATGCTTCCAGTTGATGAAGTTCATGGTGTCGCTAAAGCAGCACTGCATTCCGTAGCAGCCCGCGGGAATGTCCTTGGCCACCTCGTTCATCAGATCGTAGCAGTCCTGGCCGGTGGCCCTGGCCTCGGCCAGCTCCTTTTGGCAAAAACCGTCCCTGAACCAGCGCATCACAAGCCCGGGCTTGAAGGCCAGGGCCTCGTATTGCCAAAGCCCGGGCACCGCGTGGCAGTTCACCCGCACCCGGCAGTCTGGGTCGGTCTTGCCCGAGTCGGTGTTGAACTCATACTGCCAAAACGACCCGCCAAAGACGGCGGCCTGGTTGGCGCAGACCGCTCCCACGCCGATGGTGCCAAGCTGGCAGTCGCCGCCGCCCACCACCACGGGGGTGCCCTCTAAAAGCCCGGTGTCCGCCGCGCCCTTGGCGCTGACGGTGGCGTAGTTGGTGGAGCACTCCACCACCGGGGGGAAGATGTCGGCGCGCAGGCCGCACTTCTGGGCGATCTCGGGGAGCCAGTCCCGGCTCTGGAGATCCATGATGCCGGTGGTGGAGCCGTTGGAGGGCTCCACTGCCAGCTTCCCGGTGAGCTTATAGATGAGCCAGTCGTTGAACATGCCCAGATGAGCCGCCTTGGCGTAGATCTCGGGCATATTGTCCTTGACCCACAGCAGCCGGGGCAGCGCGCCCAGGGCATAGGTCTGGCCGGATCTCAAGTACACTTCCTTCTCCAATTGGGGATCCAGCGCCTTGAGCTGACCCACCTGGGCGTCGCTGCGGGCGTCCACGTTGGCGCAGGCCCATATCTCGTTGCCCGCGCCGTCGTAGAGGAGGATGCCCTCCCGCATGCAGGTGGTGGATACGGCGGCGATGTCGCCGGGGGCGATGCCCGTCTCCTTCAGAACGCCCCGGACGCAGCCGCTGGCCAGCGCCCAGTTCTTCTT
Source organism: uncultured Holosporaceae bacterium (assembly GCA_964510175.1). GTDB lineage: Bacteria > Pseudomonadota > Alphaproteobacteria > UBA3830 > UBA3830 > UBA3830. The sequence continues at coordinate 3,991 of CAZEAT010000050.1, forward strand.
CCAGTCAAAGTCCATACTGCCCGGCCACCGGGGATCCTCCAGGTGTGTCCACTCCTCCTGGACGCAGCCCACCTGGTTTCCTGCCAGGTCGAAGATGACCGCCCGGACACTGCCGGTGCCCGCGTCTACCGCCATGAGGTATTTTGCCATAAGAGACCCTCCCCTTTCCGCGTGAATAGTTGTTTTATCGGAATGCCCCGCCCTGCCGGGCGGGTGCTTGGATCAGCCGGAGCGCTTGAGCAGGAGCTGGCCGGTCTCCTCGTCGGTGATCAGCGTGTCCAGATACCGGCCCCGGAGAATGGATAAGATGGCGTCCACCTTGGCGGCGCCTCCGGCGACGCCTATCACATTGCGGAGTTTTTGCAGGATGTCCAGCGGAGTGGCGATCAGCCGTTGCTCCAGCTGCGGCGCGATGGCCTCGCCATTCTCGTCCAAAAAGTGGCTCAGCAGGTCGCCCACCGCCCCCTGCATCCGCAGGATGGTAAAATCGTTTTTGTTCAAGCTGCCGTTTTGGATGATGGTGGCGTCGTCCCCCATATGGCCGATGCCCACCACGCTCATGGCGGACAGGGGGATCATGCGGTTGATCTCCTTGACGTCCGGCTCCTCCCAGAGGGCGTTTCGCAGCGCCTCGGTGGACACCAGCAGCGGGGCGGGGGTCAGATAGAGCCGGGCGTTGAAGATGTTGGAGGGGTGGTCGGAGGGGAGATAGTAGTTCACCCCTCCGGTCAGGCTGACCACATTCAGCGCCTGCTCCGCCGAGGTGGCCAGGTGGTTCAGGATGCGCCGGGTGGTGTCTCCGTAGCCGATGTTGATGTAGGCGCCCGGCTCGGCGCGGCGCAGAATGTACATGGCCGCCGCCTGGGCGGTGGACTCCTTGAGGTTTTGCAGGGTGGCGGCGGCGGGGACGATAAAGATATCCTTCAGATGGAAGCGCTCCATCAGCGCCTGCTCCAGCGCCATGCGGCGGCTGCTGTCCTGGCGGAGGTTGAACTGGATCAGCCCCGTCTGCCGGGCACGCTCCAGCAGCGCGATGACCTTGCCCCGGCTGACCCCTAAAAGCTGAGAGATGGTCTGCTGGGTATAATTTTCAATATAATAGTACCAGGCTGCCTTGACCATGAGAAGGTGTTCGTAGTCGATCCGTGTTTTATTTTCATCCATAGCGACACACCAGACAAAAGTTATTAGGCTCGTCAAATGTAGCCCACATACAGTATAACACCAGTTTTGCCGGACTGTCAAATGAAAGCGCGCGAAATCTTGAGGAACGGGGAAAATCAGTGGAACTGCCAAAAATCAATGAAATGTTTTGTGCATAACCGACAAAAACGGGCAGGCTCAGACCCGATATGCCCCGTTTTTTTCCACAGAAAATCTGAAAACTTCGACGGAAAAAGCGGGGGTTGCGGTTGACAAAAGAGCAAAAAACATTTATCATATTTGGGTAAATAAAAAGCATGAGCGAGAAACATTTGTCTGAATCTGCGAGAAGGTGAGGGGGTACAAGTGGAAGTGAGCCAGAAGGATCAAGCGATGGCCGGCCTCCTTTCGGTGCGGGGGATCCGCAAGGCCTTTGGCCTGAACCAGGTTTTGAAGGGCGTGGATCTGGCCGTCCGTCCCGGCGAGGTGCTGGCGCTTATCGGCGGCAACGGCGCGGGCAAGTCCACGCTGATGAAGATCATCATGGGCATCTATACCTACGACAGTGGCGAGCTGGAGTTCCAGGGTCAGCAGCTGGGTGTGGTCAAGTCGGCCACGGCGCTGGCGCGGGGCATCTATATGGTGCCCCAGGAGCCGCTGCTTTTCCCCAATATGTCGGTGGAGGAGAATGTGACCATTGGCTTTGACGCCCCCAAGGCGGAGCTGCGCCAGGAGCTGGTGGACACCATGAAAGAGGTGAGCTGGAATCTGGATCTGACCCGAAAGGCCAGCTCACTGTCCATCGCCGAGCAGCAGATTGTGGGGATCCTGCG
>CAZEAT010000051.1:0-5921 GCA_964510175.1 uncultured Holosporaceae bacterium
CGACTAGAAGAGATATATAGTTCTAAACTAGTCTTTATAGATGATTGTTTATCTGAAAATGCCAAAACAATTATAGAAAATGCAGATAAAAATGAGATTATTCTATTAGAAAACTTGCGTTTTTATATGGAAGAAGAATTATGTAATTTAGAATTTGCTGAAAGATTAGCCTCGTTGGGAGATGTATTTGTAAACGAAGCATTTTCAGTATCTCATAGGAAGCATGCTTCTGTTTATGGAATACCTAAGTTTATTCCTTCTGTTTTAGGGCCTAATTTCGAAAAAGAAATACAAGTGGCAGATGAGTTTTTTTCAGCAAAAGAAAAACCAAAAATGGCGATTATCGGAGGTTCTAAATTAGATACGAAAGTTAATCTTCTTAAAGCTTTAGTTAAGGAAGTGGATACACTTGCTCTAGGAGGAGGAATCGCCGGAGCGTTTTTGGCATATTATGGAAATTCAACTCTTAAGATATTTGAATCAAAGGAATTTGAAAAAGATGTCCAGGAAATTATTTCAAATGCTGAAAAATACCATTGTAAGATATTGATGCCTATAGATTTTTCAGCATTGATTTCCTCCGATAAGGGTATGGATTGTACAATAATCTCTTCTGAAAATGATAATGCAAGCGTGTTTGATATTGGCCCACAGACTGTGGAGATTTTTAAACAACATATTGCCGAAAGTAAGACTTTATTGTGGAATGGTCCGGTTGGATTATTTGAAAAAAATCCTTTTGATTTTGGTACCAGAGCACTAGCGGAATATATTGCAGAGAGAACAGAAAGTAAAAAGCTGATTTCGATTGTAGGAGGTGGAGATACTGGCTTTGCCATGAAGAAGTTCAAAGTATATGATAAGATAAGCTATGTTTCGACGGCTGGAGGTGCATTTTTAAGCTATTTGGAACATGGGAAATTCCCGGGGCTAGATGCTGTTAGAGAGCAGAAACTTTAATTGTTGCTAGGCAGTCGACTTTCCAAAAGTTGAATGATACAATTACCCGATTTATAAAGGGTATTTGGTCATGTTTAACGGTTATATTGCGGCGGTAGTTTCTCCATTTAAGAACAATAAAGTAGATTTAGCTTCTTTTGAAAAATATATTAGTTGGATGTCAAATACCGGGATTTCCGGAATAGTCGTTTGTGGTTCTACAGGCGAATCTTTATGTCTTTCTCTCGATGAACATGTTGCATTGGTAAAAACAGCGGCAGAAGTCGCAGCTGGAAAATTAAAAGTTATTGGTGGAGTGGTATCTTCATCGACACAAAAGTGTCTTTCCTTGATAAACAATACAGAAAAATATGTTGATGGTTTTCTTTGTATTTGTCCTTTTTATATCAAGCCTACACAGAAGCAATTAGTGTCGCATTTTACAGCTTTGAGTCAAGCTTCATCTAAACCGATTATTCTTTATAATAATCCGGGAAGAGTTGGGATTAGTCTTGAAGAATCTGCTTTTATGGAGATTGTAAAACTGGATAATGTCGTTGCAATAAAAGAATGTGCTGCGGATTTATCAAGATTTACACTGTGGAGAAAAGATATTAAAAAGGATTTTGATTTTCTAACAGGAAATGATGACAGTGCCTTTGGAGCCTTAGCAATGGGGGCTGTAGGGGTAATATCTGTCAGTGCTAATGTATGTCCATCTTTGTGTGTTAAAGCATATGATTCTTTTATGAAAGGCGATATGGAAAACTTTAAAAAATACAGAGATATTTTAGCTCCTTTACATAAACTGATGTTTAGTGAACCAAGTCCTGCTCCAGCAAAATATGCGCTGAGTAAAATGGGACTCATATCTGAGGAAATACGAGAGCCTTTAACTCCAATTAGTGATGACTTAAGGAAAAAAATTGATAACTATTTAATGAAAGTGAAGAGTATAGATGTCTAAATATAAGGAAATAGGAGTCAATAAAAAAGCTCACTATGATTATGAGATTTTAGATAAACTTGAAGCTGGAATTGTTCTAACTGGAACAGAAGTGAAATCTTTACGTAGTTGTAAAGTGAATCTTGCGGATTCCTATGCTGGTTTATCTTTAAATAACGAATTGTTTCTGTATCAGATGAATATTCCTAAGTATTCTTTAGCGAGTCAGATGAATCACGAACCTAAAAGAAATCGTAAGTTGTTAATACACAAAAGAGAAATAAAGAAATTAATAGGTTTATTAAAGAAAAGTGGATGTTCTCTCATTCCTTTGAGCATTTATTTTAATGAAAAAGGATTTGTAAAAGTATCTTTAGGAGTAGGCAAGGGAAAGCGAAATATTGATAAGAGAGAAACAATTAAAGAAAGAGAATGGAATAGGGCGAAATTAAGAATATTAAAACAGCAGGGGTAATATTGGATTTTTTTGATTTTTGTTCTGTGGTACTCTATGTGTAGTAAGGATGTATGTTTAAGAAGAGTTTGATACGAAACTATTATTAGAAATTTTATAAAATTAATTATTTATTTGAATATTAATGAGAAAATATGTGCGTAAACATTGATGATAGGAGAAGTTAATGGAGAGAGTTGATATGGAAGGGACATTGCGTTGCTCATTCTGCGGTAAGACTCAACATGAAGTGAAAAAGCTTATTGTTGGCCCTACTGTTTATATTTGCGATGAATGTATTGAGCTGTGTTCTAGTATTATTTCTGATGAACCTTCAGTAAGCTCTGTTCACAAGAGAAATAATTTGCCATCTCCTAAGGAAATCTGTAAAACACTTGACGATTATATAATAGGACAGGATAAGGCAAAGAAAGTTTTATCGGTGGCCATATACAATCACTATAAGAGACTAGCTTGTGGCGCTAAAAGTGCTGATATTGAACTTGCAAAATCAAATATTCTATTAATAGGTCCAACGGGTACCGGAAAAACTTTATTAGCTCAAACTTTAGCCAAAATTATAGATGTTCCATTTACTATGGCTGATGCTACGACTTTAACTGAAGCCGGATATGTAGGTGAAGATGTTGAAAATATCATTGTAAAGTTGTTACAGGCAGCAGATTATAATGTGGAAAAAACTCAAAAAGGTATAGTTTATATTGATGAGATAGATAAAATTTCCAGAAAGTCTGATAATCCGTCGATTACTAGAGATGTTTCTGGAGAAGGTGTTCAGCAGGCATTGTTGAAAATAATGGAAGGGACAGTTGCTTCGGTACCTCCTCAAGGTGGTAGGAAACATCCTCAGCAAGAATTTATACATGTTGATACTACTAATATTTTGTTTATATGTGGTGGAGCATTTTCTGGATTAGAGAAAATTATAGAAGCTCGAGGTACAAAAACATCCATTGGGTTTGGTGCAGAAGTTAAATCTAATGAAGATAAAAATCTGGGTGAAGTTTTTTCTAAAGTTGAGCCGGAAGATTTATTAAAGTTTGGATTAATTCCGGAATTTGTCGGAAGGTTGCCTGTAATAGCAACATTAAATGATTTAGATGAGACTGCTTTGGTATCCATTTTAACTGAGCCGAAAAATGCTCTTGTCAAGCAGTATCAAAAGTTATTTAGCATGGAAGGAGTGACTTTAACTTTCCGTGAAGATGCCGTAAAAGGAATTGCTCAGTTGGCTCTAAAAAGAAAAACTGGAGCCCGAGGCTTACGCTCTATTATGGAGTCCATATTGCTCAATACAATGTATGAACTACCTTTAATGAAAAATCTTGAAGAAGTAGTAATTACAAAAGATGTTGTTGAAGGAAAGAGTCAACCTATATTAAAATACACCGAATTAAAAAATAACGATATTGCTTAGGAGTTAGATTTGGAAGACATTTATCCGATTTTATCAATAAAGGACTTGGTAATATTTCCTCATGTAGTTGTTCCGTTGTTCGTTGGAAGATCACGTTCTATTCATGCTTTGGAAGAAGCTATGAAAGGTGATAGAAAGGTTATATTTCTAACTCAGAAAAATATTCAAGATGAGGAACCTTCTTTTGAGGATTTGTATCACGATGGCGTCATTGGAAATGTTCTTCAATTATTAAATCTTCCAGATGGAACGGTAAAGGCGCTGATTGAAGGTACCGATAGGGTTACAGTCACTGATTGTAAAGAAGAAAACGGATTTATGTCCGGCCATTATACGATATTTGAAAAGCCAGAGACAGATAATATTGAGCTTGAAGCTTATTGTCGCACGGTTCAGGAGCAATTTGAAAATTATTCCAAACTTAATAAGAGAGTATCTTCTGACGTTATAAATGCAATTAATGCTTTAAAAGATCCTGACGATTTGATAGATGTGATTGCGGCTCATTTAACGTTGAAAATAGAGGATAAACAAAATCTTCTTTCCGAAAGAAATACATCTAAGCGTTTTGAAAAATTATTGAGATTTTTAGAAACGGAAATTGATGTAATTCACGTGGAAAAAAAGATTCGCAATCGCGTAAAAAAGCAAATGGAGAAAAGCCAAAAGGAGTACTACCTAAATGAGCAGATAAAGGCTATTCAAAAAGAACTGGGAGACAATGATAGTTCCGTTGACGAAATTGAAGAGTTCGAAACGAAAGCAAAGAAAGTTAAGTTATCTAAAGAAGCTAGAGAAAAATTTTCTTCTGAGTTACGGAAGTTAAAGAATATGTCTCCAATGTCTCCGGAAGCGACAGTTGGACGCAATTATTTGGATTGGATATTGTCAATTCCTTGGAATATCAAGACTTCAGTCAAAAGAGATTTGAAAGAAGCCAAACAAATTCTGGATGAAGAGCATTATGGCCTGGAAAATGTAAAAGAAAGAATTTTGGAATTTTTATCTGTACAAAATAGGGTAGGGAAAATAAAAGGCTCAATACTTTGTTTTATGGGGCCTCCGGGAGTCGGAAAAACCTCTTTAGCTAAGTCAATAGCTAAAGCTACAGGACGTAATTATGTTCGTGTTTCTTTGGGAGGTGTAAGAGATGAATCTGAAATTAGAGGGCATAGGCGTACTTATATAGGATCAATGCCAGGAAAAATTATTTCTAGCATGAAAAAGGCGAAATCTAGTAATCCATTATTTTTGTTGGATGAAATTGATAAAGTAGGCTCTGATTGGAAAGGAGATCCGGCGAGTGCTCTGTTGGAAGTTTTAGATCCGGAGCAAAATAGTAATTTTAATGACCATTATTTAGAAGTTGATTATGACCTATCTGATGTAATGTTTATTACTACAGCAAATACTTATAAAATGCCATCTCCGTTATTGGATAGATTGGAAATTATTAAATTGTCTGGATATACAGAAATGGAAAAGATGGAAATAGCTAAAAGACATCTTCTTCCTAAACAAATGGCAGAAAATGGTCTTAAATTCGAAGAACTAAGTATTTCTGATGACGCTGTTTTAATTCTGATTCGAGACTATACTCGAGAGGCAGGAGTTCGTAATTTAGAAAGAGAAATTGCAAAAATCTGTCGGAAAGTAGTAAAAGAGCTTACTGAAAATGAAACAATTAAATCGGTCAATATCAGTAGTGAGAATCTTGAAAAATATGCAGGATTTGAAAAGTTTAAAAGACAAGACATTGAAGATAAAAATCTGGTCGGAGTGGTTACTGGTTTGGCTTGGACAGAAGTTGGAGGAGAACTGTTATCTATCGAAGCGGTAAGTATTCCAGGGAAAGGTAAAACTACTTTAACTGGAAAATTGGGGGATGTCATGCAGGAATCTATCCAGGCGGCAATTAGTTATGTTCGATCAAAAGCTGCTACTTTTGGGATTGATTCTAAAGTTTTTGAGACTAATGATATCCATATCCATGTTCCAGAAGGAGCGACTCCTAAAGATGGACCATCAGCGGGTGTAGCAATGGTAACTAGCGTAGTTTCATGTCTTACTTCCACTCCGGTAAAAAAAGAAGTGGCAATGACAGGTGAAATCACTCTACGAGGTCGAGTATTGCCAATAGGTGG
>CAZEAT010000052.1:0-3640 GCA_964510175.1 uncultured Holosporaceae bacterium
TTATTTTTTTTGATAAAATATTTTAATTTTTAAGGAGAGTAGTATGTCTTCAAATAATCCTTGGGATGACGAAGGTTTTGATAAAGAGGCTTCTTCATTTGATTTTTTTAATAATATGAAAAAAAATCTGAATAAAATGCCGAAGAAAGGGTTAGTACCTCAAGGGGAGTTAAAGGGCGTATTCCTTGTTTTTTTGGTATTTTATTTGATTTCTGGGTTTTATCAAGTTCAACATGATGAATGCGGGGTTGTTTTACGTTTTGGTCGATGGGTTAGAACGGTAGGGCCGGGATTGCGTTATGTTATACCGTATCCTTTTGAAGAAGTTATTCTTCAGAGGGTAACTAAGGTCAATCAAATTGACATTGTAAACAGTAATCAAGGTGAAGAAAGTTTAATGTTAACAGGAGATTCGAATTTAGCAAACATTAGTTTCAGTGTTCTTTGGAAAATAAGAGATAATGGCGTTGAAGATTTTTTATTTAATGCAAAGCGTCCTGAGATAACAGTTAAGGCGGTAGCGGAGAGTGTTATGAGGGATATTGTGGGCCAGACTCCGTTTACTTATGTTCAAACTGAAGGTCGTGGAGATATTCAAGACAAAGCTAAAGACAGTTTGCAAGCGATTATGAATGAATACAAAATGGGGATTGAGATAGTTAGAGTAGAATTACAAAAAGTGGAGCCCCCTGCTTCTGTTATTGATTCTTTTAGAGATGTAGAAAGAGCTCAGGCTGAACAGCAGAGTGAGAAAAACAAAGCTGAAGCTTATGATCGAGATACCAGAGCTCGTACTCGAGGATTAATTGCGGAGAAGATAAACATCGGAGAAGCCCAAAAAAAGACCATTATTGAAAAGGCACGAGGAGATGTTGCCAGATTTGTGTCTGCGTATTCTCAATACAAACTAGCTCCGGATATTGTTGCAAAGCGACTATATTTGGATACAATGAAAAATATATATAGAGATGTTAGCAAAATTATAGTAGATAGTGATGTGAAAGCAGTTCCGTACTTGCCATTATCTGAACTTAATAAAAAGCAGGAGGAGAGTTCAAAATGAAAAAAGTACTGCTCGTTTTTATTATTATATTATTTATATTTTGCGGCGGATTATTTACGGTTAATCAAATAGAGCAGGCTGTTGTAACAAGATTAGGCGAGCCTGTTAGAGTAATTAAAACTCCCGGATTACATTTCAAAATTCCGTTTTTAGAGACAGTAGCATTTTTTGATAAAAGATTAATGAGTGTCGAACTGTCAGCTTTAGAGGTTACGTTAGGTGATAAACGCCGTATTATGGTGGATGCCTTTGGAAGATATCGCATTACTGATCCGTTAAAATTTTATCAAGCTGTGGGGAGCGAAAATGGTGTCCTTACAAGATTACATCCTGTCGTTTTAGGAAGTCTTAGTAGTGTTTTGGGAAGTGTAAGTTTATCATCGTTGTTATCAGATACTAGAATTTCGGCAATGAATAAAATTCGTGATGAGGTCAATAAAGCAGCTCGTGGATTCGGAATAGATATTATTGATGTACGTATAAGAAAAACAGATTTGCCTCCTCAGAACAGTGAGGCAATTTGTAAAAGAATGATTAGCGAAAGAGAAAGAGAAGCTAAGGAACTTAGGGCCAAAGGAGTTGAATTATCAAAAGTGATTAAGTCTAAGGCAGATAAAGAAAATTCCATTGCCTTATCTGAAGCAAATACTAAAGTTCAAATTTTAATCGCGGAAGGTGAATTAGAGGCCAACAAAATTTATACAGATGCTTTCTCTAAAGATAAAAAGTTTTTTGAATTATTTCGTACTTTAGAGTCGTACAAAGAGGCTTTTTCAAAGGAAAATACTACGTTTGTTGTATCTCCAAATAATTCTTTTTTTGATGTTATGAGAGGAAGAGGAATATAAAAATGAAGTTTGTTTTTATTTCAATTCTAACAGTATTTGCAAGTAATTTTTATTGCTATTCTTTTGAAGTAAATCCTGAAGTCAATATGCCCGCTGTTGTGGATATTATTGTCGAAGATAAAAATGAGGATACTCAAGAAACATCTTCAGCGAATGGCTCAGGTTTTTTTGTTGATGAAACAGGGTACATAGTTACGAATAATCATGTCATTGAATCATCTGAAAATATAAAGGTAGTAACTGATGATGGTAGTGAGTATAAAGCAAAAATTGTAGGAACAGATAGACGGTTAGACATTGCTCTCTTAAAAATAGATTTAGATAGTAGTACTAAAGTTAAAGTTCTGACATTTGCAGATTCAGATAAAGTAAATCTTCTTGATGATGTGTTCATTATAGGAAATCCTTTAGGTATAGGTAAGAGCACTATTAAAGGAAGCATTTCTTGTAAAAATAGAGATTTGTCTAAATTGACATCTGAAATGGATTTAGATGGTGATTCAATATTATTTTTTCAAATTAATGCTGACGTTTGTCAGGGATATTCAGGAGGGCCTGTTTGCGATAAAAACGGAAATGTTATCGGTATCATGACAGTATTTATGTGGGAGAATGCTCGTGTGGTTGGTATGAGTTTTGCTATTCCTGCTAATTTAGTTCAAAAAACTATAAATCAATTGAAAGAACATGGAAGAATGCAAAGAAGTTGGTTGGGATTTAGTATTAAAAAATTAGACCATGAAAGCTCGAAAATACTTCTAAATGCCAATAGTGGCTGCTACATTGATAGCGTGGCTTCACAATCTCCGGCAAAATCAGCAGGTATAAGAAGTGGAGATATTCTTATTAGCGTTAATGATATAAAAATTACAGATACTTCTAATATTGGATATTTACTTGATAATCTTCCGGTTGGAAAGATTATTCCAATTCAAGTTTTGCAAAATGGTAAAGTAAGAAAATTTAGTATTACTGTTGCAACTGCTCCAGAAGATAGTGGATTGTTTATAACAGATGCTGATTCCAATGAACAGGATGTTCCAAATGAAAAAATAAACGGACTCGGTTTTGGTGTTACTAATTTATTACGTAGTATGCGAGAAGTATTTAGCATTCCTTCTCATGAGCATGGGGTATTAGTTTCTTCTGTTGATAGATCTATAGTATTAAATATTTATCCGGGTTGCGTTATTAAAACAGTTAATCAGCATCCTGTTCAAGATGTTGAATCTTTTAAAAAACTCATAGAAAATAATAAGAAAATAGTCTTATATGTGTATGACCCATATAATAAAATTTCATTTTATACTTCTATTTCTTATGATGGAGATAAACCTAAATTATCGAGTATGAAGCCTATTCTACAACATGATAATATTAGTTCAATTGCAAAGAAATATAAAAAAGATTAAGCAATGATCAATCGAAACATAATAATAATTACAGGACCAACAGCTTCCGGTAAAACGGAAGCTGCTATTAGTTTATGCGATAATTTAAAACGTAAAGATATTTTGGCTGCAGTAGTTAACGCCGATAGTGTACAGATTTATAAGGATTTGAAAATATTAACTGCTCAACCGATATCCAACAAAAATGTTCCTCATCATTTATTTGGGATATTAGACCCGTATGATTTGATATCCGTTGGTAATTGGAGAAAATTGGCCGAAACTCGAATTGATAATATTCTTTTAGAAAATAAAATTCCCATATTATGTGGGGGAAC
>CAZEAT010000052.1:3740-5746 GCA_964510175.1 uncultured Holosporaceae bacterium
CCAAAAGAAAACTTACATAGACGTATTCAACAAAGAACTGAATATATCATTAATGACGCGATTAAAGAAGTGTCGGATTTTTTAGAAAAATATCCTAAATATGATGGCCCTCTTTCTAAAGCCATTGGCTTGAAAGAAATTGAATTTTATTTAAATAACCAACTTTCTTTGCAGGAGTTAATTGAAACTATAAATATAAAGACGAGACAATATGCCAAACGTCAAGTAACTTGGTTTAGGAACAAAATTTCAGAAAAACATGTTTCAGAAACAGTGGAAGATGTTGTCGATTTTTGTTCCAGAATTATTGTTAATTAAAATTGGAGTTTGTTTTCAAAAATTTTACTCCAGATAAAAGAGGGAACATTAGTTTTTAAAGTTTTGATTTCTTGTGGACTGAAAAATTTTATATCTAATATTTTATCTTCTAAACAAAAATCATAATTGTTTATTTCACTAGAGAAATACCATCCATTCCATTCTGTACCATCAAAAAGCATAGATCCCTGATAAAATAAAACCGGATTAAAAGATTTTATTCCAATTTCTTCTTGTGTTTCTCGAATTACTGCTTCAAGGGGAGTTTCATTTTCTTCGATTTTTCCTCCGGGAAAATTCCATGAAATTCTATTATATTTATCTTCTTTTATGAGAAGAATTTTCTCATTTTTAATTATTATATTTCTTACAAAATTACGATATTTGAAATTTTTCTCTTCAGATTTTTTCATCATTTACCTCAAAGTCTAATTATATCAAAACTTTTCTAGTTTTTGTAGGACTCTTAATTTTGCAGAACGAGATTTCGGATTAAGAGAAATTTCATTTTCTGTAGGAATGACAGGTTTTTTAGTTAGAATTTTAAAAGAACTTTCTCTTTGAATTATTTCTTTGAAAAATATTTTTACTATTCTATCTTCAAGAGAATGAAAACTAACAACAATTATTTTACCTTCAGGATTTAACAAATTTATAGATTTTTGAAGAATAGTTTTTAATTCCTCTAGCTCACGATTTACAAAAATACGCAATGCTTGGAATGTTTTAGTTGCAGGATCTATTTTACCTGAGCGTCTTACGCATGAACGTATTACATTAGCCAAATCTTCGGAAGTTTTTATTTTTTTTAGATTTAATTTTATATTGCGGGCTATGCGTCGAGAGAATCTTTCTTCTCCTAATTCATAAATAACATTGGCGAGATTTTGTTCTGACAGTCTATGAATTACATCCATTGCGGTCTCATCACAGAGTCCCATTGTCATATCTACATTCCCTGCAAAGCGAAATGAAAAGCCTCGGCTTTCATCTTGTAACTGAAAATTGGATACTCCTAAGTCTAGAACAATTCCATCGATTTTTTTTATGTTATGCTCTGCCAATATTTTATCTATATCACTGAATTTTGCATGAGAAAATTTAAATTTATCCTGAAATATTGTTTGCATTTCATTGGCTATGGGAAATACGTATTCATCTCGATCACATGCGACTACTTTGCAATTTGCAGAGTTTAAAATGGCTTTGGTATAACCTCCGCCTCCGAATGTTCCATCGAAATAGATTTTATTATCACTAGGATTTAAGAATTTTAATACTTCACTTAATAGGACAGATATATGTTTGCACATTTTTACCTACAATAGATAAGAGATTACCAAGAAAATAGGGACTAAAATTGTCACAGACCAACCTAGATATCCTAAAAATGAAGGAACTTTTATATTATTAGACTCTGCAATGGACCGAACCATAAGATTAGGCGCATTTCCTATATAGGTCAGAGCTCCCATGAATACTGTAGAAATCGAAAAAGACATTAATATAGGAGCTTTTGTCGTCATAAGTTCTACAGCATTTCCTGATGACATGTGAAAGAAAATTAAAAAAGTAGGAGCATTATCAAGTATTGATGATAGTAATCCACTGGCCCAAAAGCATTTGCTCAAGACAAATTGTCCGTTAGGAGATATCCAATCGAAAATAAAAGATAACGAGCCATTGGA
>CAZEAT010000053.1:0-5648 GCA_964510175.1 uncultured Holosporaceae bacterium
TCATAATGGCCCGGAAGGCCACCTCGGTCTTGCCGTAGCCCACGTCGCCGCAGAGAAGGCGGTCCATGGGCTTGTTCGCCTCCATGTCCCGCTTGATCTCGGCGATGCACCGAAGCTGGTCCTCGGTCTCGGTGTATTCAAACTCCTCCTCAAACTCCCGCTGCCAGGGGGAGTCGGGAGAGAAGGCAAAGCCGGGCTGACGCTGCCGCTGGGCATAGAGTTGAATGAGCCCCTTGGCCAGGTCCTGCACCGCCTTCTTGGCCCGGGACTTCTGCCGCTCCCAGTCGCCGCCCCCCAGGCGGGAGAGCTTTTTGGTCTCGTTTGCGTCCTCGCCGCCGCCGATGTACTTGCTCACCATGTCCAGCTGGGTGGCCGGCACATACAGCACGTCGGCCCCGGCGTAGGCGATCTTCACATAGTCCTTCTCCACCCCGTCCACCGGCATCTTCACCATGCCCTGATACCGGCCGATGCCGTAGACCTGATGGACCACCAGATCCCCGGGGGACAGGTCGGCGTAGGACTTCAGCTTCTCCCGGTTGGTGGCCGCCTTGGGCCGCTTTTTCTTCACCGGGACGGCCTGTCCCTCGGTGAGAATGGCAATTTTGGCGCCGGGGAACTCCATGCCCGCCGACAGTCCGCCGCAACACAGAACCGCCTGCCCCGGCTGGGGCAGCGTTTTCAGCTGAAAATCCACCGCCGTGCGCACCTTCTGCTCCCGCAGAAGGGTCTGAAGGTTGAGGCACCGCTGCTCGGTGCCTACCAGCACCACGGTGGAGAACCCGGCGGAGATGTAATGGGAAAGGTCGCTCACCGCCGTCTCCAGGCTCACGCCGTAAGAGGGCAGCAGCTTGGCGCTCACCGTCATCAGCGCCCGGGGCTTCTGGGGATACTGGGAAGAGGTAAAGGCGTCCAGATACCCCACCGGCCAGTTTTCCAGCGCGGCGGTCAACTCCTCCGGGGTGGCGCACAGCCGCCCCAACTCGGGGAGCATGATCCCGCTTTCCCCCAGGGCGGTCACGTCCTCATTTAACTGCCAGAGATAATTTTTGCACCGCTCCATGAACCGGGGGGACTCGCTGATAAGCACTGTTGCCTCGGGGGGCAGATAGTCCGCCCCCGTTGCCATCTTGGGGTAAATGAGCCCTAAATACCGATCCATGGCCGGAAAGGAAAGGCCGTTCTCCAGCTTCTCCTTGTCCTGGGCCAGAGTCACCAAAAGCTGGTCGTTCTCCTCCTTTTTGACCGCCACGGCAAGCCGCTGGTCCAGGGCCTTGGCAAGCCCCGCCAGTCCGCCGGGAGCCGCCTGTGGCAACACCTCGGCGGCGGGGAGAATGACAGCCTCCTCCAGAGTTTCGGTCCGCCGCTGGGTGGAGGGGTCAAAAAAGCCCATGGAGTCCACGTCGTCCCCAAAGAACTCGGCCCGGATCGGCTGGGCATGGGCGGGGGAAAACACGTCCAGGATCCCGCCCCGGAGGGCAAACTGGCCCACGCCCTCCACCTGGTCGCACCGGCTATAGCCCCCGGCGGTGAGCAGGTCGGCCAGCTCGTTCAGGTCCTGCCGCTCCCCCACCCGCAGGGTCTTGCCGCTCTGTTCCAAAAGGGCGCGGGGCATGGTCCGCTGCAAAATGGCCTCGGCGGGAGCCACCAGAAAGGAGACCTCTCCCCGACACAGGGCCCACAATGTCCGCAGCCGCTTGTGCTCCCACTCCCGGCTCACCACGGCGGCGTTGTGGAAGGTAAACTCCCGGGAGGGCAGCAGCCAGGCCTCCTCCCCGGTGAGAGAGCGCAGGTCGGCACACAGCCGCTCCCCCTCTGCCTCGTCGGCGCAGAGCAGCACCACCGGAGCCTTAGTCTTTGCCCGGAGCCCGGCGGCAAAATAGGAGCGGTGAACCGGGGACAATCCGGACACGGCAGCAGGCGACCGCCCCGAATCCAGGGCCGCCGAGAGTTGCTCAAATTCCGGTATTTGGTTTAGAAAATCTAAAAGCTGTTTCATGAGAGCGCTCAGTTGCCGTTCTCTTCGGCCGCCGGGTGAAGTTCGGCGTTGAGGGCGGTGAGTTTTTCGTAAAAAACTTTGGGGTCAATGGTGTCGTAGGCCGGGTCGGTGACCGTCCGGGCCTGGTCGATCCACTGCTGGACCAGTTGGTTCATCTTGTAACTCTCGTCGATAGCAGACTTGGCGTAGGCTTCCAGTTCGGTGGTATCCAGAGGGAGGCGCATGATGATATGGTAACCGTAATTGCTGGGGACAATGTCGCTGACCTGTCCCACCTGCAGGGCCAGAGCGGCCTCCTCAAACTCGGGCACCATCTGTCCCAGAGAAACCATGTTGTAACCGTCGGGGGCATAGAGGTTTCCGTCGGCGTCCCGGCCGTCCTCGCTGAACTCGTTCATCAGCCGGTCAAAGGTCTCCTCGCTGTCCTTGTCGTCCAGCAACTGTTCCCGCAGGTTCAACGCCAGTTGGTAGGCCTTGGCCTTCTCCTCCTCGGAGTACTGCTCATATGTGCCGTCCTCCAACCGCCGCTGGGTGGCGATGAGGATATGCTTGGCGGCATAGAGGCTGTTGGCCTCCAAATAGTCGCTGACAAAGGCATCGTAGTCGGCCTGGGTCACGGTAAGGTCTCCGCTCTCGGTGAGTTTTTCCAGCATGGCCTGATTGAGGTAATAGACCCGGTTCAGTTTGAGGAAGCCCTCCCAACTGATACACATACTGTCCAGATAGGCCCTGTATGCCTCCTCCCCGCCTGCCTCCTCCACGGCGGGGGCGAGATCCTGCTCCATCTGTTTCTGCATTTCTTCGTCAAAGGTGATCCCCAGCCCGGCAGCCCGGTTCTCAATGACCTGATAGAGAACGGCCACCTCCAAAGCGTCGGCTTTCAGGGCCTCGGCGGACTGGGCCCAGGCCTCGTCACCGCTCAACGGGCCGTAATAATATTCCTGGGTCATAATGGAGTTGGTCAACCAGAAAAGATATTCCTCGGCCTCCACTTCCTCTCCGTCCACCGTTACCAGAGGGAAATCCTTTTTCAGCCCGGCACATTGGAAGGCGAGATCCCGCTCGGTTTCGCCGTTGGTCTCCTTGGGGGTGGTGGCGGTGCAGCCGGCCAGCAAAGCCAGGGTCAACAGCAGAGCAGGCAATTTTACTTTCTTCATGGATAACGTCCTCCTTGACCGATTTCACAGTAGCGTCATTGTACCACTTTTCCCCTGTCAAAACAAGGGAAAAATAGCAAGTCCCCGGACGCATACTGCGTCCGGGGACTTGCTCCTGTTATCCTTTTCCCGAGGTAAGTTCCTCTGCGCCGGCGATCTTCAAACGGATCTCGGAATATCCCAGCTTCTCCAGGGCATCCATGGTGGCGGTGGCGGTTCGCTGGGCCACAATGGTGATCCCGGTGGAGGTCACCCGCTCCTCGTTGCCTATACTGAGCGTCCCATACAGATCCAGATAGATCTCCCAATTCGTGGTATTCGCGCCGCACTCCTCGTCCCGGAAGAGATAGCGGTGATACCGCCCGGCGTCCACGTCCTCCCGGATAGCCACCCAGAGCAGTTGGGCCTCCTCATATTCCAGCCGGTAGTCGGCCTCTCCCTGGATCCAGAGATTTCCGCCCACTGCGTCCAGGTTTTCGGCCACCGTGATCTCAGGCAGATAGTTCCCCCACATGACCGCCGGTTCCTCCATAAACTCTACCAGCCGGAATTCCCAGGAGCCGGGGTCATTCAGTTCCTCCCTGGATACCGGGATCCCGCTGTAATCCCGGGTCACCACCCGTCCGTCCTTCATGTGGTAGGTCAGGTGGAACCGCTCGGTATCGTAGTTCTCCCAATCATAATCTCTTGTTCCGGCCCGCTCGATCTCATCCAGGCGGTCCACCACGCCCCGGTGGAGATCCACTACCTTCTCGATGAGGGCCGGGTCGCTGAGTTCCACCCGCAGGTAGCCTCCCCCGTCCGAGGGAGAGGTCCATGGGCCGTACAGTTCCACCTGGGCAACCTGGTCCTGCTGGGGCACATACCGCTGCAGGCCCATGATGTCCATTCGGATACCGCACAGCAGCAGGAACATACAAGCGCCTAATACCAGGCTCCCCTTCCAGCCCGAACGGAGGACCCGCAGAGTCTTTTTGAGGAGCATCTGCCCCACGAAGCCTCCCACCACGGCGCACAGAGTCACCAGAGCAATATAGCCCCAGGCCCCGAAGCCGGAAAAATAGTTTTCATAGAGAATGGTACCCAGTGCAAAACCGGTACACACACCTACGCCGTAGCGGAAGATGGGCCGCACCCAGCCCACGGTCACCAGGTCCTCGGCCCGCTCCATCTGCCGGGCGCGGTAGACCCAGAAGGCGATGAGCAGCAGCACCGCCCCCACCAGAATGGCGTAGGCCGACGCCTGAAAACTCCCGTTTCGCAGGGAAAAGACCCAACTTCCGTCGGGCAGATCGATCCTTGTCCAGTCCCCCAGCATATCGCACAGATGAAAGATAGGGGTAAACCACCGCACCGGGGCGGGGGTGCCCACCGAACTGGAGATCCCCACCACCAGCACCCGGGAGGCCTCCAAAAAGAGGTAATACATCCCCATCACCAAAGCGTTCAGGATCCCATAAAAGATGGGCAGGGCCAGGATCTGCCCGGTGAACATGGCGCAGCACAGAGCGAAGTCAAAGAAGAACATGGTCACGCTGATGTTGACTAATAGCCACAACAGCAGTTCCTCCAGGCACAGCACCCCGACCCCCTTGCCTACCCCGGCCAGAAGGGCGATAAGGAAAACCGGCAGGCTGGGCCCGGAGACAAAGATCAGCCCGGAGATCCAGTTGGTGAGGAAAAGCCCCTCCCGCTTGATGGGCAGGGCGTGGATCATGCCCACGCTCCGGCGGTTCATCAGGTAGGAAAAAAGAGCCATGGCCAGCAGACAGCCAAAGACCGCCCCCACAATGACCGACGTCACCATGGCGTTCCGGACGATATACTTGATCTCCTCGGTCAGATCCGCGCGAAGAAACTCTTGAAATTCCGGCGAGGTGCTGTTCAGCGCCGTGCTGATGTTATGCAGGGTGGTACTCAAATGTATAATGGGCATATCCAGACCGAAAAAGAGAACCACGCCATAGAGCGCCCACAAAGGCCAGAACCGGGTCAGGTTCTTTTTGAGGAGGGTGGCGTTGAACCACCCCTTTTGCTCAAAGAATAATATCCCGGACCGCATAGTCCTCACCTCCCAACTCATAGATAAAGATCTCCTCCAGCGTCAGGGGAAGTGCCTCCAGCAAAATGGGGCAGTAGACCGAAAGCCGGTTGGTGATCTCGTGGGCCTTGCCCCGGACGATGAGGGTGGTGATCCGCCCCACCTGGTTCACGTTCAGGACCTCCATGTCCTTGGGAAGCTGGGGCATTTCCCGCTCCTGAAAGACCACCTGCATCTTCACCACGTTCTCCTGCAGGTCGGAAAGGCTCCGCTCCACCAGCACCCGCCCCTTGGACAGGATCCCCACGTGGTCGCACACGTCCTCCAATTCTTTCAGGTTGTGGGAGGACACCAGTACGGTCATGTTCTCCTGCTTCACGTCGGAGAGCATCAGGCTCCACACCTGCCGCCGCATCACCGGGTCCAGTCCGTCCACCGGCTCGTCCAGCAC
>CAZEAT010000054.1:0-5568 GCA_964510175.1 uncultured Holosporaceae bacterium
ATGATATAAATGAAGCATTTAACGATACTGAAGTCTTTAGAACATTCGTTAATCAGCATTTTCCTTGCTGGACGGGTACTATGACTTGTTTTATGTTGAATCCAAACAATGTGGCGATGAACGCTCTTTCTTCTGGAAGAGTGATTGAATAATGCATTGGAGGATTAAGTAATGCGAATAATTTTCATAAAATTATAAGTATACTATTTACTCTTGAATTAGTAGATAATTGGGAAGATGTAAAAGGCATTTGTGGGAAACCAGATGAATCAAATCCTAAATTACTTGTTCCATATGATCCATATGATTGTGTTCCTATACCTAATACTGCCTATAATGTGTCATTTTCAGTTCAAAGGCCTATGTTTCAGGGATCTTGTATGATTAATACTATTAGGAACTTATTGTATATACTTTGCCGAAACACATCGAGTTCCGTAATTACAACGAAGAATATGCGAGAGGATATTAGGGATGCATTTGTTACTTCAATTTATGAAGTTCCTGGAACAACATCTTTTGCTACTTTAAAGGAATTTTCTAATAAAATCCTATCAGGAGTTAGTGTTCGTTATCAACCAACTTTAGAATTGTTTATATGCACTATAAATAGCCTATTACGAATGGATTTAAGGGAAAGTATAGTTATGCCAACACCACAACAATATATTGTTGGACTACTGGGGATAGACCAAAATTTAATAAGCAAAATTTTAAGGAAAATAACAGACCACAATAACATTTCAGTGACAATAAATGAAAATCCTATTAAATTATCAAGCGATTGGCCTCAATGCTGTCTCACAATTAGCGATGAAGTTGTAAACAAAAAAATAACCATAGCGTTCGGGAAACGCGGAACAGGAGAACACATCGAAATCACTAATATTACAACTTACCAATAAAAAGTCGAATAATCATAAGTTGTTATTAGTCAAAACGTTCTACTTGATAAATAGCATAATTTCCATTATCTAGCATTATCGCTCCGAATATATTTCTTTCTCTCTATCCATTTTCGATTTCTTTATATAGCATTTTTCGTTCTTCTATAGAATCTGAGTACTCTTCAATTTCATCAATTAATAAACCAAATGAATCTTCTTCATAACAAGCTTTCGTGACTAAGTCTTTATGGGAAATAATCCACTCTTCAGAAGAAGAACTGCTGGTTAAGCTGCGAGAAGAAGAGTCACTATCAAAATATTCTATATTATGAACATTCATGCCAAAACAATCTCCGTTAAATAATGCAAGAGCCAAACAAGAACCGAAAACAATTTTTTCATCATCTCATACCTCCCAAGAGCAGAAAGCCATTCAAAATAACACCTTTATGATACCAAAAATCGCTCAAAACGTCAAATATTCTGAAGATAATTTATTCGATACACTCGATCATCATTTGAAAACCGATTACTTTGTCCTTGGCATTATTATTTATATTTTTGAACAAGGATTTTAAAAGCTTTTTTAGCGATCTTGTCTTTAGGTTTAATGTCCCATCCTCTGTCATAATTGAAGATCCAATCATCATTAATTCGAGCAGCTAACTTTGATATGCGTCCTTCATTGATACCGAATATGCTACCCTCATCAAAAACTTTAGCGTTCCACACAATATTCATACCATCTATTGTTAATATTCCAGATTCCCACATGTTTAAGCTCCCTCAAAATTTACGTTATTATTAGTTGTTGCGACTAGACATCCAAAACCAATATGCTATAATAAGAAGTAATGGTGATTGGTTCTATACTTTTGATGTTTGGCCAGTTGAATAGGGGATTTTCTGGTGTTTTTAAGGTAATGTGGCTTCTGTATATCGTTGTCACCATGGGAGATACAAGTGCAAAATTCACCGGGGGCAGTTTGTTAGCTTTTATCTGTCTTACGGGGTTAAGCAAATTATCGTGCAAAGTAAATTTATGTTTAAGCATCATGTCTATTTTAACTTATAGCTGCTTTATTGATATTATTTGCTACTTTATCTTGCCTACCAGTTATTCGATGTCTCAACCATTATCGCAATATGTAATAGATGGACTTTTGTTCAATAGCAAGCATTTACTTTTTAATCTAATAATTTTTACGTTCTACTTTATGTTTTCAAGAGTTAGATTTGTGAAATTATTGAAGTTGAAAGAATTTAAATGGAGTAAAATTCCTCTTTGTAGTACCAATAAAATGTATCAAGAGGCTGTAAGCACAAAGGTTATTGTTTGAAGTTGCTTGTGCAGTAATTATAATGAGGAAAGTGAATGGCGTGTTTACTGTAGGATTTAGGAGGTATGAGGTGCGTTTTAATGTTAGATGTATGGTAAATTGGATGGTGTTAACTCTGTTATTTGGATGTGTTGGCAATGACGATTACATCGAAGCCGCTGAAATACAGTATGAAAAAGCAGCAAACCTATCCCAAATTGATGACATTTTATCCCATTCTATGCAAAAACCTGAAGATATTTTGGTCGTGTTTGATTTTAATTATACCCTTATGTATCCACTTATACCATGTCTACATAAAATTAATATCGACATACATAAAAACGAATTTAAGACAATTATAAGGCAGCTGTCCCACGAGCAAGCAGATAAAATGCTTACTCAAATGATGGCAACGCAAAATCAAAAATTGATAAATGAAAGGTTGTCAGCATTCTTGAAAAAATATGCAAAGGTAAATTTTATAGTTTGTTCCAGTTCACTTGAAAAGAATGCAGATGCTTACTTGAGCTTATTGAATAAAAACTGCATTGAGATTAACAATAGTTATAATTTACAAGACTTTAAGTTTTTAGAGTTCCCAAAATATTTATCCGGCTACCCAGTTTATAAAAGAGGAATCATAACGACTAATCGTTGTTCGAAAGGTGATGTCTTGGTTAGCTTTTTTAGAAAGATTGCGCCAAAACCGAAGCTGATAATATTCGTGGATAACAGTACGAGCAAATTGGAAGATGTCAAAGCTGCGATAAAATCCTTAAAAAGTGTAAAGCTGATAATTGTAGAGTACTTGGAATATAAAGATAAGCCAATTCCAAAAGTCTCGAAGAAGGAATTCTCTCAATATTGGTATCAGCAAATCAAGAATTTTCTGCGCACTCTTAAAAAGTAACCATTTAACCACTGTACGGAGAAAAAACTATGCGCCACTCCTTTTAGCTTCAACTGTGAAATAGTGATGAGGTGTTTCTTGTTCGAAATCTTTTTGAGCTTTTTGTTTTCTTGACAGAAAGCCCCGTAACTTTTAAAACTTGCTAGGCCTTCAAATCTCACTCCTTTACGCTAAGCGAATTATTGAGAGCGGAATGTTTGATATAATCTCTTCCTGATTCGATTTCCACGGGAATAATTTGGCTTCCCTGCTGGATCACAAAGTCAACTTCACCAACCTTATCTTTGTTAAGATATCTTAGAGCAAATCCATTGGCTTTCAGTAGTTTGAATGGGTCCAGAGCTTTAATCGAAAACTTCAGACACGAACATAACCATACTAGACCTCATGCTTCCTTAAATTATGCTGCTTCTCTTCATAAAATCATGCAATAATGCGAGCTTCCTCTTGGCACAACATTCGGGGGATTGACTTTGTAGAACGTTATTTAATTCTCCCAAAGAATTAATAAAAAATTAGTAAAGGAAGAGTAACATATTAAAGGAAATAATTTATGTAGTATAAAAAATCTATTTGAGAGAATTAAATATGGCGAAGAAGGGCAGGTTTTTGACAAGTAGTAGGGGGGGGGTAAAACACCCTATGAGTCAAAAACATTCAAATATTTCAGGGAAATTCAGTAAACTAAAGCATTTAGCTAAAAAGGTAAAGGAATTGCTTAAGTGTCAATCACGTGGAGCAATTCTGATAATAGTAGCCATATTTATTCCGCTAATGTTGTACGGAACGAAGCTGGTATTAGATCACCGAACAAAGTTAGATGTATTGCAAGAAGTAGGAAAAGCAAATGTATCAGATTACAGCAAGCGTTGTGCAAAAGAAGCAGCTCTTGCTGTAGCTCAAAACTGGAACCCTGGACTTACATTAGGACAGCAAAAAGAAGGTGTCTATAAAGTTGCCGATGCTGTTTACAATGCCAATCCATGTTATAGTAACAGTGTTATAGGAAGTGCTATCCCTGGCTTAGATGTAAAATCCAGCTATAAAGTCATTAAAAAAGGAAAATATAATCCCGTCGATGTTTCCTATACAGTAGCTGCGCCTAAAAAGACAGTAAGTTATTCTGATGTCACTAAATATATATGCAGATGGTACAATTGTTCTTATGCCTCTTCGAGTTATGGCTGGAATAGATATTATGGCATGTGGTTAGGAATAGATAAAGCCTCTGAGCCTACGAACAGAAGGAGTATGTTTGATGAAATAGACCAAACTAAAATAAACAGTGCAGAATATATTTTGCAACAACATGAAATATGTGTAGAGCCACATGTGTATGGTTGTATTGTTGGGAAAACTCCTACAGATATCGATTATGATAGTAGTTGGCATAATGTTTATTATAACATGCCAAGTACTTCCACAGCTTATAGTGGTTTATCGGGTTACAGTTTTTATACAAACTTAAACCAATACAAATCAGTGTCTTCTTATACTTTAAAAACGGATATTCTGGTTTCCACATTATCAACAACTACATACACTCAGAGGTCAACGGGTACAGATGCAAATTATGTAAAAATCTCCATAGCTTCAGACACTACCAATGGAGGTAAAATTCAAGTTCAGACAGATAATGACGTAGGTTATGCAATTCCAGCAAGTTGCAATGTTGATATAGTGTTAGCTGTTCCAGTTAATAGCGCTGCCTGCAATGTAAATGGCCGAGATTTGGCATCAGATACAGCGGAAAATCCATTAACTTACTCAGGTAGTGCGACTTTTCCAGCAACCGCAAAAAATACGCCTATATATCAAATGGGGCAGGCGTGTAAAAACTTTGTAAAAGATAATTTTTATCATACTCGAGGAGTATATATGAGCTTAATTCCATATTCTGGAAAGCTGAGTATTTCTCCGGACAGAGCCGTCGATTGGACAGTATCAATTCCTCAATTTGATGATTCATCTATAAATACACAACTCATGATAGGAGCATGTTTATATGGAACTCAAGGACAAAAAGATGCCAAACTAAAAAGAGACAACATCATTACTACCATTAAAACAGAAACAACAATAACAGCTCCGTATTACTGGGGAGGTTTGCAGCATGGTTGTCCTATTATGTGTCGCCAGGGTACCTTAACGACATATTCATCATATGGAAATAACTATGCGGCAAGTGGTATGCTGCTAGATACATCCAGTCCATCAACTAGCAACAACTATCGTTATCGTCGAATGAATTTAAATCCTTGCTATATGGGTTATGCGAACACGTTATCAATGAGATGTGAAAAGACATGTCGCTATTATTCAGCAAATCCGTATTACATAATTGAGCCAACGACTGATTTGGTGAAGATTTACGAAATGTGTAATGCACTTACCCCTGTTTATGATGAGTACAATGTATCGAACTTTGTATTTTTACCATTAGAATGGG
>CAZEAT010000055.1:0-5332 GCA_964510175.1 uncultured Holosporaceae bacterium
GTCAAAAACGAGACGATATAGCTCAAGTAATTATACAGATTAAAACATCTCTACATATTTGCCCTTCTTGTCGTAAATTTTGGGCTTCACATGCTTCATTTATAAGATAAAATAATCAAATATATTTTTGTGGTGATAATTTACAGAATGTTGAAAAGTACAAGCTTCGAAGTAACCTTACTGGAATTGCCTCGGGGGCTAAAGTTTTTCTGAGAATTTCGAAGCGAAATGATACAAAACCAGTAGGGTGGTAAAATAATATAATGAGCGAAATTTATTCAGATAGCCTATAAATTCAATTGATTTTTATTTAGAGGTATTATATGCTAAATCAGTTTCGTTGGGGTGTAGCCAAGTGGTAAGGCAGCGGGTTTTGATCCCGCCATTTCGTGGGTTCGAGTCCTACCACCCCAGCCATTTTAGGGAATCCAGATTGGAAAAATTTCCATACAATGTTGAATTTATGAAAATTGCTTTGAAGGAAGCTGAAAAAGCTTTTTCTCGAAACTCTGTGCCTGTCGGAGCGGTAATCGTAAAGAATGAAAATATTATTTGCTGTGCTGGTAACGAAGTGGAAAGAAGACAGGATATTACCGCTCATGCTGAAATCCTTGCTATTAAACAAGCTTCTGAAATTCTTCGGCGCAAATATTTAGACGATTGTTCTATATATGTCACTTTAGAACCCTGTGCAATGTGTGCTCAAGCTATCGCATTTGCTCATATTGAAAATTTATATTTCGGAGCTTATGACATAAAGTATGGGGCAGTTTTACACGGAAGTCATGTATTTCAATCTTTTTCATTTAAACCTAATGTAGTTGGAGGACTCCTAGAAACAAATTGCCAAACCTTATTAAAAGAATTCTTTAAAAAGCTCAGGTAACGTTCATCCTTCCTTAATAATTAAGTAAGCTTAGAAGACAAGATTGCAAAGAAGTTTTGAACATTTACAAAAAATTAACTTTTATACGGTATAATTTAAATTAATAATTTAAATAATAGTGGAGAAAATATATGAAAAAAAATAAATTATTAACATTATTTGCAGCTTTTTTGTTCTTATTAACAACTAATGAAGAAGTGAAAGCTATGGATACTGGAGAAGGAGATAAGATAACAGTTGAAACTGCAGTTCTAGAGAAAGAAGCAGTTAATTCTCAAAACGCTGAAGGAGCTATTTATAGAATACCAGAAGCAAGTGATGCTAAAGAAATTCTTCCAGAAGCACCACAAAAAGATTCAGAAAATGGAGCAGAGAAATAAATTCATTGCAAAAAACCTTAATCGTAATAGCTTTTAATCGATAGAGGTTTAGTTCTTAATAGCTTGAGCTTTACGTAAAACATGAATTGCGAAAAGCTCAGCTAAATAGTTAGTCGCTAGAGAGAAAATTGTTTTTAACAAAAACTTTGCTCAATTTTTTATGAGAGAAGCAGCAAAAAATCCATCTGTATTATTTCTAAAAGGAGATAATTTTAAAAAATCTCCATTATAATTTTCGATTTCAATTTTTTGTAATTTAAATTCAGGAAACTCTTGTAAAAATTGATTGATTTGATTTTCGTTTTCATTTTTTAGAAGAGAACAAGTTGAATAAACTAATCTGCCTCCTGGTTTTACTAATTTTTGTGCTATTCGTAAAATATCGGCTTGCACATGAATAAGCTCGTCCAAATCTTCTTTTGAAAATTGTGCTCGCATATCAGGATTTCTACGCCAAGTTCCGGTACCTGAGCAAGGAGCATCTACTAACACAATATTTGCGATTTCTACGTGCCTTTTAAGCCATTTACTTGTAATTTCTTGACAAAAAACATTGTTTACACCGGCTCTTTTAAAGCGTATCTTTGCGTTTTTCAGTCTTTCTGAATATTTATCAAGGGCAAAAATTCGCCCTTTATTTTTCATATAGCAAGCCAAAGCTAATGTTTTTCCACCTGCTCCAGCACAGTAATCTATAACTGTATCTTTTTCAGAAGCATTACAGATTTTTGCAATTAGCTGAGAGCCTTCATCTTGTATTTCTACAAAACCTTTGGACAAAGCAATATGTCCTCGTCCGATCCTTCCATTTGCAATGCGAAGTCCATTTTCAGCATAGGTCATATTTTCTAACTGAAAATCATTTAGAAGCTTTATAACTTCATCTTTTGAAGTTTTTAAAGTATTAACTCTTAAGTCTAATGGCGCTTTATGATTAAGAGCAAGCATTTCTTCTTTAAACGAAGCTTCTCCCAAAGATTCTTTTAAATAAGGTTCCAACCATTCAGGATAATTTAATTCAGCAAATTCCGGAAAATCTGTAGTCAGGTTATTTAAAAACTTAATTTCAAAATCTGATAATTTTTGAGGAGCATACGTACGTCCAGAAAAAATTTCCTCTATTTGTTTTAAAGTATAATGCTTTTCATTTTTTAAAAAAGAAATGACATAAAATCTTCCAAAATTTCCCGTAATTTTTTTACAAAGGTATCTTAATTTTTCGAAATTTCTGAAAATAGAATAAGAAAATTCAGCTATAGTGCGACGATCGTTTGAGCCTATCCAACGATTATTTTTGAAATATTTCGACATCACTATATCAAAAGGAGCTTTTGTGGAGAAAAAAATATCTAACAGATCTATTGTAGATTTTACGCGAGCTTCAAGTTGCATTTTTAAATCCTATTCCTACAACGTAAATTTCTACCGATAAACTTCGGCTGGCTTTGGGTTTATAAAAAGTTGCTACAGAAAAATCCTTTTTCATTTTTTCCAAAAAAGATTTTTCTTGGCCTCCCATGAATATTTTAGCGATAAAACTTCCTCCTGGCTGCAACATTTCTTGAACAAAATCATAGGCTGTCGAAACTAAACGCATAATGCGCAAATGGTCTGTTTGAGCATGTCCGATAGTTGAAGGAGCCATATCAGAAACAATTAAATCTGCCTTTTCGCCAAGATACTCTTTGATGTTTTTTTGATTCTGAGAATCTTCAAAGTCGCCAATGAAAATTTTAACTTTATCTATTGGTTGAAAATTCAGCAAGTCTATCGCTACGATTTTTGCGTTAGAGGATGACTTTTGTGCCAATAGCTGAGACCAGCCTCCTGGTGCTGCGCCCAGGTCAATAATACATTTTGATTTCTTAATTAACTTAAATTTTTCATCAATTTCTTGTAATTTGTAAGCCGCTCGACAACGATATCCTTCCTTATGGGCTAATTTTACATAAGGGTCATTTAATTGCCTGTCTAACCAAAGGCGAGATGACAAACTCATTTTCCCTTTTATTTGCATAATGCTCCACTTAATTAATAGATAGAAAATACGATAATTCTTTAAAAATGTACATGTTTTTCAAACAATAAAATTAAGCTATAAAGTATTTTTTAAATCCTGCAAAAAATTTAAGGCTTGCAAAGGAGTTAAGTTATTTAAATCAATTTGTTTTAGTTTATCTTCTATTTTCGAGGACGAATAACTTAATTCCATTTGGTCCGCAGGTTCTACAGTTAAGTCAAAATTAGATTTTTGTGTTTCAAATTTAATCAATAACTCTTTGGCCCGTCTAATTACACTTGGGGGAACTCCAGCTATACTAGCCACATGAATTCCATAAGATTTATCAGCAATTCCGTCTATTATTTTATGATAAAATACTACATTTCCCTGCCATTCTTGTACTTTTAAGGTTTTACAGTTTATCTGATGTAAACTGTCTTTTAAAGCTGTAAGTTCTCGATAGTGAGTTGCAAATAAAACTCGACATTTGTTGATATTGTACAGATTTTCAATAACTGCCCAAGCTATAGATAATCCATCATAGGTTGATGTTCCTCTTCCGACTTCATCTAAAATTACAAAAGATTTTTCTGTAGCTTGATTGAGGATAATAGCTGTTTCTATCATCTCCACCATAAAAGTAGAACGTCCTCTTGCAATATCATCGGAAGCGCCTATGCGAGAAAACAGTCTATCAACAATTCCAATCTTTGCTTTAGAAGCTGGAATATATGATCCCATTTGAGCTAGAATAATAAGTAGAGCGTTTTGCCTTAAATATGTGCTTTTCCCCGCCATATTTGGCCCTGTCAAAAGACAAATGCGCGATTCCTCCGATAAATTACATGTATTTGCAATAAAATTTTCTTGATTGTGTTCAAGTACAGGATGGCGACCATCTTCTATTTCTAAAATAGGTTTATCTGTAATTTCAGGACGAATATAATTTCTTTCCAGCGAAATAACAGCAAAATTAGTATATATATCCAAAAGCGATAAAACTTTTACAGCATAAGAAATGTCATTATATCTTTCAGTAACTTTATTCACTATTTCTGTATAAAGTTGTTGTTCCAAATTATTACATTTTTCAGCGGCAGAAACTATCTGGGACTGCAATTCTAGAATTTCATCACTTGTATACCGAATGTTGTTTACTAATGTCTGACGATGTACAAATTCAGCTAGAACTTTACTTTTTTGTGAGGCTGGAATCTCAATATACCATCCAATGATAGCATTATTTCTTATCTTGAGGGTATTAATCCCTGTCTTGTATATGTATTTGTCTTGTAGTTTCTGCATTAGGTCTTCGACATGAGAACGTAAATATCTAAGTTTATCTAGCTCTTCAGAATATTTTTCAGCGATTAAAAATCCATTCGCAGAAAACTTTTCTACTAATGCTCGACTTAATAAAGCATGTAATGAATTAAAGTCTGCCAAATTATAAAAACTGAATTCTTCGCTTTCTGTTAAGATCTCTGAATTAGAACAAAGTTTCTGTAATTTTAATATAATTTCAATAGAATCACGAATGGCTTCCATATCTCTAGGCGAAAATTTATTAAATCTTACACGATTAATTGCTCTTTCTAAATCAGGACATTCACTAAGCAACTTTCTGATATCTTCGGATAATTTGTGATTTTTCCGAAAAAACTCCACGCAATCTAATCTTTTGGTTAATAAATTTATATCGATAATTGGCATGGATAAACGGGCAACCAAAAGTCTAGCTCCAAAAGCAGTTTTTGTATTATCTATGGCCTGTAGAAGACTTCCAGAGTCTTGCCCTTGAGATGAAGACATAATCTCCAAGCTTTTTGCGGTAGCCGCGTCAATTACTAAATATTGCTCCATAAAAATTTTTTTAGGAATAGGTAAGGTTGTTAGATTATTCTTTTGCGTAATCATTAAATATTCGAGAATAGAACCACAACAGGATAATTCTGTATCTTTTGTTAACCCGAAACTCTCTAAAGTATTTACTTGAAAATATTTTTCCAAACGTTTCTGTTCAATAATCGGATTAAACTTAGAGCGAGGCAAAATCGTCAAAGT
>CAZEAT010000056.1:0-3905 GCA_964510175.1 uncultured Holosporaceae bacterium
AACAAATGAATATTTACCGTTGCAGGAATTACTGTGTCTGCAAGGTCTTTATTTTTTACATTTTTTTCCGTACATATTATTGTAACTGGTATAGTTAACGCGCTGGAAATTGTACCAAGAGCCGTTAAAAAAGCAGGCGCCATATTTTTTAAACTTTTCCAATATGAAGAAAAACTAAATCCACTAGCCATCCAGTAAAATCCTAATGTATAAACTGAAGCATAACCAACAAAAATCGCTAAAATTTGAGAATAGCTCTTTAAAATACCTATCAAAATACCTTCTGCTGCGCATTTGAATATAAATCCAATAATAAATAGAGGTATTAGAATAGAAATAATCGTAAAAAGTTTACGAACCCATAAATCAAAAATCTTCGATAACCTCAAAGCTAATGTACGATTAGATGCCGATAATATCCAACCTGATAACATTCCACCAAATAAAGCATAGTCATTTTTTATAAGACTTGGAATTTCAAAATTAAAATAAGGAATTAAAGGAATGATTTGTAAAGTATCTGTCGAAAAAGTTAAGTCCGAATGAAATACTATCTCTCCTAAATAATGAGTTACAAAAGTATTAATAAAATTTGAACATATCAATGTACCAAAAATTAAAATGATAATATTTAAAGCATTTTGTGATAATTTCACAAAAGTTTTAAATAGTAATCCAAAAATAATAAATGGCAGTAAAAAAACTACCAATGATTTAATAGTTAAACTGATAGCAAAAATTATCTGTTTAGCAATCAATGGAATCGCTGGAGCTAGTATAATTGAAGCAATAATTGTTATAATTAAAATAAAAGGCAGTTTTTTGAGCATGTTTATACTTTCAAATTGCTTGAAACAGAATATAATACCGTAAATTATTGATTACAATAAAATTGTACTATGGATAACGACTTTTTTGAAATAAAAGCAGATTATATTATTCTCAAAGTTAGAGTTACTACTAAAGCTTCAAGAAACTCCATTCAAGGAATAAAAAACGGAGCCTTAGCTATATCTGTAACAACGGTTCCGGAAAATGGAAAGGCAAATGAATCGGTTATAAAAATATTGAGCAAAACTTTGAAATGTGCCAAAACAAAAATTAGTCTTATAAATGGTGAAAAAAATCGGGATAAAATATTTCGAATTGATCTACATATGAAATCATCGGACATAATTGAAAGGATAAACTATAATGAGAAGTCTAAATCGAAGTAATAATGATATAAGAACAATTGAAATGATTCCCAATTATCTCGCTCATGCAGAAGGAAGTTGTCTTATTTCGTTTGGAAATACAAAAGTACTATGCGCAGCAAGCGTCGATGAAAAAGTACCTTCATTTTTAAGAGGAACAGGACAAGGATGGATAACTGCAGAATATTCACTTCTTCCAAGAGCTACTCATACTCGAACCGAAAGAGAAGCCGTTAAGGGTAAGCAATCTGGTAGAACTCAAGAAATACAAAGGCTCATTGGCCGCTCATTACGAGCCGCTGTAGATTTATCAGCATTGGGTGAAATTCAAATAAAGATAGATTGCGATGTTATTCAAGCAGATGGAGGCACAAGAACAACTTCAATATGCGGAGCTTGTGTAGCTTTGGGTTTGGCAATTAAAAGCTTAGGACTAAAAAATAATCCAATGAAAAATCTTGTAGGAGCCATTTCATGTGGAGTAGTGAATAACGAAATTTTGTTAGATTTAGATTATAGTGAAGATTCCAATGCACAAGTAGATGCCAATTTCGTTATGCTAAAAAATGGAGATTTAGTTGAAATCCAAGCCACAGGAGAACATGGAACTATGAGTGATAATCAATTAATGCAAATGCTATATATCTCTCGAAACGGCTTGCAAAAAATATTTACGATGCAAGAAGAGATATTAAATAAGTAATGAAACCACTTGCAATTTATATTCATTGGCCATTTTGTTTATCTAAATGTCCTTATTGTGACTTTCTAAGTTTTCCGGAAACAGATACAAATATATACAATGAATATGCAAATTTTCTATTAATCGATTTAAAAAATAGTCTAAAAAAAATAGATTATTCCCCATTAATCTCAACTATTTTTTTTGGAGGGGGAACTCCTTCTTTAATGGCTCCTCAACACGTAGAAAAAATCCTCAATTTTTTATGTTCAAACTATGCAGTATCTCCAAATGTAGAAATAACATTAGAAGCCAACCCTGCGACGTTTACCGAAAATAAAATACTAGATTTCCAAAAGGCCGGAATAAATAGACTATCTTTAGGAATTCAAAGTTTTCAGCAAAAAAATTTAGAATTTTTAGGAAGAATTTATAATTCATCACAAGCTTTAAAAGCAGCAGATATTGTGACTCGAAAATTTTCCAACTATAGCTTTGACTTAATGTATGGCTATCAAATTCAAACTCAAGAAGATTTAGAAAAAGATTTATCGATAGCCATGGAATTTAAATGCCCTCACCTATCATGTTATCAACTCACTTTTGAAGAAAATACTCCGTTTTTTCATAAACTATCGAATGGAGAAATATCAGACATTTCAGAAAAAAAATCTATTATCTTATTTAACTTTATCGAAAAATACTTGAAACAATATTCCCTAAAAAAATATGAAATTTCTAATTACGCTAAACCAAATTTTCAGTCTAAACACAACCTAACCTATTGGCGATATGAAGACTATCTTGGAGTTGGCCTAGGAGCACATAGTCGATTAACTCTTAATAATCAAAAAACGGAAGTCATAAAAGAAAAATCTCTAAAAAATTGGATACAAAAAATTCAGACAAAAGAAAAATCTTTTATACATACTCTTTCTGATACACAACAACTTAAAGAAAAATTTATTATGGGGCTAAGATTAACGGAAGGTATTTGCTCAAAAGAATTATATAGTCAATTTCCTTCAAATCTCATAGACGCTTTTATGCCACGCATTCAAATTTTACAACAACAAGGGCTTTTTACTTCGAATAAAAATAAAATAAAGCTTTCTCATAAAGGAACGCTTCTCATGAATGAAGTATTAAAATTTATCTTTAATTAATCAGCAGACTTAATAATATCAAATAGTTTTTGCTTATTATTCATTAGTTCATTCAACGCAAAATCCAGCTCAAATTTTTGTTTTGGCGATAAAGTTGTGTTTGATTGTATTTCTAATTTCAAAGAATCTATTGTTTTCTTCATATCTTCTAAATATTGAATTATTAGAAGCTTAGTCGCTTCTTTATCCGACAAATCACCGGCTTCAGCAGACACACTAAAAACGAATATCAGAACTAATAATATTTTTGTTATCAAATTCAACTTTTTATCTCCCTAAAAATCTCCAGCATGCACTCTATCGTCTTCGTAATATGGTATATTAAAATCAATTTCACTTGATTTATCTACAATGTCCTCAAAATTTACCCTAGAGGATTTTTCAGGATATTCAAACGTGCCTTCCTGAACCTGTATCACATTGTCATCTGGTACATCTTCATAAACTACATTTTCTTCATTAATCGACTCTTTCTCTGCGCCCACTTCTTCGACATCTTTAGTAGGCATTTCTGGCATTTCAATTTCTGTTTCAGCCTCAACTTCAGAATCATTTACATCAGGGAGAAAATTTTGTTCATTCTTTATATTTTCCTCTTCATTAGACTCAATAGCAACTCCTTCATCTTTGATATCGTCGGAATTTTCTATTTCAACATCTGATGAATCCGCTTCTTTACCTATGTCTTCTTCTAAATTTTTATTTACCTCCGGTAATTCTTCCACCGAAGGTGTATCTTCTACCTCTTCTTTTATTGAACTCTCTTCGTCCACATTCTTTGCGTTGCTCTCATCCACCTCATTTACGTTGTTTTCTTCTAGAGAATCCTCTACATCATCCTGTCTATCCTCTACTTTAAGT
>CAZEAT010000056.1:4005-5264 GCA_964510175.1 uncultured Holosporaceae bacterium
TCTTCAATTCCATCAATATCATCATGGAATACATTATTTACTTCTTGAAGTTGCTGTAATGTTGGTTCTGAAGACTGTTTATCTTGCACACCATATGATATAGGTAGAAGTTCAGCATCCTGTTGAGTAGAAACAGTATTTTCTGCTAATGAACCTTCTTCTTTCTCTTCTTCATCAATAGATCCGTCCTCATCTTCAGGCTCTGCTTCTTCTTGCGAGTCATTTTCTTCCTCTGTTTCATCTTCGGATTCTTCTTCAGTATCTTCCTTCTCTTCTTCCTTTTCCATTTCAGTCCTTGAGGTTTCTTCAGTCTCCTCCTCTGGCTTTACAAACAAGCCAGACCTATATTTATTATTTTTTATCTCATCTATTAGTTCTATTAGAAAAGAATCTACGCCAAAAATACTATTTAGATAAGCTCTAGGAAAACTATCGCAAACTTCCTTTAATAAAAAACCTAAGTTATTATGTTTTTGTTTTAAATTATCGTATAACTGTTCAAATTCTGTTCTCTCTGATGAGATACAAAATACATTTTGAAATAATAAGAAGCAAACGGCTACTGTAATAGGTTTCATTTCTTTCTCTCAAGAAAATGATACCCAAATAACCTTAATATTCAGTAAATTTCAATAAGATAGCTTTAAAACTACTTATTTTCCACTCCATACGGAGGTTTAGTAAGTCCAAGTAAAGATTTTGTAAACACTTCACAGCCATCTTCTGTAACCCCTAGAGTATGCTCAAATTGCGCAGACAACGAACGATCTGCGGAGATAGCTGTCCATCCATCATTCATTAAGCGAGTACGATAAGTTCCCACATTAATCATAGGTTCGATGGTAAAAACATAACCAGGCTCTAACTCAAGGCCAGTATCTGGTTTCCCGAAATGTAATACGGCCGGTTCAGCATGAAAAGTTCTACCTGTACCATGGCCACAATAATCTCTCACTACTGAAAATTTTTTACCTTCGGCATAGCTCTGGATAGTATGACCTATATCTCCCAATCTAACTCCAGGACGCACAATATCTATAGCTAACATCAATGCATTATATGTCACATCAATTAATTCCATTGCTTTGGCAGATGGTTTGCCCACTATATACATGCGACTAGTATCACCGTACCAACCATCTACAATAACAGTGACATCAATATTCAAAATATCTCCATTCACCAATTTGCGAGAAGAAGGAATGCCATGACAAATAACATGATTTAATGAAATACAAGTGGATTTAGGATATCCATTA
>CAZEAT010000057.1:0-5257 GCA_964510175.1 uncultured Holosporaceae bacterium
AAGAGACTTTTTGAGTAATGTTAGATGTAATATCTACTGATTCATTTGAAACAGCAGTCCCTATAAACTCTAATATCGTATGTATCTTGGTCGTTTTTATTTTTTCCGCATTAACTGTAAATTGCTGGCGTTTTATAACTTTTGTGTCGGAGGAATTTTTCAACAGTTCATGGCAAGAAAACAGTATCAAACACGCTATCAAAATCAGGATAAAATTGCGCAAGTTAAACGATATTTTCATTTTCTATTCCATTTTATCCTTTGCCACAAAAGATTATTCTACCTCATAAAATTTAATAATATACTAATTTTTGTCTGAAAATATAATTTAAATATTTAGAAAGAATTTGAGAAAAATGGTGCGTTCAAGAAGATTCGAACTTCCGGCCTTCTCCTCCGGAGGGAGACGCTCTATCCAGCTGAGCTATGAACGCAATAAAATTATGATATCATGCACAACATTAAAATAAAGTTTTATTTTTACGAATCATAATGTTATTTTTACTTTTTGATATAATAATATTTATGACTGTTACGAGGGAGACAAAGTTTGAGGAAAATTTTTCATGGAAAAATAAAAAATTTATTATTTATGTTTATAACAGCTTGTTCTTCAACTCCCGAAAATCCTGACCCTTTAAAACCATTCAACGAAGACATGCTCGAACTTAACCTGACATTAGATGAAAACATATTAAAGCCAGTGTCTGATACTTATAAAGAAATAACTGCAGACCCAATTCAGCAAGGAATTTCAAACGTATTAAATAACTTGAGTGAACCTTTTTATGCTGTAAATTATATATTAACCGAAGATGGAGAACATCTATTAAATTCAATTATTAGATTTACATTTAACTCTACTTTAGGATTATTTGGATTATTTGATATAGCAGAAGCGGTAGATATTCCGAAGTCCTCAATATCACACAAAGATACTCTAAAAAAATGGGAAGTGCCAACTGGAGATTATGTGATGTTACCGGTTCTAGGTCCATCATCGGCTCGTGATACCGTTGCTGAACCTATTTCTTGGTTTATGAATCCTATAACCTATATAATAGGATGGCCGTGGATGGTTACAAAAACTATCGTACAAACCATCAATGATAGAGCTCAAAATGGAACTTTAATAGATTCAGAAAAGAAAGATTCTATTGGATTATATAGCACCATAAAGAGTATGTATTTCCAAAAATATGGTCAACAAAATGATACAACTATAGATGATGCGTTTTTAGATGAATAAATTAAATAAAAAAAATAAACAAATAAAAACCTATTTAGTAGGAGGAGCCGTTCGAGATCAAATTCTAGGAATTGCTCCTAAAGACAAAGATTATGTGGTAGCAGGAGCCTCAGCTGTTGACATGCTTGAAGCTGGATTTATTCCTGTAGGGAAATCCTTCCCTGTATTTATAAAAAAAGGAAGTAATGACGAGTATGCTCTAGCTCGAAAAGAAATAAAAACTGGAGCAAGACACACCGATTTTCAATTCTTGTTTGACAATTCTGTAAGTCTTAAGGAAGATTTAGAACGAAGAGATTTTACTTGCAACGCCATAGCTTACGATGAAGAGACTGGAGAATACATCGATTATTATAATGGCATAGAAAATATTCGTCAGAAAAAACTCAAAGCCGTAAATTCAAAACACTTCAAGGAAGATCCATTGAGAATCCTTCGACTTTGTCGTCTTGCAGCACAATTAAACTTTTCTGTTGATTCTTCAACAATGGAATTAGTTCATTCCATGGTATTGGCAAAGGAACTAGAAAATCTTTCGATTGAACGCATTTGGAACGAAATTGAAAAAGCCTTAAAATCCCAACATTTTTATCGTTTTATTGAAACATCATATGAGTGTAGAGCGTTGTGTTTCATCTTGCCAGAAATTGTAAAATTTTGGACAACTCCAGATAAAGACAATAATTCTTTTATAATTGAGAAAGTTATTAAAAATTTAAAAGCCATCTCTAAATATAATGAATTTATAAAGTTTGCTTTTCTGCTTTACAACTTGAAGCAATTGCCATCTGATAATTCACTCGATTACGCAGAGGTAATAAAAACCATTTGTAAAAGATTAAAAGTACCGCATGATTATCGTAATTTTGCAGTACTAGTTTGTAATCATTATGAAGATTTTATAAAAATTCCAACAATGACAGATGAAGAATTACTAAACCTGATAGATAACTTTATTAAAATGCCTAAAAATTATTTAGAAGATTTTATCTCTCTTTGCTGTGTAAAAGTCAATTTCTCAGAAGATAGTTCTCAAAAAAAGCTCGCTCAAAAGATTTTACGAAAAGCTTTCAAAATAATTTCTGAATTACGTGCGACAGATATGCCAAACTTTAAAACACTGAAAAAAAATCATACTTTCGCCAATGAATATTATAAATATAAATTGCAAGTCCTTAAAAATAGTAGAAACACTTATTAGTTATATAAAAAAAGCCCTCAAATGGGGCTTATTAAGATATTTTTATTTAGAAAAACAACTATTCACCAGCGATAACTGAAACGACTGAGCGACCGCTAGAATTTTTAGAAAACTTTACAGTTCCATTGACCTTTGCAAAAATTGTATGGTCTTTACCTAAGCCGACATTATCACCTGGTTTCATTTTCGTACCGCGCTGACGGACAATAATATTTCCAGCAATTACTGATTGTCCGCCGAAAATCTTTACACCTAATCTTTTACTTTCGGAATCGCGCCCGTTCTTGGAGCTTCCACCAGCCTTTTTTGTTGACATTCCTTACTCCCTTATCCTTTTATATTTTCAATCTTCAAAATACTGACAATTTGTCTGTGTCCATTTTTCCGACGATAATTTTTTCTACGACTCTTTTTAAATATGTAAATGGTATCTCTTTTCTTTTGTTTTAACAAACTAGCTGTAACAAGTGCTCCTTCAACATTAGGAGTTCCCACTTTCACATTACCATTATCTTCAATCATCAATACTTGGGAGAGTTCAGTTTTAGCCCCCTCCTCGAGAGGTAGCTTCTCGACGGAAATAATATCCCCTGCTTTAACTTTATACTGTTTCCCGCCTATTTTAACTACTGCAAGCATAACTTTTCCTCTAATGACTCATTATTCGGTATATTTAATCTATTTTCCTAACTTTTGCAATACCTGTAAACAATTGAATTTAATTTACAACAAAAATTTTCAAATTGCAGAAAATTAATAATATATAAACTTTTTCTATTGACCTTTCCTGTACAAAAATGTACAAGAAATGAAAGTATGGCGGGTGTAGCTCAATTGGCTAGAGCGCCAGATTGTGGCTCTGGAGGTCGCAGGTTCAATTCCTGTCACTCGCCCCAGTATATTTGGAGATGATGTTGAGTAATTTCAGATATGATGAATTAGTGCAAAAAGCACTTATTTCTGTTGTTAAAGAAGTATTAACCGATGTTTCTAAAGATGGGCTATCTCATAATCATCATTTTTACGTAAGATTTAGAACAGATCACCCAGATACTGTTGTTCCTAAATTTTTAAAAGACCAACATCCAGAAGAAGTAATGATTGTATTACAATATCAATTTTGGAACTTAACGGTCGAAAGAAATTACTTTTCAGTAGAGTTAAGTTTCGATGGGATTCGTGAAGTTTTGAAAATTCCTTTCGACGCTTTAACGGCTTTTGTTGACCCATCTGTAAAATTTGCTCTACAATTTACTCCTAAGTTTAATAACTCAGAAAATCATGATTTTCCTTCGGATGATGACCCTAAAAATGGCACACGTTCTAACCGAAAATCCAATAAAGAGCGTACTGAAGAAGATAACATCATTCGGTTTGATACTTTAAAAAAGAAATAGTTAATCTATAACGAATCGTATGTGTTGTCTCCTGCGAAATGAGATTCTTCATCATCTTCGTCTTCATCGGAATCTTCATTTTTAGAAACTAAGCCTAAACTATCCATACTAATATCCAATTTTTCAATTTCTTTTTTAGATAAAATTTCTTTACGAGAATTGTTGTTAATTTTAGCCAAATAATTATCAATTAATCCCATAATTAGTTTTTCATCCATAGCTGTATTGGTACTTAAAATAGAAGCCTTTGTATCCTCCAAATTTTCTTTAAGAGTTTCTGCCGCCTCACTATTAGGGAATCTACCAAAAACTAATAAGCTCTTATTCAATGCATTTTCTATTTTTACCTCATTCAATCGAGCAAGTTGGCTTTCATTTTGTTGAGCTAAAATACACCCTTTAAATACTCTCTGATTCGCACAAAAAGCATTTAAAGCCGCCAATGAACTCTTTTTCTTGGCGCATAAAACTATATCTCCACCTCTACAAAGCCCATTTTTCATCGCCCAAGCAGCAGCTTTCAATATATCTCCTTGAACAATTTCAGCATCTGTACTACGGAAATTTACACTCATTACATTATATCCCCTATTACTCAACAACTGAGCCAAAGGAACATATTTCCATGAATAATTATTGTGAGAATTAAGCAACATAATCATTGCGGAATTTTTTATACCAACAGCCGCAGGAGTAAAAAACATCTGAACATAAGGACTAACAGATGGTGTAATATAGTACTTTGTCGATTGCATTTCATGACCAGAACATTTAACTTTAGGCGCATATACTATTTTTGTAACTCCATTAGATGTGTCATATAAATAAAACTGGTCAGGTTCCTTATCCGAAACTACACAAATCAACCAAATTCTATTATTAGCTGTTACTGCCAAGCGATACCATGAACCGAATTTACTATTTAATTGATTAATATGTTTGCTGACAGATTGCTTCCACAGTTTATGTTGATATCGACGAGCATTAATAGTTACAAATTCTGGAACACCATCGCTATCTAGATTAATCTTGCATTGAGAAAATCCCGAAACATTTGCCAAATTATAAATAATCGTTTCCTTCCCTGTCTTTAAGTTTTTAGTAGATATCGATAGCGTATTATTTCTTATTTCAGCTTTATAACAATTGTAATTATCATCAACGCTAATATAACGAGAATTATCCTCATCTAAAGGTTTCTCATCCAATAGCTGTAAAGTCGAAGTATTGTCATCTTCATTATCAACACTGTCTTCATCACTTATAACACTACGAACTTTTCGTTTAGGAGGATTAAAATATACTCTTGTTACTTCATCATCTTCCTCTGAAGTCTTAGCAATTAGAATCGGATTTAATTTCTTATCAAAAAGGGCCTTTGTTGGATGATTTTGCTCTTCCTTAACTGTT
>CAZEAT010000058.1:0-5255 GCA_964510175.1 uncultured Holosporaceae bacterium
GTGCAGGGAAAACTACGATATCCAGAAAAGTTTTATCATCAATAAAGGGCAGCATAAAGTTCGAGATCAACGCAGAGACGTCGGAAACGCTGTATAACTCATTTATGGAATTGGCTGATTATGTTTCTAAAACAGCAGAACACAGAAGAGAGCTGGACGTGATTAGGAATTTAAAAAGTCCGGAACATCGGAAAAGGAGTCTGATACGGTTCACAGCAAATCGACTAAAGCAATCCGGCAGCTGGGTATTATTGCTGGATAATGTAGGAACGTTTGAAGATATCAAAGACTATTTTCCTATGGAGGAGGTGTGGAGTCGAGGTATTGTTTTGATTACTACAAGGAACCAAAGTTTAGAAGAAAGCAATTTTATAAATCGAGAATGGATAATAAACATAGGGAGATTGCAGGAACAGGAAAGGAAGGAATTATTCACAAATATATCCTATGGATGCGAGTTTGAAAATCTTTCGGAAGATGATAAAAAGCAGGTGGAAAAGTTTCTCGCATCAGTACCAGAGTTTCCATTGGACGTATGTGCGGCAGCATACTTTGTAAAAAACACAAAAGTAACTCCGGAAGAATACAAGAAAATAATGAAGGAGAGTTTGAAAGCTCTGAGTGAACAGCAAAAAAAGTTGATGAAAGAAAATGCAAGTTACGGAGAAACGAGATATGGAATAGTCAGCTCAGTATTCAAGGAAATTTTGCAGGGGAAAAATGAATTTAAACAGTTGCTCTTGGTATTGTGTCTAATGGATTCTCAAAATATTCCGAAATGCATTTTGAAAGATGTCTCAGGGATAATTAATGCCAATAATTTCATAAGGAAATTGAAAGAACATTCACTAATCACGGATAATGGTTCGGATATTTCAATACATAGGTCAAGTCACGATATAGGATATAGCTATATTTTGGAGAATTTGAATAATGAAGAATTGGTAAATGGAATACACACATTAACGAATGCGCTTAGTAAAAATGAAAATAATGAGTTGGAATTACCCCATCTGGAATCAGTACTTACTAAAGTTTCAAATATAAAAAGTGCAGGATTAGAAGAAGATAAATCAAGGTTGCTAATATTGATCGGCGATATTTTTAGAGACCGAACGTATAGAATTAAAGATGCCCTCAAATGTTTTGAAGATGTTTTGGAACTAAATAGGGGAAATAGTTGTTTAGATGAGTATACTCTGGCACAGGTAAAATTGAGGATCGGAGAAGTCTGCACGATAATGAATAAAAACACGCAGGTAGGCAAGTATTTAAACGAAGGCATAAATTGTTTAGAGGGCATGGATAAAGTGAAGTGCTTCCGGTTATTGGGAATAGTCCGAATGAGGCAGTATCAATTTGAAGAAGCAAATAACTGCTTTACATCAGCACTGGCTCTTCTCAAAAATGTGCGAGCTGACGAAGTAAAAAAAAGATTATCAGAAT
This sequence comes from uncultured Holosporaceae bacterium, assembly GCA_964510175.1. Taxonomy (GTDB): domain Bacteria; phylum Pseudomonadota; class Alphaproteobacteria; order UBA3830; family UBA3830; genus UBA3830. The sequence continues at coordinate 1,447 of CAZEAT010000058.1, forward strand.
CCAATATCTATGAAGACATGTCATTCAATTATTTCATGGATGGAATAAACAGAGAAAACGCGAAGAAAGCAGTTCCGTTGATGGAAAAAGCAATAGAAGTGTTAGAAGATTCGAGATTTGCGGATATTGAAGAAATCATTAGCCGAAAAGCGGTGCACAAAATAAAGCTTGCGGGGATTCATAACGCGTTGGCGCATTATCAAGAGGCCTTGGAAATAGCTCAAGAAGCGGAAGACTTGATTGCATCGAGATTTGATGCTGCGGATATATTTTACGTTAAAGGAATAATAGCACGGGAAAGAGGATTATCTTACTTGAGATTAAATGAAGTAACCAAGGCGTATGATTATTTTGAAACCGCGCGGAAAATATTCGAAAAACTGATGAAGGGAGACTATCTATTTAAATTGAAAACACATGAAGCGGAATGTCTCGTCCGCATGAATCGATTGGATGAAGCTATGAAGAAATGTGAGGAAATGTTTGCGGAAAAAGAGCGAGAAAGAAATAATTATACGGATTTATTTTTGAATACGAGTTACTATCATGCAGCAGTGATAAAATTTAAGCAGAAGGATTTGCGAGCTTCCAGAGAATATTTTCAGAAATTCGTAAAGGCAATGAAAGAGTTTGGTAAAGTGACGTTTAGTCCGAATATGTATCAAGAGCTAGACCGTCAAAGGGTATTTGATACATCGAAATCGATAGAAGAATTTTTTGAAAACAGTTTAAAAATTTTCGAAGCTGTTTATTGGAAAGACTATGAGTTTACGAAGTATTATGTGGAAGAAAATTTTCGAGAAGCAAAAATTCAGCTAAAAATTATTAAATGAATCATCGTTAAAGCTGTTTTCGGTATTTTCATACAAGTATATTTCCCCCTAAGCTACCCCTAAAGTACCCCTAAACATCCGTTTTTTGGGGGAGTTTTCGTCTAAATTTGGGAGCTAAGTCTGCAAAATATGTTATGTTTTTGCAACACAAAACTAAAAAGAAGATAAAAAATTCATTTTTTATAAAAAAAATTCAAAAAAATATTAGGGAAAAACCCTAAAAAACTACAAAATTTCTCAAAAAACCCTAAAGTCACCCCTAAACACCAAAAATAAGAGTGGTTGATTTAGAGGAGCAAAACGGCATTTTCAACCCTAAATAACACCCTAAAGTTGACATTCTATTTTCTTTTATGCAAGCCTGAAGTTGTATTTTTGTGACGGAGGTAAGTGTAAGTTGAAATTATGAATTATCGAATAATGAACGTTAGTTTTATTAAGTGTTTTTAAGAATTATTAGAGAGGTTTAATTATGAAAAAGGTTTTGTTAAGTGCAGTGATGTGTACATTAAGTTTTGAAATGACGGAAGGGATGTTAGAGCGATACAATCCTAACAGTGGAGCTATAGTGAGGAGAGATATTGCAGGATCTGCAGAAGGTTTACAGTATGAATATTTAAAACAAATTCAAGAAAGTGCTGAAAGTTTACAACGTGAATATTTAAAACAAATACAAGAAATGGAAAAACAGTTTCAAGAAGAGTTGCAGCGAGAAAGAGAAGCTCACGCTCAGGAAATGGCCGCGGGAAGAGAAAAACTCTCAGAAGCTGAAAAAGCAAAGGCTCAACTGGAAAGAGAAAAAATATTACGTGGGCTCCTTTTACATATAAACGTTGAAGATAAAACTCCAATAAGAATAACAGCCGATGATATAATGCAACTCGATGTTTTAGAAAGACATGTTAAAACTGATGAGATTTATCAAAGATTCCTACCTTACAGTGAATTATTTGGAAGAGCTGATCTTGGTGTTTTGGTTACTCAGGAAGATTTATTTGCAGTTTTTAATTATATTAATATAACAAGAGTAAGTCCTGAACCTGCACCGTTAATTCTAATACGCGATCCTCATAAAGGACCGAAAAACTGGAATACTTACGTCTCATGTGCAGATATGTGGTTCCTGATAAAAAAGTATAGAATGTTAGAGATTGCTTGGAACTGTCCATCGGGCACAGATTATGGTGAAGTGCATACATCAGCTGCCTATGGCAATGAATCATCTAATTTAGAAAGATTTAATTACTATAAAAATCTTGAGAATGCCGAGAGACAACGTGTATACAATGATGCTTTGGCAAAGCGTGACGCGGAGTTGAGGTTAGCACAGGAAGCACTATTTCCTTCACGAGAGTTTAATTGTCTAGTAGAGCAAGTAAATAGTTTTTTGTCTGAAGGGTTAGAATACACCCTGGTATTGCAAAAAAATGTTTAAATACGTATTTTAAAATTAATCAAAATTTAATAATCTATATAATGGTTTGTAAGGAATTTTATTTATGAAATATGATAAATCTGGATGTTGTGTTGATTTTTTAAAAGCGTTTTGTTTGTTTGGAATACTGGTAGTCTTAATAGTATGTTTATGTAAGATGAACAAGATAAGAAGACAGATGGAATTAGCTAATGAAAGGCTCACAGAAATTAAATTTTCACTAGGTTCTAAGTATCGTAGAGTTGATAATGTTTTGTTTTACCTCCCTAATATATCAGATGATTTTATTCAAAAAATAATCGCTGAAGGGCACTTTTTTGAGGAAGGGGAATTGAGCATAGTATCTAAGTATATTCCTCAGAATGCGGTAATTTTAGATATCGGAGCAAATATTGGTAATCATTCTTTATATTGGGCATCAAAATGTCGTCCTGCGAAGATTTACTCTTTTGAACCTATACCAGAAACGTTTGATATTCTAAAAAAGAATGTAGAATTGAACCATATGACAGAAGTTATCAAACCAATTAATATAGGGTTGAGTGATGTACTTACAACGGGTGAGATTTCAGATTTTTCTCCAACGAATATAGGTGCGACCTCCATAAGAAAATCTAAAGATGGCTCACTTAAGTTAAACAAGTTAGATAACATTAATATTCCAGAAGGTAGAGTTGATTTTGTTAAAATAGATGTTGAGAATCATGAGTTGTTTGTTTTAAGAGGAGCAATTGAGACATTAAAGAAATATAAACCAATTATCTTTATAGAGATGTGGCCAAAATATTTTGAAAAAGGTGATAAGTTTTTAAGAAATTTAGGATATGAGATAAAAGAACACACATCTGAGGCTAATTTTATATATGTAATGAAAGAAGAAAGCAAAACTGAATAATTAGCTTTGTTCGCGGACGGTCTTAAAATGAGCGAATTGAACGATCCGACTCTTATAAATATTGCTGAACGCAGATAAAGTAAGAATTATATCAGATTAATAAGTGAGCAGAGAATTTCAAAGGGGGCGAGAATCATTGAGGCAGATTATCGAGCACAAGTATGTTTTGCGCGAGGAGAAAGATTGGAAATGGAATCAGGAGCTAGTGCTCTATGTGCAGGATCAGGGGTTCCCGTTGTACGTCAAATATCAGTATTGGAGATGAGCAGAAACATGCTCAGGGATTAATCTCAGATGGAACATGCAACAGCAGTTGTTTTCCCATCTGAATCATTTAATCTTTTAGTCGATTAAGTGAATAGATTTTTTATAGAAGACCTTCAGCAGGATGTACAATAATCAACCTCCACCGCATAAATCAGGAGAGTGTATCCTTAGAAAAGGGAAATCACCTAGTGTCGATGGGCTCTCGTATTCATAGGTGACTGTTGTGCTTGGAATTATTAAGGGTTACTATAAAATACACTGCTTATATGGAGAAAAAATAAAGTGCCATTTTTAAAAAACAATGAAGAAAAGGTTTCTTACTTGCTAGTTGTTTCCGTTTTATTGTTATTCAGTATACTGATACTATGGAACGCAAGTT
>CAZEAT010000059.1:0-5156 GCA_964510175.1 uncultured Holosporaceae bacterium
GAAATAGTAGAAACAATTTGTCCATACGCCATAATTGAAGGAATCTGAACATAAACTGTAATAAAAATTAATAGTATTGCTGTGGCTTTCTTTGTATTCCAAAAATGAGCAATCCAATATGAAAAACTCGGCAAACAGAATACAATTCCGGGATAAATATAGTAAGGAGGAATTATGTTGTATTTAGTTAATGGCAGTAACAAGTAAGCAACGGCATATGCTGCTCCAGAAAAAAGCAAACTATCTAACAACAAATTTTTTCTATCCTGTTTGATTAAAATATAGTATGCACGCACACAACACATTACAAATATTATAACTAAAATAGGAGCGGCAAAAAACCATTTAGTAATTGTATTTAATATTTCATCATTACTTAAAGTAAATATCCACTTCGCTTTTTCATAAAAATACGGAATACTTCTTTTATTGAAATAATACATACAAAAATAAATAAACAAATATAAAACTCCGGATATTAGTAAAGAAATTTGAAATTTTTTATCCAACCTACTCAAAGTTTTTCGGCCAAAGATTAAATTAGTTAAAGCAATAACAATAATGGCTCCAAAGAAAGGCTCTTTGCAAAAAATTGCATAAGTCACACTCAACCAAGATACAAAATAATAAGGTATCGATTGTTTTTGTTTTGCTTTCCACCAAAAATACATAAATAAAACCTGTAAAAAAAACATAAATCTTTCTGCATAAATGCAGTTCATATGAATTTGGATAAAGCTCGTAAAAGAAAACAAAACAAATATACAAAAAAGACTAATATAATAATTTTTACCGTTGGATTTATTCATAAAATGAAACAGCGTAACAACAGCAACTATCAGTATCACTATATTATAAATAAAGTGTCCAGTTACTGTCTGACCATAGGGCATAAAAAGCAAAACAGAATAATCTGCCAAACCAAGCGGCCAAAATCTACCGTATCCAAACCATCCATGGCAAGGTTTACCTATCATAGTAGTAGAGAGAAATTGATAATCATCTCCTAATACCCAGTTTACATCATGTAAAATAATATAACTAATAACTGATAACGCTATAAATAGAATAACATAAATTTCTTAGCCAAGTATTGCTCAAAATTAACTCCTACATAGGGCTAAGATTACATCTTAAAGTGTTAATTTTTTTCTAAAAATTAGATTTTAATAGTAAATATACAACAAAGACACAATACAAGATTAAATATTTTTTCAATGACTTTAATTACCTTCTATCAATTCTAACAATTGTTTTAATTCATTTGAAGAAAATCTTTCTACAGTTCCTTTTTTTAAATCTCCAAGTTTGATTGGGCCATAGCTAACACGAATTAAGCGGTTAACTTCACAGCCAAAATATTCAAATATTTTTCTAATTTCACGATTTTTTCCTTCTTTTAGCGTCACAAGAGCCCATTTATTCGTTTTTGATAGGTCATTTTTTTGCAATTTAATTTCAATATTTTTATAGATAATTTTGTTAATAACTAATTTATTCTTTGCCTCTTGAATATGCTCTCTTTTTAATGCCCCCCGAAATCTTACTTTATATGTACGAGGCACACCAGTAGATGGCAATTCCAGTTTTCGCGAAAATTGACCATCATTGGTAAACAACAAAAGGCCTTCTGAATTTATATCAAGTCTACCGATATAAATCACTCGGTCAAATGTTTCAGGAAATAAATCAAACACTGTTTTTCTTCCTTGAGGATCAAATCTAGTGGTTACATACCCCTGAGGTTTATACATTTTCCAAACGCACAATGATGAAGAAGTTTGTTCTAATATTTTTCCATTTACAGTTATACAACTATTATCGTCTACAAAAAAAACAGGAGTTGTAACTATCTGACCATCAACAGATACTTTGCCTTTTTCAATGAGTCTTTCAGCTTCTCGGCGAGAAGCTATTCCACTTTGAGCAATCTTTTTAGCAAGACGTATCAAATTAGTATCCAGTGACGATTCTATCAATTAACTGTTGAGTCGTTGGGATAAAATTATTGGCATAGAAAGGATCTTCTGCAAATCTATAAGCAGAATGTCCGGCAAACATTAAACTGGAGTCCAAGTCACTGGTGTGAGCTGCAGATTGCAAAGCTTTTTGAATACAGAAACTTCTTGGGTCAGGAATTTTGCCGGTTGAACCATTTGCCTGACTCCAACTGCTAAATCGGCAAGCACTTAAGCAACAACAACATGTACGTTGGTCTTGCAAAATCTTTTCCGACTGTTCAGGAGTTATAAAAATAACTGTATTATCAGGAGTAAGCATAGGAATTGTAAATCCTAAATTTTTCCATAGAATGACTTTATCTTTAAAACTTTCGTCCAAAAATACTTCTCTACCAAAAACCCGAACAGCTAAAGAAGATTCTTCTACTACTGGAATTTCTCGTTCCTGACGAGCTAACAAATCATTTAGAAGAGCATTATTAATAGCAGATGAATAAAATCCTGTAGGGCTCAAAGTAGTTAATTTCACATCGCCTCGTTTGAGAGACATAAGTTTCGGCTGCCAAATTTTTGCTACTGGATTTTCAACGGTTAAAATAGGACGAGTCCCAAACTGGAATGCAGTAAGTCCTAATTCAGGGTTATTAATATAATCCTCCCATTCGGATAACCACCATACGCTACCGGCAATAATAATTGGAATTGCACTTAGTCCAAAACCGTTCATGGTCTCTCTTAACGCTACCAAACGTAAGTATGGATTTGCCGGCTTATTTGGGTCTTCAGCATTAGATAAGCCATTATGACCTCCCGCTAACCATGGATCCTCATAAACAACTCCTCCGAGTAATTCTACGCATTTTTTAAATGAACGCTTAAATAATGCCGAAAATGCTCGTGCAGAGGAAACTATAGGGTAATAATACACTCCAAATTTAGCAGCAATATCCGCTAAACCATATGGCATACCAGCTCCGCATACTACACCATGAATACAGTTTTTAGCTCCCTCTAAAATACGAGTAATTACTTCTTCAGAACCACCCATTTCCCAGAGAGCATTCATATGTATACGCCCTTTTCCATTGGATCTTTCTCTAGCTATTTTAGCCTGAGTTATACCTCCTGCGACAGCATAGTCTATCAACTCTTGTCTTCTTTCTTGCCGAGTTTTTCCATGGTAAATTTGAGGAATAATATTGCCATTTTCATCATAAGAATCTGCATTCACAGCAGAAAATGTCCCAACTCCGCCTGCTGCAGCCCAAGCTCCGCTTGTTTCTCCAGTCGATAAAGATATACCTTTGGCTCCTTCTACTAAAGGCAATACTTCAACTCCTGAAATCTTCTGACCATTTAATTTGAACACCATATATTCCTCATATTTAAGTGTGACCTACTGAGTTAATTATTATACTTCTGGAGATTTACACTTATCAAGCATTAACTTCAGAGCATCATCAATAGACAAAGTCTGTTGCTCTCCATTTGTATATCTTAATGTTACCATACGATTTTCCATTTCATTGGCACCGATTATAGCTATAACAGGTACTTTTTCTAAAATATGACTCCGAATTTTATAGGAAATTTTTTCTGCACGAGTATCCAATTCCGCTCGAATGCCTGATTGCTTAAACTTCTCACAAACCTCAGAAGCATAGCCATCGAATTTATTTGTAATCGTTGCAAATACTATCTGAATAGGTGTTAACCACATAGGTAAATGTCCAGCATAGTGTTCCAATAAAATACCAATGAATCTTTCCAACGACCCCAATACTGCCCGATGAAGCATAATAGGATGATGTTTTTCTCCATCTTCTCCTGTATAGTAAGCTCCTAATCTTTCAGGTAATTGAAAATCCACTTGCAAAGTACCGCATTGCCATTCTCTACCCAACTTATCTTTTAAAGAAAACTCCAGCTTAGGACCATAAAATGCGCCTTCTCCTTGATTAAGAGTATAAGATATCCCCGCTTCCGCTGTTGCTTCTTTTAGTAATTTTTCAGATAAATCCCAAATTTCATCAGAACCTGTTCTCTTTTCTGGTCTATCGGAAAACTTCACATTAAAAGATTCAAATCCCAATCCTTTATAAATCTTCGATAGTAAAACGCAAAACTTTTTTGTTTCACAATTTATTTGGTCAGGAGTACAAAAAATATGAGCATCATCCTGAGTAAATCCTCGAACACGCATTGTTCCATATAACGCCCCTGATGGTTCATTACGATGACAATATCCGAACTCTGCCAACCTCAAAGGCAAATCACGATAGCTTTTTATACCTTGTTTAAATATTTGAATAGCCCCTGGACAGTTCATAGGCTTAACAGCCAAAATACGGTCTTCTGATTCTGCAATAAACATATTTTCTCTATACTTATCCCAATGACCTGAAGCTTCCCATAGTGAACGATCTACCAATTGAGGAGTACAAACCTCAACATATCCATCTTTTAAAATGCATTTGCGAACATAATCTTTCAGAATATTATACATTGTCCACCCTTTAGGATGCCAAAAAATACATCCCGGAGATTCTTCTTGCATATGAAACAAATCCATATCTTTTGCAATTTTGCGGTGATCTCTTTTCTCTGCCTCTTCCAAATTATGAAGATATTGCTCTAAATCTTCTTTACTAAACCAAGAGGTCGCGTAAATTCTTTGCAGCATTTCTTTTTTAGAATCTCCCCGCCAATATGCCCCAGCAATCTTCATTATTTTGAAATGAGTAGAAGCATAACCTGTTCGAGGAAGATGAGGCCCTCGACATAAATCTAAAAATTTATCTTCATGTCGATATATGCTAACGATGTCGTCAGCGAGAGAATTAATTATTTCTATTTTAAACTTTTCTTTCTCAAAAATATTCAGAGCTTCTTTCTTTGAAATAACCTCTCGTGTAATTTTATAATCAGATTTTATGATATCTTTCATTCTCTTTTCTATTTTTTCGAAATCTTCTGGAATGAACTGATGCTCACAGGAAATATCATAATAAAAACCGTTCTCTATAACAGGACCAATAGCAAGTTGAACCGAAGGCCATAATTCTTTTATAGCTTGAGCCATAATGTGAGCTGTTGTATGTCTGAAAATTTCTAACGCTTTCGGATGTTCCTTTGTAATAAATTCCACTTGAGAATCCACTGGAATCATTGTAGTAATATCAACTTCTTTACCTT
>CAZEAT010000060.1:0-5036 GCA_964510175.1 uncultured Holosporaceae bacterium
CGGCGCGGGGCAGTTCAACGGCTCCTCGGGCTATGAGGAGGCCGCCGCCCAGGGATTGATGGCCGGGATCAATGCCGCCCGAAAGATATTATGCAAACCGCCTGTGATCCTCTCCCGGGACCGGGGGTACATCGGGGTACTGATCGACGACCTGGTGACCAAAGGCACCAACGAGCCCTACCGCATGATGACCTCCCGCACCGAATACCGGCTTCTCCAGCGGCAGGACAACGCCGACCGGCGGCTGGCCCACATCGGCCACGACCTGGGGTTGGTCAGTGACGAAGAGTATCAGCGGGTGGTGGACAAGTACGCCGCCGTGGACGCCGAGATCAGGCGTTTGGAGAAGGCCCCCTGCCCCGGGGGACATCTGGCCGACCTGCTCCGCCGCCCGGAGAACACCTACGAGAGTCTGGCCGAGTTGGACCCCAACCGCCCCCACCTTTCCCCGGCAGTCACCGAGGCGGCGGAGATCGAGATCAAATACGCCGGCTACCTCCGCCGCCAGGAAAAACAGGGGGAGGGGATGAAGCGGCTGGAAAGTTGGAGTTTGCCCGCTAACCTGGACTATCTGAATATGCAGGGTCTCCGGCTGGAAGCCCGGCAGAAGCTGGACAAGATCCGCCCCGCCAATCTGGGTCAGGCCAGCCGCATTTCCGGGGTGTCCCCCGCCGACATCGCGGCCCTGATGGTACATTTGGAGAAAGGAAAAAATCATGGCAACACCAATAGAGACTGAGCGGCTCCTTCTGCGGCCCTTCCGGCAGACCGATGCCGCTGACTGCTTCGCCTTTCTTTCCCACCGGGAGACCTGCTATCTGGACGGGGGCTATGAGCCCTTCTCAGAGATGAACGAGGAATATGCCCTGCTCATGGAGAAATTCGCCACGCAGGAGGGGCGGTATATGGTGGAGTTGAAGGGGGAGGGGAAAGTCATCGGTACCCTCCACCTGTTCCCCGACGAGCGCCGGGCGGTGGAGGCCACGGAGATCGGCTATGTGATCAGCCCCGAATACCGCCGCCGGGGCTATGGCCGGGAGGCGGTGGAGGCCGTCATCGGCCACCTGTTCCGGGAAACCGGCACCCAACTGATCACGGCGGGAGCCACCCTCTGCAATGAACCCTCCATCGCCATGCTGGAAAAGTTGGGCTTTATTCGGGAGGGGATCATTCACAAGGGCTTTTTTATCCCCGGCCGGGGGCCGATGGATCTGGTAAGTTTTTATCTGGAACCTTAATATGGTGACAACCGGGGAACGGTCAGGCCGCTTCCCGGTTTTTCCCTTTCTTCGGAACTTTTTTCCTCTCCCTGCGTCTAAAGGCTCAAAGGAGGAGATGCTTCCATGAAAAAACTCATTGCCGCCGCTCTGGCCCTGATCCTGCTCACCGGGTGCCGGGGAATGTATGTGCCTGTAACAACCCAGAAGTATCCCGACCCCCAGCCCTCGGGCCAGCCCGACCAGCCAAAAGAAGATGTAGTTCTGGAGAAGGTCACCCCCAACGGCTTGGTGCTTCGGTTATTAGAGCTGGAAAGCGACAAGGCCGGGGAGGGCAATGTGATCCTCTCCCCCCTGTCTATCGAGATGGCCCTGGGCATGGCGGCTACCGGCGCCGCCGGGGAGGCCAAGGAGGCCCTGGAGACCCTGCTGGGCCTCGACCCGGAGCAACTCAATTCTCTGCTGGGGCCCTATCTCCGCAAAGGGGACAACACCCTGTCCATCGCCAACTCCATGTGGTTCAACAAGTCCATGGACGCCTTGGTGCGCAAGGACTTTAAGGACACATTAAAGCAGGTCTACGCCGCCGAGGAGGGAGCCTTCGCCCCGGGCAGCAAAACCGACGCCGATATGATCAACGCCTGGGTGAAGGAGCAAACCCGTGGCAAGATCGACTCCATCATCTCCCCCGACGGCCTCACCGAGGACACGATGGCCCTTCTCATCAACGCCCTCTACTTCAACGGCAAGTGGACCGACCCCTTTGAGGACTATCAACTCACCTACGAGCCTTTCCACGCCCCGGCGGGGGATCAACTGGCCACCCTCATGGGCGACTGGGAGGGGGTCTACTTTGAAAACGAGTGGGGCACCGGCTTTGCCAGGGACTACGAGGAGGGGTACGAGTTTATCGCCATGCTCCCCCACGCCTCCGGCGCGGTAGACCTGTCCGGGCTGAACATCGACGAATTCCTGGCTACCCGGTCAGGGGGTTACGATGTTCACATCAAGATCCCCAAGTTTGAGTTGGAGTATTCCTCTTCCCTTACCGACACTCTGGCCGATCTGGGTCTGGGCAGTCTCTTTTCCCCCGGCTCCCTGAACGGAATGCTCACCGACGGGGCCCTGGTCGAAGACTGGGAGGCCCACGCCAGCGATGTGATCCATAAAACCTACATGAAGATGTACGAGGAGGGCACCGAGGCGGCCGCCGTCACCGCGGTCACGGTAGAGGTCACCTCTATGGCGGCCCCCCGGGAGCATAAGAAGGTCTTTCTGGACCGGCCTTTCGCCTTCCTCATTCGGGACACGGAGAGCGGTCAGGTGGTTTTCTGCGGGGTCATTAACAGCATCGAGGATTAAAGAGTATATTCAAAGGGCGGCCCTCCCGGGCCGCCCTTTTTGTAAATCTGTAACCGTTTTGTTGTGGAATCGCCCCCTTTTCGGTGCTATACTGAGAAAAAAAGGGGGAATGGCGGTGAAAAAGCGGATCGCGTTTTGGCTGGCGGCGGCCCTGGCTCTTTGCCTTGGGGCCTGTCAGACCCAGCCCGCAGGCCCATACGACACCCCCATGCCGTCGGAAACGGCCACCCCGGCGGCGGAGGTCACTCCGGCACCCGTACCCACCCCGGAACCTACCCCCGCCGAGACCGTCCCGGCGAGCCCCGGGCCTCTGGACACCAGTCCTTGGCCTGATGTCTTTGTGTCTCTCAATGCGCTGGACCTTTCCTCCTACGAGGAAGAACTGAGCCCGGAGGAATGGGAGGCCCTGCAAGGTTTTTTCCCGGTCCTGAACAATGAAGTGCCTATGCTGGCGGCCCACATGCCCTATTCGTCGGAAAGCGTTACTCCCACAGAGGAGGTCTTTTTCCGGGACATTTACCAGGCCTACGCCCCCCAAGTGGACATTCCCGCCGATAGACAAAGTGTCAGCGCATTTACCTTAGTTCCTGTAGTCGGAGATGATCTGGACCTGGCGTTCTCCTTCTGCCCTCTGGGCCACTGGTACCTGCTGATCCACCGGGAGGGGGAGCAGTTCTACGCCGTCTATATGCCTGTCCGCTGGTTTTTCCTTGACGCTACCGGGCTCTACTCCGGCTCCGGTGGCGCGGCTGTCGCTTATTACCGCCGGCTCCATTTTGCGGACGGCACCTTTACCGAGGAACTGCTGGCCAACACCGACTGGGGCCCCTACTTTGCCATCAGCGGGGAGGAGGTCACCGAAGCGGAATTTGACGCCTGGTTGGAGGAAAACCTCTCCGGGGACGCCGTCTGGTATCCCGCCCGGACACGCGTGGAGCCTTGGCAGGAGGCCTACCTGGACATTCTCCTGCACCCGGAGGAGTATGAGGAGTTTTATGCCGCGGCGGAGTACATTCCAAGCAACCACACATGGATCATAGAAGAGATGGCGATAGAGGATTACAACCGTCACTGCTTTGCCGTATGCGACTTAAACAACAATCAGACGCCAGAGCTTTTGCTGGGATGCGGTATGAAAAACACAATGCCCCGTGCCCTATTAAATATTTTAACCTATGATGAAGATTCCGGTCAGGTCAAAGACTTTGACGGTCCCCGCACCTATCCGCTTCAGGATACTCTGTTCTTTTATGATACAGGATACTTTTATTCTACAAAAGGCGTTGGAAATCTTTATACAGAGTCATGGCGGTTGGAGGAAGAGGATCCGAAGTATTACTGGTATGGCTGGGACAGCATCTATTACGACGGACTTTATCCATTTGCAAGCTCATACGGCGATGAATATACCAATGCAGAATACTATGAAATGATTGGCGACGCCAGCCTAATCTCTGTCGAGTGGTACGATCTAACACCAGAAAATATCCAAAAGGCATTTTTATCCACAGGTGGAGAGAAAGTCGCCCCATAACTAGGGCCAATCCGGCAGGGTGGACTCTCTTGCGTCGGCAGATAAGAAAACGGCGGGCTGATAGCCCGCCGCTTTTGGTTATATTCTGCCTTGCGATGCCGGAAATAGCACAGGCCCCGGGCAAATAAGTTGCCCGGGGCCCCTCTCTTACATCAATTTTCTTCTTACCTTCTCAAACCATTCGGGCAGGTCGCACTCCACCGTCAGGGCTTCCCCGGTGGTGGGGTGGGTAAAGGTGAGCTTTTTGGCGTGGAGGCACTGTCCCGCCAGGCCGGGCACCGGCTTTTTGCTCCCATAGACCGTATCTCCCAGCAGGGGGTGACCCAGGGAAGCCATGTGGACCCGGATCTGGTGGGTGCGGCCGGTCTCCAGCAGGCACTTCACATAGGTGTAGCCGGGGTAGCGCTCCAGCACCTCATAATGGGTCACAGCAGAGCGGCCCTTCTGCGCGTCAATGGCCATTTTCTTCCGGTCAATGGGGTGGCGTCCCATGGGCGCGTCCACCGTGCCCCTGTCCTCTTTGAGCCCGCCGGTAACTACGGCGTGGTACTCCCGGTAGAGGGAGTGGTCCTCCAACTGGGCCGCCAGGGACAGATGGGCGGCGTCGTTTTTGGCGGCGATGATGAGCCCCGAGGTGTCCCGGTCGATGCGGTGGACGATGCCGGGACGCAGAACTCCGTTGATCCCCGAAAGGCTGTCCCCACAGTGGTAGAGGAGAGCGTTGACCAGGGTGCCGTCCGGGTGTCCGGGGGCGGGGTGGACCACCATGCCCACCGGCTTGTTGACCACGATGACGTCGGCGTCCTCATAGACAATATCCAGCGGGATATTCTGAGGGGTTGCCTCGGTGGGCTCGGGATCGGGGAGAACAACGGAATAGACCTCCCCGGGGAAGGTTTTGCGGTTCTTTTTGGGGACCGCGC
>CAZEAT010000061.1:0-4977 GCA_964510175.1 uncultured Holosporaceae bacterium
ATGGGGGAGAGCCCCTACAAATCCCCCACCGACATGGGGGTCAACATGGCGGGCAACTGCATCGTGGATGATGAGGCGGTCCGCTTTGCTGCCCAGCAGGAGATCATCCGCCGGTACTACGACGCCATGTGCGACCGCCGGAAGGGCAAGGGAAGCGACGAGACGGTCTACAAGCTGGAGCTGCTGATGAATCAGGCCGGGGTCACCCCCGCTGACCGGAAGGTCATCGCCGCCGCCCTGGAGGTGGCAGAGGAGACCGGCTGCCCCGCCGCCGCCATCGAGCTGCCCGACGGGCGTGTGGTCACCGGCAAGACCTCTGACCTGATGGGCCCCGCCGCCGGCGCCGTCCTCAATGCCCTGAAAGCTTTGGCCGGCATCCCCCAGACTCTGGACCTCATTTCCCCCGAGGCCATCATGCCCATCCAGCACCTGAAGGTGGAGCACCTGGGCAGCCTGAACCCCCGGCTCCACTCCGACGAGGTGCTGATCGCCCTGGCCTCCAGCGCCACCACCAACCCCCTGGCCGACAAAGCCATGGATCAACTCACCTCCCTCCGGGACTGTCAGGCCCATGTGTCGGTGATGCTCTCGGCCACCGATATGCGGCTTTACAAGAAGTTGGGGCTCCAAACCACCTGCAAGGCTGAGTATGAGACCAAAAAACTCTATCACAGATGATCCAAACAGCAAAAAAACTCTGCCGACCGATCCGGTCGGCAGAGTTTTTTCCTTGTATGCCTAATCAGAGGAGTAGACAGGCCAGCAGAAGATCACGTTGCCGTCCAAATCGGTCATGATGGAATGATCGTCATCGCTGCGCCAGATCCGTCCGCAGGATATGGTCACAGATCTTCCGCTATTGTCCAAACAGTTTCCCTCCATATCATAGGTGGCGCCTCCCGGCTGCTTGTAAACGTAGAGATAAAGATAACTCTCCCCGGTGTATATATCCCGGGTAAACCAGCCGCCGCTGAAGCTGTCCCACCGGGCAATGATATTGCCCTCCAGGTCGGCGAGTGTCATCACCTTCCGGTCATTTTCCAGACGTTTTCCCTCGAAAAGCACCCAATTCTCCCGGATATCTGAGGGAGTCCCCAGGTCGGCGGGAAAATGGTAGATTATATCCCCCCGGGCCAGAACATAATCCGACCCGACCTTGCCACGCACCCAGCCATTCCCCAGCCAATGAATGGAGCCGACGTCCGGCAGCAGGCTGTCGGTGACAGGGTTCGCCTCTTCGTCAAACAGCTTGACCCCCGCGCTGTTTTTCACGTACCAGTACCTGCCGTACCTTTCCGGCATGACCTCCAGATCCCCGGTGAGGGCCTCCCCAGCGGTATTGATCAAGTAGATCTTCTCTCCGTCGTTCACCGGGGCCACACCGTTGACAAAACGCGTGGCCTTTGTGTAGATCGGTTCGATGGCCCATTTTCCGGTAAAGGCATCCACATAGCCATAGCGGTATCGGCTGAAAGAGTTTTCGTTTACCGAGACAACGGCCAGAACCAGCCCATCGCCGTATCCATATATTCCCTGAACCTCCTCCGGGGGCTTACGGACCACCCCCTGAGGGTCGATGAACAGGTTTTCCCACCGGGTCTTGCCGGTCTCCCGGTCGGAGCAAGTCACGCTGAGGCAAACCCAACCGCTGGCCGGGTCTATGTCAAAGTCCCGGAGAGAGAAATCCGCCGTGCCAAAATGAGCGGGGAGGTTTACCGTCCAGATGTCCCGCCCGGTGGCAGGGTCCAGAAAAACCAGCTTTCTGTCCGAGGTAAAGAGGGGGACCCCCCAGGCAAAGGAAAGGCCAAAATCCGTGTCCCAGTCGTAGGTATAGAGAAAGTCGGTACACCAACGGCCCTTTCTGTCACAAAGGGCAAACCGCTCCACAGGCTCTCCCTCCTCGTTATAAAAGACCTTGCCCAGCAGCATGGAGTCGGTGTTGAAAGACTCGTTCCTCCAGCCATCCATTCCGTACAGATTCACCACACTGCTCAGCACCGGATCCAGTACCACCTCGCCCTCGGCAGTCACCAAGCCAATCAGGCGGTAATCGTAAGAATCCACCTTGTCGTCCCACTCCTCCCTGGTGGTGACGATGGTCCCGCCAAAGGTAAGCAGTGGGCCGTAATCGTTGGCGGGAATGAGAGTATCAGTGAATTCCTCGTACCGGCGGGTATAAACAGGAGTTTTCGGCTCATAGGGCTCCAACTTGGACCAGTCGGTGTAGACCGGGGAAAAACTTATGGCAGGGGTTTCTCCCGGGGTCTCCTCGGGTATCTCCACCGGGGTAAGTACTGAGGCAGGTGTTGGGGTAGGGCTCTCGGTCACAGGGCCGTTGCAGGCCGTCAGGAGCAGAAGCAGAGCCAGGGCGGCCGAGATACGGCGGGCCTTCATTTGGAAGGCTCCAGGATCGAGACATACCCCTCATGTGCCACCAGATCCTGTCCCTCCTGGCTGAGGAGCCAGTCAAAGAGAATGGCCGCGGGGCTGTCCTGAGGCTTTTGGGTATCTATGACCGCATAGTAATAGGTGCGAATCGGGTATTCCCCGCTGCGAATGGTATCGTCATTGGGCTCCACCCCGTCGATGGTCAGGAGTTTCAACCCGTCGGCCATGCCCATATCATCGGCGTAGTAGTAGACCGTATAGCCCATGGCGTCAGGCTGATTGTCCCAGCCCCGGACCGCCTCGATAATGCCGATCATATCCCCCACCACATAGTCGGAATTGGCGGGCTCCATCATGGGAAGGCCCTGCATGACCTCCTTATCCATAATGGCCTGACTGCCGCCCCCCTTGGGCCGCTGGTAGGCCTGGATGGGGGCGTCCGAGCCTCCCACCTCCTTCCAGTTGGTGATCTCCCCGGAGTATATCTTCCGCACCTGATCCAGGGTAAGTCCGTCCACCGGGTTATCCTCGTTGACAAAGAACACCAGGGTCTCGGCGGCCACGGGCTCCATTCTCCAGGTGCGGTTATGCTCGTCCCGGTAGGAGTAAGAATCCTCTCCCCCCTCGGCCACAATAAGGAGGTCGGCCTGACCGTCCACCAGGTTATAGTAGGCCCGGGAGGTCTTGTTGAAGGAGATGAGGTCGCTGACCTCCTCCCTGCTCTCTCCCAACAGCACCGCCGCCACCGCCTGACCCAGAGGGACCGTGGCGGTGGAGCCGTCCAGCTGGGGGAAGTTCTCCCGGGTGAAACGGAACTGAACGGGGGTGGGGGTGGGTTCGGGAGTTGCAACCGGGGTCTGCTCAGGAGTAGGCTCGGGTGTGGGAGACGGGGTCTCGGCCGCCGGAGTGCCGCAGGCGGTAAAAAGCAGGGCCAGGGCAAGGGCCTGGAGGAAATATCGTTTCATGGGGTGGCTCCTTTCTTTTGTAGGGGTGGCCGACATACTTCGAGACCGCTCGTCCGGCCTCTTTTTCTCCATTATACCCCATTTTTGTAGAGAATCAAGGCGAATTTGATGACAGAAAGTTACAGTATGATGACAAATCCCCGATCCCGTTGACAAGGACCCTTCCCTATGCTATACTGCGGGTATCAAATGGAAAAGGGTGAAAGCATGCGCAAGTAAGTCTTACTTCCTGAAACGAACGCACACTCCCGGTCCATGATCTGTCATGGGCCAGGGTCTTCGTGACGGAAGGACGGCTTACGAACGGGGCAGGTTGATTCTGCCCTTGCGCCTTTCGTTATGCCGGTCCGTCTCCGTCATGGAGATGGGCCTTTTTGCATTTGAAAGGAGAACACCTATGCTGCAAGTCAAAAATCTCACTCTCACTCACAGGAAAGACCTGACCACCCTCATAGAAAACCTCTCCTTCACCCTGAATCCCGGGGACCGTGCCGCCCTCATCGGGGAGGAGGGAAACGGCAAGTCTACCCTCCTGAAACTCCTCTACGACCCCTCCCTGGTGGAGGGCTATGCGGAGTGGAGCGGAGAGATCATCGGCGGGAACACCCCCAAGGGCTATCTGGCCCAGGAGTTGACCCCGGACGAACTAAAAGAACCCGTATTTGCATTCTGCCAGCAGAGCCCCGGCTTTCAGAATGCCGACCCCAAGGAGTTGGACCGGGCCGCCCGGCAGGTGGGGCTGGACAGCGCCCTCTTCTGGGACGACAGGGCTATGGGCACCCTGTCGGGAGGCGAGCGGGTCAAACTACGGCTGGGGCTTTTGCTTCTGGAAAAGCCCGGCCTGCTCCTTCTGGACGAGCCCTCCAACGATCTGGACGTCCGGACCCTGGAGTGGCTGGAGGACTTTCTCCTCTCCTGCCAGGTGCCGGTCCTCTATATCTCCCACGACGAGGCTCTGCTGGAACAGACGGCTAATCTGGTGATCCACCTGGAGCGGCTCTACCGCCGCACTACCCCCCGGTGCAATGTGGAGCGCACCGGCTACCGGGACTATGTGGCGCAGCGGGGGGCGGCCTTTGCCCACCAGGAGCAAGTGGCCCGGAAGGAGCGGGCCGAGTACGACGCCAAGATGCAACGGTTCCGCCAGATCCGGGACAAGGTGGACCATGCCCAGGCTCATGTGGCAAAATATAATTCCTCCGGGACCCCCAACCCAAGCGAAGGGCGGCTCCTGAAAAAGAAAATGCACTCAGTCCTGTCCATGGGCCGCCGGTTCGAGCGGGAGAAGGAAAACATGACCGCCCTCCCCGAGTGGGAGGAGGCCATTCTGACCGCCTTTGACCCACAAAAGTCCTCCCTGCCCTCCGGCAAGGTGGTGCTGCGGCTGGATCTGCCGGAACTTACCACCGCCGGAGAACAGACCCTTGCCCAAAATGTGCGGCTCTGGGTCACCGGGCCGGAAAAGGTGGGCATCGTAGGGGCCAACGGAGTGGGCAAATCCACCCTGCTGAAGCTGGTAGCCGGGGAGCTTCTGCCCCGCACTGACATCCGGGCCGCCTACATGGCCCAGGACTACGCCGATCAGCTATTGGGCGACCAGACCCCGGTGGACATTCTGGCCCCC
>CAZEAT010000062.1:0-2358 GCA_964510175.1 uncultured Holosporaceae bacterium
CGTCGTTTTCCGCCCGGTAGCCTTTGTGAATCAGGAGCGTCGCATCGCCGCCGTCGTCGACGACCAGCTGCGGACCTTTGCCCCCCGGGAACGAGAGGGCCATCGCCGTGCACCACCAGTATTCGGGCAGCGTCTCCCCTTTCCACGCGAAGACCGGCACGCCGGCCGCCGCTATGGCCGCCGCCGCATGATCTTGCGTCGAAAAGATGTTGCACGAGCACCAGCGCACTTCGGCACCTAATTCGACAAGCGTTTCGATCAGCACGGCCGTCTGAATCGTCATGTGCAGCGAGCCCATGATGCGCACCCCTTTCAGGGGTTTCTGCGGGCCATATTTGCGGCGTACGGCCATCAGGCCCGGCATTTCGTATTCGGAGATTTCGATCTCCTTGCGCCCCCATTCGGCCAGCGACATGTCGGCGACCTTGTAGGGCAGTGCAGTGTCCAAAAACATGATTATAGGGTTAATATGTATTCTTTGTCTCTCGCAAGCTGTTCCCGGAGTTCTTCCACCGAGGCAAAACGGCGTTCATCGCGGATTTTGCGTTCCAGCACCACCCGCAGCCGCTGGCCGTAGAGCGAGCCTGCGAAGCCGAAAAGGTGGGTCTCCAAGCGCCGCTCCCGGCCTCCCACCGAGGGGTTGCAGCCGAGGTTCGACATGGCCCGGTAGCGCACGCCTCCGACTTCGGCCCACGAGGCATAAACGCCGTCTTCGGCCGCCAACTCTTCGCCCACAGGCAGGTTGGCCGTCGGGAATCCCAGTTCGCGGCCCAGCTCGCGGCCGTGGGCCACCAGGCCCTCTATCGCGACCGGCCCATTCATATCTTTTCGGTCAGCCGACGCACCAGCGCGAACTGCGAAAAGAACTCTTTCGCAAAGACGCGCAGCACCGTGTAGGAGGGAATCGCCAGCAGCATGCCCAGAATGCCGGCCAGCGACCCGGCAACAAGAATTACCAGAAATATTTCGAGCGGATGGGCCTTGACTCGTTCCGAGTAGAGCGTGGGTTGCAGCACGAAGTCGTCCAGGCCTTTGAGTACCAGCAGCGATGCGGCGACAACACACGCCGTATGGCCCACGCCCATGCCGCCGATCGGCGTAACGATGCCGACCAGCACCGCAAGGATGCCGCCGATCAAAGGCCCGGCATAGGGCACAACGTTCATCACGCCCATGACCCAGCCGATGAAAAAGGCGTCGGCCGCCTGCATGCCGAAGGCCATCATCGCCAGCGATACGGCGATCGTCAGCAGAAGACTTTCGGCCAGTATGCCCGTAAAATAGCGGCCCAGGAGCAGCGTCGTCGAGTCCAGCGCCCGGGTTATGTTCTCATGGTAACGTTCCGGAAAGAGCGACGTAACCATCGTATAGAAAAGGTCGTCTTCTTTGAGGAAGAAAAAGGTGATGAACGAGATCGAGAAGATGGCGATCACCGACGAAAAGAGCATCCCGACCACCGACGAGACCAGCGTGTTGAGCGACCCAAGGTCGACTACGTTCCGCAGCAGGGCGGTCAGTTCTTCGGAGAGCGAGAACGAGCTCTCGGGCAGCGCGAAAAGTTCTTGCAGGTTGTGTTGCAGGCGGGCGATGGGTTCGCCGATGCTGTTGATGACGGCCGCGAAGTCTACGTCGGCCAGTTGGTTCACTTTGTTGAAGACCAGCGGCACGAACAGGGCGCACAGCACCGCCGCCACGGCCCAGATCACCGCCAGCGTCGCCAGCGCCGCCACCGGGCGCGGCACTTGCCAGCGTCTCACGCGCAGGGACGAGAGGCGCCGCACCAGCGGCCGCCCCATGATCGCCAGCACGGCCGAAACCAGGATGTAAACGACGATCGCCGAGAAGTACCACACCAGAAAGAGCACCGCTGCCGCCACGGCCGCACCGGCAAGGAACTTCACGACGGTCTGCGGGGTCGCCGTCATGCTCCGGTCTTTTTGGGCAGCCGCGCGATCGGCGTCTGCGAGCCGACGGTCGCATCGCCCAGGCCGACCAGCAGTTCGCTGTTTTTGGGAACCAGCACATCGACGCGCGACCCGAATTTGATGAAGCCGCAGACGCTGTTTTGTTCCACGTCATGCCCCTCCTGCATGTAGGAGACGATCCGCCGGGCGATCAGTCCGGCGATCTGCCGGAAGAGCACCCGCTGGCCCGAGGCCATGCGCACCACGGTCGTCGTCCGTTCGTTTTCGGTCGACGACTTGGGATGCCACGCCACCAGGAAACGGCCCGGGTGATACTTGAAGTATTCCACTTTGCCGGCCACGGGGACCCAGTTCATGTGGACGTTCGTGATCGACATGAAGATCGAGATTTGCAGCATCTCCTCGTGCAGGTACTCTTCGACGCGCACCGCCT
>CAZEAT010000062.1:2368-4835 GCA_964510175.1 uncultured Holosporaceae bacterium
GCCTCCGTTACCACCACGCGGCCGTCGCAGGGGGCGAAGACCAGGTCGCCGTCATGGATGCGCACCCGGCGCGGTTCGCGGAAGAACGCCACGATGAAGAACCAGAACAGCACGAGGAAGATCGTGCCGGCCCAGGTGAGCGTCGTGCCGGAGTCGCTGACCAGCAGCCGGTAGAACAGCCACCAGATCAGCAGGCAGACCACGCCCGAAACGAAGATGATTTTGTAGCCTTCCTTATTGATTTTCATGGAGCGTAAGGGTTTTGCAGTTAAAAGCCGATGCCGAGCACGACCCGGCAGAAGAGCAGGTAGGCCACGGCGCAGGGCGCCGAGAGCAGCACGGCATCGAAGCGGTCGAGTACGCCGCCGTGTCCCGGGATCAGCGTGCCCGAATCTTTGACTCCGGCCGCACGCTTGCACATCGATTCGGCCAGGTCGCCCAGCACGCCTGTAACGGCCACCACGAGCGCCAGCCCGGCCCAGGCCCACGCACTGCCGCCCGAGAGGCGCGCCGCCAGCAGCCCCGCCAGCAGGGCGCCCGCCACGCCGCCGAAGAAGCCTTCCCACGACTTCTTGGGTGACAGCCGCTCGAAAAGCCGATGGCGGCCGACCGCCATGCCCACTAAGTAGGCCAGCACATCGTTCGCCCAGATCATGACTATATAGCCGATCGCCAGCTTCGGGCTCCCGAAGAACGGCGTCGTCATCATCCCGAAGCACAGGAGCGGGAATGCCACATACCAGATGCCTAACCACGTCGCTCCCACCGAGGCGATCGGATCGGCATTTTTGCGGTAGAGTTCGCCGATCAGCAGGAGCGGGACGGCAAGCAGCAGCAGCGCCAGCTCCGCCAAGGTCAGCCGGAGGGCGTCAAAGCCGCCGCCATGAATCATCACAAAGGCCAGGACAAAGAGCGCCAGCCCCAGCACCGTGCCCGCTATTCGTTGCGGGCGGGCACCCCGGGCTTCGGAGAGCGTGTAAAATTCGAGCATGCCGAAGACCAGCAGCAGCGCCAGCAGGGCGCCGAAGCTCCACGGCGACCAGACAATGGCGCCCAACATGCACGCCGCCAAGAGGATGCCGCTCAGCGACCGGATCGCAAGGTTTTTCATTTTATCGTTCATGGTTCGGTTCGGATGGGTCGGTCAAACGGGGAGGGGGTCATCGCTTCTCTTCCGGCACGGCCGGGCGGCGACGGCGGCCGCGCTTCGGCGCAACTGCCACGTCGGATTCGCCGGTGGCCGGTGCGGCCGCTTGCTGCGGGACTCTTTTTCTCGGCGCGCCCTTTTTCGGCGCCGCAGCGCGACCGGAAGACTTCGCTTCACGGCCCGACGGCTTCTCTGCGGTCGAGGCCTCCCCTGCGGCCGCTTTCCGGCCGGCATTCTTCGGCTTGCGGCCCGCCGGCTTCGGCGCAGCCGCTTTCTCCGCTTCGCGGCGCTCGCGTTCGAGGTCTTTCTTGCGTTTGCCGAAGATGCGTTCGACATCTTCGGTGAAGACCACTTCACGGTCGAGCAGCAGCTCGGCCAGCTCCTTCACGCCGGCGGCATGTTCGCGCAGCACCTTTTCGGCCATCGCATAGGCCCGGTCGATCATGCGCCGGGCTTCGGCGTCGATCTGCTGGGCCGTGAACTCCGAATAGGGCTTCGTGAGGGCCATGTCGCTCTGACCCGTCGAGTCGTAGAACGACAGGGTGCCCACCTGCTCGCTCATGCCATAGTAGGCGACCATCGCGTAGGCTTGCTTCGTCGCCCGTTCCAGATCGTTGAGCGCCCCGGTCGATATCTCGCCGAAGGTCAGCTGCTCCGACACGCGGCCGCCGAGCGTCGCCGCCAGCTCGTCCATCAGTTGTTCGCGCGTCGTGATCTGCCGTTCTTCGGGCAGGTACCAGGCGGCTCCCAGCGCCTTGCCGCGCGGAATGATCGTTACCTTGATCAGGGGGCTGGCATTTTCAAGAATCCAGCTCACCGTGGCATGGCCCGCTTCATGGTAGGCGATCACACGCTTCTCTTCGTCGGCGATGATCTTGTTCTTGCGTTCCAGGCCGCCGACAATGCGGTCGATCGCGGCCAGGAAATCTTCCTTGCCGATGAAGCGTTTGTTATGTCGCGCGGCGATCAGGGCCGCTTCGTTGCAGACGTTGGCGATGTCGGCGCCCGAGAAGCCGGGCGTCTGCCGCGCCAGGAACGTCCGGTCGAGCTTCGGATCGAGCTTCAGGGGCCGCAGGTGGACTTCGAAAATCTCTTCGCGTTCCTTGACGTCCGGCAGGCCTACTTCGATCTGACGGTCGAAGCGGCCGGCGCGCATCAGCGCCTTGTCGAGGATGTCGGCCCGGTTCGTGGCGGCCAGCACGATCACGCCCGTGTTGGTCTGGAAGCCGTCCATCTCGGTCAGCATCTGGTTGAGCGTATTTTCGCGTTCGTCGTTGCCCGAAAATCCGGCATTCTTGCCGCGGGCGCGGCCGATGGCGT
>CAZEAT010000063.1:0-4668 GCA_964510175.1 uncultured Holosporaceae bacterium
GTTATTATAGTTTTCGCTGTTGGGAATTTAATAAATTGTTTGTTCGATTGGCTTTTAATTTTCGGAGTCTCTGATGTTATTCCTGCAATGGGTGCTAAGGGCGCTGCCTATGCAACAATCATAGGAGAATTATTCTTTCTATCAAGTTTTTTGTCTATTTTTCTGAGAAAAAAATATAGAGAAAATTTTGGTACTTTAGACTGGAAATTAAGACCTGCTCTTTGGAAAAATTGCGTAAAAACTGGATTTCCTGTAGCCATGGGGATGATTGCTTCTCAGTTGGGTTGGCTGACAATGATGATATGTTTCTCTCATACCTCGAGAGAGCTAGCTACTTGCGAATCTTTCGCCATATTAATTTGGATGAGCTTTATCTTTTTTGCAGATGGCTGCGCAAGGTCGATTACTGCTCTTAGTTCTAATTTAATTGGAAGAGGAGAACAAAAACCTATAGAAAATTTGCTGAAATTATTTCTGACTTGTCATATCGGGCTTTCTGCTATATTTATGATTCCTCTGATATTCTATCAGGCTCCTCTTTTGGAGTTTGTTGGAGATGTTAACAGCGATATGACATATCTTCATAGCGAATTGTCATTTGTCATGATTGCTATGTGGCTAGTTCTTTTAACAGATGGTATATATTATCTCATAAGAGGTGTACTAAATTCTGGTGGTGATACTAAATTTCCTATGATGTTGGAATTGTTTTCTTTTTGGATAGTTGCTGTAATTCCAACTGTAATAATGTTCTATACACATCAATTAGTTTCTATTAGACAAGTATATAAACTGGTATGTATAAGTCAGTTGATTATTGTCGGGGTTATGTACTATCGCTACAGACAAAAAAAGTGGTTTAAAAAAGTTATTTAGATTAATCTTCACTTAGTATTATAATATCTATAAAAACTGGAGAATATTCATAATGAAAGTTTGTATTAGCGGAATTTCAGGGAGAATGGGAACTGAAGTAAAAAAAATACTTGGGGAAGAACAAATTTCTGGAGGTATTTCTCACAAAACTAATAAAAACGAAATGGAAGAAATTATCAAAAACAGTAATGTTGTAATTGATTTTTCTTCAGTAAAAAATGCTCTTTGTGTGGCAGAATTATGTTGTAACTTAAAAGTTCCTATGATTTGTGGAACTACCGGATTTTCGCAGAGCGAAATGTTACAACTAAAGTCATATTCAGAAAAAATTGCACTGCTTTATGCAAGTAATTTTAGTATAGGAATATATTTAATGGGACAATTGTTAAAGTCTGCAGAAAAAGTTCTGGATGATTACGATATTTCCATTATAGATAGACATCACAATAAAAAGAAAGATGCTCCTTCTGGGACAACTTTGTTTCTAGCTTCTCAAATGAAAAAGGAACCTCAAATTGTTTCTATAAGAGCAGGAGGAATTTCAGGGGATCATGTTTGTAGTTTTACAGGTGAAAATGAAGAATTGGTTATTAGTCATCGTTCATTCAATAGAGGGTTATTCGCTTCTGGTGCAGTAAAATGTGCAGAGTGGATAGTAAATCAAAAACCTGGGTTTTACAGTTTAGGAGACTATTTAAATGACAAAAAATGAAATTGCACAAATTTGTGAGATTTTTGAAAAACATACGCCATCTCCTAAAAGTGAATTAAAAAGTTTTTCAGATTTTTCATTTTTAATAGCAGTAGTCATGTCTGCTCAAACTACTGATGTACAGGTTAATAAAGTAACATCAAAATTATTTCAAAAATATAAAACAATTGATGATTTTTTGAATCTAGGAGAAGAAAAATTAGCTCAGGAAATTTCTTCTATCGGGTTATATAAAAATAAAGCCAAAAATATCATAGGACTATTACGTATTTTAAAAGAAAAATACAATGGAAAGGTCCCTCAATCACGTGAAAAACTTGAACAGCTTCCTGGTGTAGGGCGAAAAACTGCAAATGTTGTAATGAATGAATTGTTTGGAAAACCTACTATAGCCGTTGATACTCATGTGCTTCGTCTAAGTAATTTATTGGGAATTTCCAAAAGTAACAATCCTGTGGTCGTAGAAAATGACTTGGAAAAAATAGTTCCTGAAAAGTATAAAAAACATATAAGTAATTATCTTGTCCTTCATGGTAGATATATTTGTAAAGCCAGGAAACCAAATTGCGATAACTGTATTATTAAAAATTTGTGTGCAAATCTATCAAATAAGAAAGTTTGAAGTTAGCCGATAAGTGTTAGTACATATTTAGGTTTGCTTCATTTATAGGAGGGGTTTCTCCTACCAAATAATTAGGAGGAGTAATTACAGCAAAACGGTCTCCAAAGGTTCGAGCTCCACTTTCTTTTAATTTGCCTGGAACGTTAACAAGGAAAAAACATTTGTTGAAACCTCTTCCTTTTCCATTTTGATACCAAGCAACAGTCTCAATAAGTAACTTAATTTCTCCTGGTTGAATTTTGAAGTTAGACAATGTTCCTTTTAATTGGGTCGTCTTTTGGTCAATACTGGAATATAAAAAAGTGTTGATTTCGAGAGGTGTTTGCTGCGAGGTTGAGCTACTTAAGTCATTATCTATATGAACGCTCCATTTGACTTCGAAACAGTTATTGTTAGTTCCTTTTACGCAAATAACATAGGTTGATAAATGAAAAGGATACTTTGTTGATTTTTTTACGTTAGTTAGGTAAATTCCAGCTGCTTGTGACACTCTTTGTAAATCTTCTAAAGTTAAAGGAGCTAAATACCTTCCTTTTGTATTAAGAATCATCTGAGCAGATAATTCAGATATTTTTTGTAGTTTATTTGATATACGATACAATAAGGGAGCATCGGTTATAAAAAATAAAATAATAATCAGCACTGGTAAAGAAAAAGCAAATTCTAGTAAAACTCCGCCTTTAGAGGAGATTTTTTTTAGAAAACCAAAACATTTATGCCTGAGAAAATTTGCCAACGTTAACAACATATCAGTATTGTATTTTGTAAAGTTTAATAATAAGTTAAAAAACTACTGAGTACTCTTTGAAACTTGAGAGATTATTAATATGGAAACAAAAAGTTTAGATGGTTTAAAGCAAGATTGGATAGATGAACTAAGATTGCATTTGTATTATTCTGAAAATACAATTATTTCCTATTGTCGAGATGTGGAGAATTTTTTTTCTTTCCTTATTTCCTATAAAAATGCTGAGCCTAATTTATCAATGTTAAAAGATTTAAAGGTATTGGATTTTCGTGCGTGGTTATCTCAAAGAGTCAATGATAATTTATCTTCACGCTCTAATGTAAGAGCTCTATCTGCAGTGAAGTCCTTTTTTTTCTACCTAGCGAAACATGATTTGCTGGAATTACAGACAATAAATAATGTTCATCGTCCCAAATTGGATAAGTTACTTCCTAAGCCAATTCCTCAAAAGCAAATTTTAGATTTTTTAAATGAGCCATTCTATTTTGATAAAGATTTACAATGGGTTACTAATAGAGATAGAGCACTTTACATACTATTATATTCTACAGGATTAAGAATTAGTGAAGCTTTAGGAATAAAAACTTTAGATTTAGCTCAAGAAATGAAAATTCTCGGAAAAGGGAAAAAAGATAGAGTAGTTATTCTATTTCCGTTGACTTTAGAAAGAATAAAAACATATATCGATTCATGCCCCTATGATTTACAAAAAGGGTATTTATTTGTAGGGGTAAGAGGAAAACCATTAAAGGCTTCTTATGTAGATATGAGATTGAAACAATTGAGAATGATTTATAATTTGCCTGAACATACAAGCGCTCATGCTTTTCGGCATAGCTTTGCTACTCATTTGATACAAGAAGGGGCCGATTTACGCTCTGTGCAGGAATTACTAGGGCATGAATCTTTATCCAGTACTCAAATATATACAGACATAGATGATTATAATC
Source organism: uncultured Holosporaceae bacterium (assembly GCA_964510175.1). Taxonomy (GTDB): domain Bacteria; phylum Pseudomonadota; class Alphaproteobacteria; order UBA3830; family UBA3830; genus UBA3830. The sequence goes on from CAZEAT010000063.1 coordinate 3,909, forward strand.
TATTAAAAATTTATGAGAATACACATCCTCTTGAAAAATAAAAAAAACTTATATAACTATGAAGAGGGTGTAAAATATAGGGATAAAAATGATTTATTCTATAACTTTATTTGTTATTTTATTCATAGTTATATGGTTGATGCATAAACCTTTTAATGTACATGAATCCAAAACATGGCTATATAAATTTCATGAGATATTAGAATATAGTTTAATTATGCAATTTTTAATTATTCTTAATGAATACTTTAAGCTTATTAGTTAAATGAAACAGATATAGGAATTTATCCTATATCTTTAAATTTTAATATTCTCTGTATTTGATAATCAGAGCTGTAACTGCGCCACATGAGAGCAAAGCTAATACGAATCCCCAAAAAAGGATGTAATCTCTATGAATATATGCATGTATAATCGTTAGAATTTGAATTATATTAAATCCCAAAAAGGTTGTTAAAGATTGTCCTCTGGCTGTTTTTGCTTTATATATTCCAATTGCCTGTGGAATAAATAAAAGCGAGTTTATAAATAAACTTAGGGCGAAAATAACTTCAACAAATTGTTCAAAATAAAGATATATCATAATACAATCCTCCTTAATATTCACAATCTAAATTAATATTAACATCTTTTTTAAACCAAATACAGAAAATTAATCAACAAGAATTGTTAATATTTTTTGTATTGTTGTTCTATTTAGGCTGTGCTATCATTTAAAAAAAAGGAGGCACTCATGTGTTGTCTTTTTGTTTTAATTGTT
>CAZEAT010000064.1:0-4628 GCA_964510175.1 uncultured Holosporaceae bacterium
TGTATATTGGAGACACCGATGATGGTACAGGTCTTCATCATATGGTTTTCGAAGTGGTAGACAACGCTATAGACGAATCACTGGCTGGATATTGTAAATTAATCAAAGTCAATATTCATAAAGATAACTCGGTATCTGTTTCAGATGATGGTCGAGGAATTCCTGTAGATATTCATCCTGAAGAAGGAGTATCTGCGGCTGAAGTTATTATGACTCACTTGCATGCCGGAGGAAAATTTGATCAAAACTCTTATAAAATTTCCGGAGGTTTACATGGAGTTGGCGTTTCTGTTGTAAATGCTTTATCCGACCGTTTAGACCTTTCAATTCATCGGAATGGAAAAGAGTACTTTATGCGTTTTCGTGAAGGAGTAGCTGAAGCTCCCCTAAAAGAAGTAGGAGTAAGCGAAACTGCAAAAACTGGAACACTAGTGAGGTTTTGGCCTTCTGCAACTACATTTAAAATTACTGAATTTGATTTTTCCACTCTAGAACACCGGCTAAGAGAACTTGCCTATCTTAACTCTGGAGTCCATATTATTTTGACAGATGAAAGGCCTGATACTCCTCGTGTTGCAGATTTAATTTACAATGGCGGTCTGAAAGAATTTATAAAAAATCTCGACAAAAGCAAAAATTCTTTGATAGATAAACCTATTTATGTTGTATCTGAAAAAGATGGTATTGGCGTAGAAATGGTCATGGAATGGACTGATAGCTATCATGAAACTATGTTATGTTATACAAATAATATTCCACAATCAGATGGTGGAACCCATTTGGCAGGATTCCGAAATGCATTAACCCGAACAGTTAACTCTTATTTATCTGCAAATATGAAAAAAGAAAAGACAGTTCCATCTGGAGATGATGCCCGTGAAGGTTTGACTTGTATATTATCTGTAAAAGTCCCTAATCCAAAATTTTCATCTCAAACCAAGGAGAAATTAGTTTCTTCAGAAGTTCGAGGAGTTGTAGAAAATGTCGTAAGTGATGTACTTAATACCTGGTTTGAAGAAAATCCTGTCGAAGCGAAAAAAGTTACGATAAAAATTATTGAAGCTGCAGCAGCTCGAGAAGCAGCTCGGAAAGCACGAGAACTTACACGACGTAAAAATTCACTAGAAATATCCACTCTTCCCGGGAAGCTAGCTGATTGTCAAGAAAAAGATCCTGCTTTAAGTGAAGTTTTTCTTGTCGAGGGAGACAGCGCAGGTGGTACAGCTAAACAAGGTAGAGACAGACGTACTCAAGCTATTCTTCCTTTGAGAGGTAAAATTTTAAATGTTGAAAGAGCTAGATTTGATAGAATTCTAACTTCTGCTGAAATTGGAACCATGATTTCTGCGTTCGGAACAGGAATTGGTGAAGAATTTAATATTGATAAAATTAGATATCATAAAATTATAATAATGACAGATGCTGATGTTGATGGTAGTCATATTCGTACTTTGCTGTTGACTTTCTTTTTCAGACAAATGCGTCCTATTATTGAAAAAGGATATTTATATGTTGCAAGGCCTCCATTATATCGCATAAAGAAAGGCAATTCTCAGGTCTTTATTAGGGATGAGAAAGCATTAGAGGATTATTTGCTTGATTCAGCTGTACCTATAACATCATTAAAATTAGCTACTGGAGAAGTCATTGCAGCCAATGATATCAGACACTTTATAGAAAAATCCGAAATGCTTAAAAAGGCCATTGCTCATATTAATAACAAGGTAAACAATGTTCAGCTGATGGAAGCTCTTGTTTTACTTGGATTAGGAAGAAAATCAGATTTATCTTTAGATGATGTTTGTAAATATCTGGAGAAAATAACTCGAGGCAATTGGAAAATTGAAGAAGACACTGACAAATATGTATTTAATAAAGAATATCGAGATGTGAATGAGTCTTTTGAAATATTACAAACCCTATTGATTTCCCCTGAAATTGAAGCCATGGAAAAAGATTTAGATTTGTTTGTTCCATTTACATTAGGACCTGCTGAATTGAGAATGAAGGACTATACAGCGATTATATCTTCTCCATTACAATTTTTAGAGATCTTTATGAGTCAAGCCCGCAAAGGTATTACCATTAGTCGATATAAAGGACTAGGAGAAATGAATGCTGAACAATTATGGGAAACAACCATTGACCCAAATGCTCGAGTATTAATGCAGGTAAAAATGTCTCATTTAGAGAATCTAGATGAAGTCTTTTCTACTTTAATGGGAGAAGTTGTAGAGCCTCGTCGTGATTTTATTCAAGAAAATGCTTTGAATGTAATCAATTTGGATGCCTAATGACCAAAAAGAAAAACTCTCGTTATCAGAAAAAAACAATACCTTTTCTGATTTCTACGAGTATATTTATTTTCGTTACATCTATTTTTGTTTTTATTTTTTTGATTCACGATATGCCAGATTTGAACCATTTGGAATCCAAAGGACGTCGAGCCAGTGTAATATTCGAATCATATGATGGCATAAACATTGCTACTTATGGAGATTTGTTTAAAGAAGTCGTAACTGTAGACAAATTACCTCCATATGTGAGTAATGCTATAATAGCAGTAGAAGACCACCGTTTCTATCAACATCATGGAGTAGATTTACTTGGTGTTTTTCGTGCAATTTTTATAAATCTAATTTCTGGAAGTGTTGTTCAAGGAGGTTCAACTCTTACTCAGCAATTAGCTAAGAATTTATTTCTTTCACACAGTCGTTCCATTAAGCGAAAAGTTCAAGAGCTTGTGTTGGCTCTATGGCTTGAAAAAAAGTTTTCCAAAAAGCAAATTTTGTCCATTTATTTAAACAGAGTATACTTTGGCTCTGGAGCTTATGGTATTGATGCTGCAGCCTATCGTTTCTTTGGAAAAAGAGCTTACAAACTTACACTTCTTGAAGCAGCAAAATTAGCTGGGATATTAAAATCTCCTGCCAAATATTCTCCTTTTTATAATAAAGACCAGTCAAATAAAAGAGCGGCTGTGGTGTTATCATGCATGAAAGAGGCAAAATTTATTTCTGAATATGAAGAACAAGAAGCATTGCAGGAGATAGAAAAAAAATCTTCGATATCTGCACCGATGGATGAGAATCGGTATTTTACTGATTGGTTGATGGAGCATTTGGATGAAATTGTGAAAATTGAAGATGAAGACTTAATCATTCGTACTACTTTGGATTCCAAACTTCAGAAAAATGCAATTTACATTATAAGAAATATGCTAAATACTGAAGGATTTAAAAATGGAGCTAGTCAAATGGCGCTAGTAGCTCTAGATAAGACAGGAGCTGTCCGAGCCATGGTTGGAGGACATACCTATAGTGAAAGTCAGTTTAATAGAGCTTTAGCAACACGTTCTTTTGGTTCTGCTTTTAAATACTTTGTTTATCTTAGTGCTTTAGAACATGAAATAGACATATATGATATGATTAGCGATATGCCTTTGACAATAGGAAATTGGTCGCCCAAAAATTATAAATATCAAAGCGTTGGACAGATAACAATTCTGCAGGCGTTTGCTAAATCAGTTAATACTTGCAGCATACGTCTTGCTCAAAAAGTTGGAATGTCTGATATCATAAAAAAAGCTCATAATTTGGGAATTACCACTGAACTAGGAGAAAATTTTTCCACTGCATTGGGGGGAAGCGGAACAAATCTTTTGGAAATGACAGCAGCCTATGGAGCAACAATGATAGATGGCGTTAAAATGGTTCCTTTCGGAATTATTAGCGTAAAAAATCAAAAAGGGAAAATTCTATATCAAGCTTACAGACAAAAACAACCTCAAGTTATTTCGAAAAATGTTTGCGACAAAATGAAAATTCTTCTGAGAGAAATTGTTGAAAATGGAACCGGTAAAAAAGCCAAAATTCCAGCTCCTTGTTATGGAAAAACCGGAACAAGTAACGATAGCAGAGACGCAAGCTTTATTGGGTTTTCTTATCCATTGGTTACAGGAGTATGGATAGGAAATGATGACAATAGCCCTATGAAAAGCAATATGACTGGTGGACTTTTACCAGCATTAACATGGCATCAATTTATGATGGCTGCCTTTGGTTTTGAATCTCCTAAAAAAAATATAGTAATATCAAAACCATCTAAAAATCCGAAGAAAAGACTGAGAAATCTTATAAAATCACTCCGATAAATTGGAATTATCATTTTCTTGTGATTTTAATTTCAACGCTTTTTCTATTTCTACTCTATAGGCGTTAACAGTATATTTTACATCTCGAAATAGCTTAGCTGATATATAATGAGAAGAAACTAGAGCTATCACTAATTTATAATTTTGAATTTTTTCTTCAAAGAAAATTCTTGTTCGACCACAACGTCCTGAAAAATATTTTTCACCTATCGAGAGAGTTTTATCGCTGTCGTCGTGATTTTTAGAAAATTTAAAGGATGATTGAGGACACTTTTCTGAAAATATATAGGCATTTTCTGGTACTACGCGCGATAAATCAATATCTGAGTCTTGGATGAAAACAAATACAGCAGTATCTGTTGCGCTAAAACTAGTCCCCCTTGGCCACAGAACTCCTATTAGGCCATTTTCTCCATTAAAAGTTCTATATCCCCATCCTTCTGGAGATTTTATAAAAAATTTATTCCTTTCATCG
>CAZEAT010000065.1:0-4588 GCA_964510175.1 uncultured Holosporaceae bacterium
CTCGAGCATTATAAAATCCCCCCTCCTCCTGCTTATAAGAAGAATCGTGCTCCTCGTCCACAATTATTAATCCTAAATTTTTAAATGGTATAAAAAGCGCTGACCTCGCACCTATAATAATACATTTTTCTCCTAAATTGGCCTTTAACCAAGTCAATCGTCGATTCTTCGGAGTAATTGTAGAATTCCATATCAGAGGAGCTATCCCAAAATATTTCTTTATCCTTTCACAAATTTGCTGAGTTAAAGCAATCTCAGGAAATAAAATCAATATCTGCTTTCCACTATCAAATATTTCCTTTGCCTTTTGTAAGTAAACTTCCGTTTTCCCAGACCCCGTTACTCCTTCTAATAAAAAGGGTCTTAAACCATTTTTATTTATACTTTCTAATGCTTTGCTCTGCTCTTCATTTAATAGTATTGGTTCAGCTTTATCCATTGTAGTGAAATCAGAAAGTTTTTGCTCTTTCTTCAAATTAAATACAGTTTTTTCCGCCAGAATCATTTTTAAAACCATTCCTCTCGGAATCAGCGTGTAAGATGAAACCCAATTTAAAAATTTTAAGTAAATATTACCTATGTTGTAAGGATATATTTTAATAATTTCCTTTAGCTCTTTGTCCGTTTCGGAATCTTCATTTACTACTATTCCTTCCGTAAAATGATTCTTCCCAAAGGATATCTTCACTACAGTCCCTTCCGAGATTCTTTCTTCACATCGATATTGAAAACTATGATTAAATGGCCTAATTGGTATTACTGATACTTTCATCTTTTCTAAAACAAATGCTGTTCCATTGTAAAATGATTTCTTTCATAAATAAACTTAACTAATTAAAAATAATTTAGGCTTTTATAACTGTATAAATCCGTTTATTATAATTGAACAAGTAGAGGTAAATATAATGTCGGAAAATAAAGATTCCGAAGTTTTAGATTATAGTCTTTCAAGAATGATTGAAAAAAAATTGGAAAAATATTTCCAAATGCATAATGGTGCAGCTGTGCCTTCTGGACTCTATGGTCGAGTTATCAAAGAAATCGAAAAAAGCTTACTAAAAACAACTCTTATTTATACTAATCAAAATCAAATGAAAGCAGCAAAAATTCTTGGTATTAATCGTAATACCCTTCATAAAAAATTAACAGAACTCAATATCTTTAACGAGGATCAATAATGTTAGACCGAGCCTATAAATTTATAAAAAAATTATATGCTCAAAATATATTAATATATGTCTTTTTCTCTTTGGCTTTACTTTCATGCCTCTGTACTTATTGGCTCTTCTCAGATATAGATCTCGTTGGAACCAATTCCAGACAAGTTGTCTCTATACTTTATGTAGATTTGGTTCTTATTCTCATCCTTTGTGGATTGGTAAGTAATAAAATTATAGAGTTTTGGAACAGCAGACACAAAAAAGGCTCTCGCTTAACCTTGAAACTTATAGGCGTTTTCTCAGGAGTAGCTATCTTCCCGCCTGTCTTAATGTGCGTTTTCTCATCTGTATTTTTTCACAACGGTCTAGAATCCTGGTTTAATGAAAGAAATCAGGTTGTTCTTCAAGATTCATTAAAAGTCGCTGAAGCTTACCTAAACGAACATAAAAAAGCTACTCTCACTGATTGTATCGCAATTTCCAGAGTTATGGAAAATAATATAGAACATTGCGCTGATACTGAAGATTCTTTGCTTCTTGCCGAAAAAAATCTTAATTCTTCTCTCGATGATTTGTGTAATTTAAAAGGTATCGATTCTGCAATTATTGTTCATTCTTCCAACATAATCGCTCATAGCAAATACAGTGTGGATTTACACTTTCTCAATATCACAAACGCTGAATTTCGAGCGCTTCAAGAACAAGTGTTCAAAAATAAAAACGGGCTCATTCTCAATATAAAAAATAATAATAGTCCTGTAATTCTAGCCGCCACTTGCTTTAAAGCTCTTACATCTGATTTGAAAGATAAATTTTTCTATCTAATTGTCGAAAAAAAAGTTAATCCAGATGTCTTAAATAATGTAGATAAAACTAAAAAAGCTTATAACGAATATCATAACTTAATGAAGGACCGTAGTTCATTAGAAATCGCTTTTATCTTGATGTTTTTCGTCGCAGGCTTACTGTTGCTCATTCTCTCCATAATTATCGCCGTTTCTTTCTCTTGGAAAATTGTTCATCCAATTAGTGAACTCATAAACGTCTCAGAAAATATCATTAAAGGCGATTGGTATTCTCGCGTCGAAAAAGTCGACGCCTTTGGTGAATTGGCCATACTTTCCAGCACTTTTAATCGCATGATTGACCAGTTACAAAAACAACAAAAAGATCTAACTGAAATTAATGAAAAATTAGACGAAAAAATAAAATTTACCAACAGCGTTTTGTCTGGAGTTTCTTCAGGTATTATAGGCCTTGATGGCGGAACATATATTTACATATGGAATAAACGAGCCGAAGAATTACTTGGAAAATCTATCAATTTCGGAGAAAATATCTATAATGTTTTTGCAGAAATAAAAGAATTAATATCCGTAATAGACCAGGATAACGTCCTATTTACTAAAGAATTTCAATATCGTCGAGCTAATGAAATTTTGCTCTTTTCTGTAAAAATAGTAAAAATTTTTTCCAGCGACACCAACCGCTACGTTGTAACTTTCGATGACTTAACTCAAACTGTACTAGCTCAAAGAAAAGCTGCTTGGTCAGAAGTCGCTCGTAGAGTCGCTCATGAAGTTAAAAATCCTCTCACTCCTATCCAACTATCCGCAGAAAGGTTAAAAAGGAAATATCTTAACCAAATTATCGAAGATAACGAAACTTTTTCAAAATTAATAGATGTTATCATAAAACAAGTTGGAGACATAAAAAGACTTATCGATGAATTTAACTTCTTTGCACGGCTTCCAGAACCAAAAATGAAAAGATGCAATCTTGAGGAAATTTGTTCCCAAGCTGTTTTTTTAATGCAAGATACAACAAATGATGTAACAATTAATTTCTCTAAACAGGATAATAAAAATTACGACATAAATGGTGATGATAGATTAATCCATCAGTGTATTGTGAATCTGATTAAAAATGGAATTAATGCCCTCTCTACCATAGAGAAAAAAGATAAACATATATGGCTGTCTTTAAATGTATTACATGATGATATTATTTTATATGTCGACGATAACGGCCCTGGCTTGCCAAAAGATAAACTTGAATCTTTAGCTACTCCGTATTTTTCACTGCTTCCAAAAGGTACAGGCCTGGGCTTGGCAATAGTAAAAAAAATTATTCAAGACCATCGAGGAACAATTTCTTTCGGAGATAACAAATACGGCGGAGCTCGTATAACCTTAATAATCCCAGCATTTATAGGTAATTGAACATGAAAAATAATCGTATTTTAATCATAGATGATGACAGCGAAGTTCGTTCACTAATAGTAGATGTTCTCTCTGATGAAGGTTACGAAGCCTCCGAAGCCGGAACGGAAATAGATGCCTTTTCAGAACTCAAGAACAAAGAATTTGATTTGATTTTTTTGGATTTATGGATTGGAGATGACGAGTCCGCTGGGTTAAAAATATTGGGAAAAATAAAAAAACAACAACCTACCATTCCTGTAGTAATCGTCTCTGGCCATGGAACAATTGATATTGCTGTCAAAGCTATTCAAAAAGGAGCTTTCGACTTTATTGAAAAGCCTTTCGTTATAGATAGATTATTGATAACCACCCAACGTGCAATTGAATTACATAATCTACAAAGAGAAAATACAAAATTAAAAACCAATAAAATTGATACATCCATTTTAAGTATAGGGAAATCTACATTTGCTCAATCTCTCATTCCAAATATAGAAAAATTTGCATCCACTAATAGCCGTGTATTAATACAATCTTGTACAGGGGTAAACGTAAATAGTATTGCCTATTATATCCATAAACATTCTTTGAGAAATGATTATCCTTTTGTTAGTTTTAATTGTTGTGCAGATGATAATACCGTCGAAAAAGAGCTGTTTGGCACTGAAAAGTTATATGGGAAATTGGAAAATGCTAACTTCGGAACTTTGTTTCTCGAAAATGTTGACAATCTTTCTCCAAAAATACAACAAAAATTATTGCAATTTTTTCAGGAAAATCAGTTAACATTTGGTTCTCGTAAGTCTGGATTCCTAGATATCCGCATTATAGCTAGTACTAACTCTTTGCTAGATGGTGTTCCTCCCGGATTCAATGAAAGCTTATATTATCGCTTAAATATTTCACAAATAAAAATTCCTGCTCTTAAAGATAGAAGAGAGGATATAATTCCTTTGATAAATTACTATCTCGACCATTCAGAACTCTTTTTTAATTTAAAATCTAAAACTTTCTCCGAAAGCAGTCTCGCTATCTTGGAATCATATGATTGGCCTGGCAATGTTCAGCAGTTAAAAAGTGTTGTAGAAAGTTCATTAATCAATGCTTCAGAAAAAAATATTATAGATAAAGACTCTCTGCCCGCAGAATTAACTACTTGTACAAAAGATAGATTAACTTCCATGAATATAGCAAATTTAATTTCCTATCCCCTTAAAGAAGCTA
>CAZEAT010000066.1:0-4565 GCA_964510175.1 uncultured Holosporaceae bacterium
ATGCGTTAAAAAAAGCTTGCACATTTTTAGTTGTTCCATGTTCAGGTGGAGCTCGCATGCAAGAAGGCATTTTTTCCTTAATGCAAATGCCTCGTACAATAGTAGCAACTAATAAAATCAAAGAAGCCGCATTGCCATATATTGTTCTATTAACAAACCCAACTACCGGAGGCGTATCCGCATCTTTTGCCATGTTAGGAGATATTCATATCGCTGAACCCGGAGCATTAATTGCATTTAGCGGCCCTCGAGTCATAGAAGGAACTATACATGAAAAGTTGCCTGAAGGCTTTCAGAAATCAGAATACCTGTTAAATCATGGCATGGTAGATATTGTTGTGGAAAGAAAAGACTTGAAAAAAAAACTTTCCAAAATTATGGCCATTTTAACTCATAAAAAACCAAATTAGTAAAAAATATTGACTTAGATTGTTTTTTTTAAAATAGAGTATTATATTAAATATATATAGTTAATGAAAGGTAGATAAAATGTTACGATATGCTATTGCTCTCATGTTTTTAGTATTATCCGTAAATGCAGAAATTATAAAATTAGACAATAGTGAAGATCCATCTAGGACAAACTTTAAAGTTTCTAGTACACTCCCCTACAAAGCCGAGATAGATGTAAAAATTGAAACAATAGAAGATGGTTCAATTAAAGACATTACAGATTTATTTAGTATCGTAGGGCAAGGTCACAGAGTAGATAGTAGCAGTGAAGGCATTAATGTTAAAGTTAGAGACCTTTCTTGTAAAAATTTGGAATCTTATTCAATTACCATCAGTATGCTTGTAAATAACAAAGTTTTATCACAGAAAACCTTTCAGATTGAATCTCCAACAGCGTCAAGAAGTTACTCTTTAATTGAAACATTGAGAAAAAATGGCTCGAAAAAAGCTCAATTAAATTATAATTAAGTTAAACTTCAATAGCTGATTAAATTTTCATAATAAGTATGTTGCTTTTTCTATTATTGTGATAGATTAAGCTGTAAATTTTGGTGATTTTTATGAAAAGTTTTCAGGATATAATTTTTGCATTACAAAAATACTGGGGAGATTATGGCTGTGCGATTTTACAACCATATGACATGGAAGTTGGAGCCGGAACGTTTAGTCCTCACACATTTTTAAGAGCTTTAGGATCTGATAGCTGGCAAGCAGCATATGTACAGCCATCAAGAAGACCAGCAGACGGCCGCTACGGAGAAAATCCAAATCGTGTCCAAAAACATCACCAATTTCAAGTGGTAATTAAGCCTTCACCAAAAAATATACAAGATATTTATTTAAAAAGCTTAGAAGTTGTTGGTATTGACTACAAGCTTCATGACATTCGTTTTGTAGAAGATGATTGGGAAAGTCCTACTCTCGGAGCAGCAGGACTAGGTTGGGAAGTTTGGTGCGATGGCATGGAAGTTACTCAGTTTACCTATTTTCAACAGGTAGGAGGTATTGCTTGCAATCCAATCCTTGTGGAGCTTACTTATGGTCTAGAAAGATTGGCGATGTTCCTTCAATCTGTAGACAATGTTTATGATTTAAATTGGAATGGGAAAGAAGGAATTGAAAAAATTTCATACGGAGATGTATGTAAGCAACAAGAAGTTGAATTTTCCAAATATTCTTTTGAATACGCAAGTGTAGAAAAATTAAAGCAACATTTCGCAGATGCAGAAAATGAATGCAATACATTAATTGGAGCTGGATTAGCTCTTCCAGCCTATGACCAATGTATGAAAGCTAGTCATCTTTTCAATCTGATGGATGCCAGAGGGGCTTTAAGTGTTGCAGAAAGAGTAGAAAGAATTGCCAGAGTTAGAGCTTTAGCAAAAGCATGTTGTGAAATACAGGTAAAAAATCATGAATAACTTTTTATTAGAACTATTAGTAGAAGAAATTCCTTCGAGACTTCAAGCTGAAGCAATTTCAGAATGGCAAAATATAATTATCAATGAATTTCAAAGATTAAAAATCGTTTATAATAATGTTCAGGCTTTTATTTCTCCAAGACGAATGGTATTTTCTGCAGATTTGGAACCTACTACCCTATCTTATCAAGAAGAAAAAAAAGGTCCTCAGATAACTGCACCTCAAGAAGTTATAGAAAAATTTCTCAAAGCAAATCATATAACCAAAGAAAACTGCATTGAAAAAACTATTGATAAAAAAACTTTTATCTTTTCAAATATCAATCATCCTTCGCAGCAAGTTACTTCACTACTGGGAGATATTATAAAAAAATCCATTACAAGTATTTCATGGAAAAAATCTATGCGCTGGGGAGATCATTCTTTATATTTTGTCAGACCTCTACGCAATATACTAGCTGTTTTTAATGAAAAACCTCTTGATATCTCTTTTGATGAAATAGGTTTAAAATCAGGTAATTCTACTATAGGACATAGGTTTTTATCACCATCAACTATAGTAGTAAAAAATCTACAAGATTATATGCAAAAGATGAATGATGCATTTGTAATTGTAGATAGCCAAAAACGTCGTGATATTATATTAAGTCAAATTAAATCACTCGAAAGCAAATATAACTTTTCCGTATCTATTTCAGAGGATTTAATAGAAGAAGTTGTTGGATTGGTAGAATATCCTATAGTTTTATTAGGAAAAGTTCCTAATAATTTCATGAAACTACCAGATGAAGTCATTATTACTCCTATGAAAATTCATCAAAGATATTTCCCTGTTTATAAAGATAACAAACTAGCTCCGTATTTTGTTTTTGTCGCTAACAATAAAACAATTGATGATGGACGCACTACTATTGAAGGTAACGAAAGAGTTCTAAATACACGTTTATCAGATGCGCTGTTCTTTTTCGAAACAGATTTACAAAAGCCTTTGGAAACTCATTTGGAATCTCTAAAGAAAATAGAGTTCAATGAAAAGTTAGGAAGTGTTTATGACCGCATTCAAAGAATCACTTCTCTTTGTCATCTAAGCTTTAATCAACTAAAAGCAAGAAATTCATTTATCACTTCCGAAATGGAAAATCTTCTGGTACGAGCTGCAAACTTAGCAAAATGCGACCTTTCCACAAACATGGTATATGAGTTTACTGAATTACAAGGAATTATGGGAGCTCATTATGCAAGGATTCAAGGAGAAAATCCTCTTGTTTGTGAAGCCTTAAGAGAACAATATAATCAAGGAGATGATATCTCATCTGCATTCAGCGCCATATTCTCCTTGATAGACAAAGTAGAACTAATTACCAGCTTCTTTGCTATAGGGAAAGAGCCTACCGGTTCTAAAGATCCATTTGCTCTTCGTCGTGCTGCCATCAGTATTTTAAAACTCATCAAAAAATACAATATTAGTATCGACATACAAGAACTAATAAAACAAGCATTTTCTCAATTGCCTGGAAATGATTTAAATCCAAACACTAATCAAAAAGTTATGGACTTCCTTAAAGACAGATTAAAAGTGTTATTAAAGGATAGTAATATAGACCACGAAATCGTTATCGCATTACTTAATCATTCTGATGATATTTTGTTAATTTTCCAAAAAGCAGAAGTTCTAAACGAATTCATTAAAACCGAAGAAGGAAAAAGATTACTGGAAAGCTATAAAAGAGCTAAAAATATTATAAATGAAAATAAAGATACAGAAGTGAGCAAATATTTCCTATCGGAAAGTGCAGAAACAATTTTGTACAATGTTGTTTTAGAGTTTGAAAATAATCTAAGTCAGATTGAAAAAACAGAATTAGATTCTCGAGAAAAGCTCAAAAAAGAACTGGATGCTTCTAAGCCTGTAGAAAAAGCTATCTCTATTTTCTTTGAAAAAGTATTGGTAAATACTGGTGACCCAGTAGTAAAACAGAATAGATTGAATTTACTAACACGCCTTGTAAATTCCTTTAGTCGAATTATGCCATTACTATAGGCATACATTATGGATTTAACACCAATACTAAGAATCTTTCTAAAAATAGGAAACGTTTATTCCATTGCTTTCATTAGCATCTGTGGAGCTATTTTCCATAAACACAAAATGTATTTAATTCCAGCAGCATTAGTTTGTTTTGTTATGATATTTAATACTTTGCTAAAGGACTTTTTTAAAGTTCCGTTATTTCCTCACTTAGGAGAAGGATATGCCTTTCCAAGTGGACATATGCATGCCGCTACTATTTTCTATGGATATTTTCTTTATAAAATAAAAAATCCAAAAATTAAAATATTAATTGCAATATTATTAAGTATTATAGGTTTTTCACTTATACAATGCCATTACCATGATTGGTTTGACGTTTTAGGCGCAGTAGCATTTTCAACAATAGAATTATCTCTATTTAATATATTATCTAAAAAATTAGAAGATAATGAACTAATCAAATACATCTTTGGAGTTACTGTCATTAGTTTTATTACGTTGCATGTTACATACTCAACGCCACCACATACTTGGTTAGCTCTTTATACCTCAATTGGAATAGTGATATTCTTTTTCTTTGGTTTGAAGCATAAATTGACAATCATACAAAAAACTATCGCTTTAATTATATCCATATTAAGTATCTGGATAATCAACTA
>CAZEAT010000067.1:0-4560 GCA_964510175.1 uncultured Holosporaceae bacterium
CGAAAGTACAGCCTTTATAAATTACTTTATCTTCAGGAAAATAATTTCGATATGGTCTCCACTGAGGAGAATCTTTACTTGATTGGATTGCGTTGAGATTGATATTAATATCCTTTGTTCGAGAATATTTTTTATCAATGAGCGAGAAAGATATGGATTCTTTTCTTTTTTGTTGATATTCCCAATCAACGATAAAATTCCCATCGAAGTAAAATCGACGAAAGCGGATGTTTTTAGAGCCAATTTTTACATCAGAAGAAGTAAGGGGGAAATCAGTTAATATTCCGAGTGTATTAGGGTTTACTTTATTTATTTTTTTATAGATGACAGAATATCCATCTTTTATAAAATTTTTAAATCCGGCGCTGATATCTGTAAATGAATTTATGCGATTATAATTAAACATAGAAGATATAGCAGGAATTAAATCAACAAATCCGTGCACTGATTGAATCCAATCGGCAGAAAGGTTTACGTTTATTTTCCCATAAGGTTCTCGAGCCAATCTTACTTTCAAAGAGTTTTGAATAATATTTTTTTTAAAAACGGAAAAAGTTTTTTCTCCATGTTTTATGGATGACAGTGATAATTTTCCAGTTTTCATATTCCAATAAAAAAGGAAATTATTACCTTCGAGAAAAGTAGTAGGATTATTTTTATCCGACGAAGAGAAAAATAAATCATCTCTAAGAATTTCGGAAGTTTGTGAAACAGACAAATCAGGATTTTTATTAATGCAGTTACTGCAGAAGTTTTCCAATTGTTGTTGATAATCTTGAGGTTCTGCGAGAAGTTCTATTTGCGCAAGGACATTTTGATTAGTTAGGGGAAATGAAATAACTTTTCCGAAAAAGAGAGGAGTTATTTCTCCCTTTTTTTCCAAGACAATTTTGGCATAAGGTTTAGAAGTTGATTTACTTTGCAGCAGAACTTTAGCTGATGCGAAGCAGCCTTCTTTTTGGGTAATTTCTAAGCGAACTATGGATTCGCAATTCGAAATATCGAAATCATCATCTGGTGATAAGCACCAATTAAACAAGACATTAAGCATGATATTTCCTTTTATTTTGAGATATTGTAAAATTAATTGATATTTATAGAGAAGTTATGGTATCGAACAAGTACTGGTTAGGAATTGG
Source organism: uncultured Holosporaceae bacterium (assembly GCA_964510175.1). Classification (GTDB taxonomy): domain Bacteria; phylum Pseudomonadota; class Alphaproteobacteria; order UBA3830; family UBA3830; genus UBA3830. The sequence goes on from CAZEAT010000067.1 coordinate 1,140, forward strand.
TTTTTTCTTATTACAAATGGTTGTAAGTTGCGCCAATGACATCATTTCGAAATTCATGGGGCAGCGCTTAGATTCCATTGAAGTAACTTTTTTTCGTTTCTTTTTTGGCCTAATCACATTACTTCCTTTTATGTTTATAAATGGGAAAAAAATTTTTAAAACGACACAGCTAAGTTGGAATGTAATCAGAGGAATTTTAGGAGCGCTAAGTTTTTTTCTATATATAGATTCTGTTATTTCGCTACCACTAGCTGAGGTAGTAATTATTTTATGGACCATTCCGTTATTTTCGCTGATATTTTCGAAATTTTTACTTGGAGAAAACGTGAGTATATTTCGGTGGATAGCAACTCTAATAGGATTTATTGGATTAAGCATAATTACCACATATACCTCGAACAATGAATTTCGTTTCAATATTTTATATTTGATACCGATAGGCGCCGCTTTATTATTTGCTTTTCAAGATATTATCATTAAAAAAATGGTAGTAGCCCAAGAAAACCAACTGACTATGTTATTTTATTTTGCTCTGGTAACGAGTTTAGTTACGCTGATACCAGCATTAAAAGTATGGAAAGCTCCAACAACTTTTGAGCTTTCCATGTTATTTTTACTTGGAGCTGGAGGAAATTTAATTCAATATTTCATTTTTAAAGCGTTCCGGCTGGTAGATGTATCAGCGGTGGCTCCATACAGATATTTAGAATTACTTATCAGCGCATTTTTTGCTTTTGTTTTCTTTCTTGAGATTCCAGGATTGAATGTTTACATAGGAGCGTTGATATTAATTCCTAGCACTCTTTTCCTAGGATACAGTGAAAATAAAAAGAAGAAAAAACTAGCAAAACATTAGGAAATAAAGAGAGAAAATATTTTTAAAAATTATATTTCTTCTAATTCCAATTTCCAACCACCTTCCATATCCCACTCAGTAGTAGTCATGGAGAAATTTATGACCTGCATATTAAGCCAAGGCCGAAATGATACGAAAATTTTTTCTTCATAGGGCTGATACAATTGAATTTCGTTATCCATTTGTTTAAAGGGGATAGGTTCTCCGAAATTATTTACGGCGCTAACGGAACCGGCTACAGCGGGACGTATTAAGGTAATTTGAGTCATTTGGGGAGGAATGGACTGCCAAAGGTTTTGTATACACCCGACATTCAACTGAGAACCTATCCAAAGTTTATCAATAATTGGAGTATTAACGTCGTTACAAGAGATGATGCTATGATATTTTTTTCTTTGAGTAGTTTCGAGGAACATCAATTCTCCGTTAACAGAGCGTCTAAATTCTCCATTTGATACAGGATAAAGTTCTTGAGTACAATTTCTCGCACTTTCCGGAGGGAATCCTGTGATATCGAGAATTAAATTAGTTTCTGCGGTCATATTAATTCATCCATTCAGGCATTGTAGTAGGCATAATTCGGGAGAGATACTCCAAATAATCCACTAAATTATCTTGATTATCCTCAGTCATCTAATATCTCCTCCGTATCTTCGTATATTGCTTTCAATTGCAGCAATGCGGTTAATTCTAATATAAGGTTATTTTTTTTCGTTTCAAATTTTTGTAATTTTATTTGGGCGTTTCCGATTTTAAAATTTCCTTGATGGAGGCTCAATTTTTCTGCTGTTATCTTTTTAAATGTTTTTATTAAGGAATAACAATCGACAGAATTGTCTTCACCATTTACTACTGTCAATTTAAAATCGATTTTCGTTTGAAGGTTTACATTTTGGATTATATTTTTCAACTCCAAGATGATATAAGGTTTTTTTCTATTTTCTTCAGGGGGTTCAGAAGGAAATATTGAAATATTCAACAAATTTTTCAATGAATTAATGAGACCAAAATCCCAAGGTACAATCATAGTATTCTCCTTTTTATATATTTTTGAAATTTTTAATTAAAGACGAATAGTTTAAAAAACTACAACACTAACTACTAGTAACAACGTAATTATTATTTCATAGAGGCATGAAAAACTATCAAATTATTTTTAAAATCATAAGCTATTGTTTGGGTAGACTCTAAAATTTTATCATTCAGGATTACTCTGAATTTTTTGGGAAAATCGCCTTTCCATTTTACAGCAAAAAGATAAAGTGATTTAGTAATTTTTACATCCTTCAATTGAATTGTTGCCCACAAATCTTTCCAAAACACATATTTTGAAATCCATTCATTTTGCGAGGACAGAGTTTTTTCAAATCTTTCTATTCTTATTTTAGTATTAAACAATTTTTGTAACATTTTAAAAAATCCTAAGATTTAGAAATGGACTTAATAACTCTCGGATACCGCAAGGCATTTGATAAGTTGAATGGTACTTATCCTGGTAAGCGTTAGCGACGAGCATTAAGTTTGCCAATTTAATTTGGTAAGGAACGCTAGTTGGGAAAAGAGCTATTCCTGCATCATAGATAATTTCTATTTTTTTAGCATTTTCGAAGTTACGAATATTATTAATATAGAGAAAGAAGGTATTATTAATCTTTTCGAGACGTATTTTCCTATTATCGACGATTTTATCATCTACTACGACTTTGACAATGTCCAAAACAGGAGGCCTAGGCATTGGAATTTTAACCATATTTCCAAAGATGCAAGGTCTACCGTCTGAATTTAGGTTAGTAAATTCCTGTCGTAACAGAGTATACTTCTAAGTTTGTTTAATAATTGATTTTTGAACAATAGTTTCGATAGCTTCTCTAGTAGATTTAATTAACAATTCCAGGAGATTATCTTCAAAATCGTGGTCAATATTCAGGTAATCTTTTACTTCCTGAAGGGTAATAATTTCCGAATTTGGTTGTGCGATTAATTCTAAATTCATTTTAGCTTCTCCTATTTAGCGCTGAATTTAAGCAATTTAATAGCTTCGAAGTCGATGACATCTCCTCCTGTACGTTTTGATACGTAAAATTCGACGAAAGGTTTAGACGTATAAGGGTCGCGCAAAACTGAGAGTTCTTGACGGTCAACAATTTGATAAGCAGAGGAGAAATCCCCAAAAGCTATGGAAACGGACTCGGTATTTGGAACCAATTCAGGCATATTATCATCGATGATAACCGGATATCCAAGCAATGTAGCAGGAGCTCCTTCAGCTATAGAAGGCATCCATATAGGCATCCCGTCTTTATTTTTTATTTTTCGGACTTGAGCAAGGGCGGAGCGTGACATAATCCATTTAGCGTTTTTGACATAGATAGGTTTAATTGAGCAGACAATATCTATTAAAACATCCAATGCCTGGTCATTGTCTAAGAATGCGCCATTTGCACCTGTGCAGAAATGTTCGAAAGTTTTGCTAGGACGTTTTTTATTATTTTCGGAAGAATATTTCAAAAATCCATGTGGTTTATCCTTACCGTCACCGTTAATAAAGGCCCAATCTTCGAGAGA
>CAZEAT010000068.1:0-2795 GCA_964510175.1 uncultured Holosporaceae bacterium
TGCAGGTCTCCCTATCTCCTAGCCTAACTCCTTACTTCCGCAAGAGGTTTATTAGGCAAAATCCTTACCACTCTTACCACTTTTCTGTTTGGCATGACAAATTGCCAGCATTGTTTTTTAAGGATTTTTTAAAAAACATACATATTTAATTAATCTCGATTTTTTATTCAACACTGCGTTAATTTTATTAATTTTTCGTAAAATATATAAGTATCTTACTAACGCTTTTCTATTTTTACAACCGACGAGTGAGTTTAGACCTCCTCCAAGAGTCTTTTTATTACTTTGTTTTTTTGTTGTTGATATTATTTAAGGGAGAAAAAAATGGTTAATCTAAAAAGATTTATGGATGATTGGAAATCCACGTTGGTCGCTCGAACCAGAATTGATGAATTTACTCAAGGAATGTATAAAGCTAACTCAATGGCAACCTTTGATTCCTTGGGAACTGGAGTATTGCCTCGATTCAAAATCGGGAAAAAAGTCTTTTATAAAACAGAAGACGTCATTAATTGGATCAGCAAAAAGAAAGGAAAATAAAAATGTTTGAATGTTTAAAAAATGGAATGTACAGAAACTATATTTTTCGAAAAGAAATGGAAACATTTACAGGAGGAGTTCTAACTGAGTACAGTTTTGAATCGCCTCTATTCAAAAGCATGCCAGACCTCCCAAAAGCGATAAGAATTGGAAGCAGAACGGCATACGAAATTGATGACATCATTTCTTGGCTAGAAAGATATGTTATAGTGGAAGAAGATGTTGAAATTTGAGGATAAACCGGCTCCAGTTTTGAATAATTCCTGGGTAAAAGTGTATTTTTGCGTTTTTACCCCTTTTTTTTGGCTCAAAAATATATTTTTATATAAAGTTTTCACTCTTTTAATCGGAATTATGATTTAATTTAATTCCCTCTGCTCTGAGTTAACTGAAAATCCTGGGTAATTTCTGGGTAACTTTTCAATTCTTAAAACTTTTGCGATTCATTTAAGGTTGATTCTTTGCTAAAATTTAAGATGGTGCGCCCTGTAGGATTCGAACCCACGACCTGCGGCTTAGAAGGCCGATGCTCTATCCAACTGAGCTAAGGACGCATCAATGCATAATTTATACAAAAATACATTCTAGTTTTCAAGAGTACATTTATCTAGATAAAGATAATAGCCTAATCTTTCTTTTAAATACTACTTTTAATTTCTCCACCTTAAGTGATAAACTTCTTGCTGGCCAAAGTTTTTAGCCAAAGAAATTACACCTACATACTCCGTTGAATACCGTTCATAATAACGTAATCCCTTTTGGTTATGTTCATTACGTTCATCGCTAGTTTCTCCGTGCAACAATGCCACAAACTGCTGAGTAGCATATACTTGTCCAACGGCCGTAACCGGTTCTAACCTTGCTGCTCGATTTATATGGCCCCCATAAAAATTAATCTTCTTAATAAATGGATCCTGCGCAACAAAAACCGGTCCTGAATGCAATGAAATTCTAGCTCTGATAGGAAAAGGAAATTCTGGATACTTCTTGCCTAGATTTTCAATAATATCACAATATCTTAAGCCAAAATCTGCAATTTTAACAGCACTATCGGCTACAGCAAAAATTGCATCTCCCCAAGTATTAACAGAATCCAAATCAGAATCAATTTTTTCCATCGCTTGATTCAACTTCTCCATAAAATCCAAAAATGATGGAATATGCTCATCCTGCAATTTACTATATCCGTGAAGATCAGAGAACATCATAGATTTTATTACCCTGTCTGGAGATTTTGAAACAAATGGATCAAAAGATAAGGTGTTTTTCTGTGGCTGAACCAACTCTGTTTCAATTTTTTCTACACCATTATCACTGTCATATAGTTCATCTAAATCAATTAAATGCAGTGTACTTATATTTGACCAACGATCAATAAAATCCGCAGGTCCTCCCGGTAATGATGTCGTACGAGAATGCCAAACCGCCATTAAATGAGGTTCTGAAGTTAAAAACTTACCACGCATGACAGCACTTCCATGCATAACATGATTAGAAAAACGATAAAGCATATCATGACCTAAATATCGATCTTCACTAGCAAAACTTACCGTATGAGCGTTTGCAAGCGCTTTTTCAAACCTTTTTTCCCATCTAGGTCCGGCATGTCGAACATTGGTCTCAATAAAGTCTTGAATGGCAAAAGGCAAAATTATATTGACCTCACCTCCCAATTCTTGCATTGCTTCAATAAAAATTAAATCTGCTCCACAAGCTGCAGAGCTATAGCCTATCTTCGCATTAATAGACTGCAATTTTTCCATAATAATACGCTTTACATCCGCTTCTAACTCAGATGGAAACAATGAGGTTTTAAAACTCGGATGGTCTATTGAATGTCCTGTAAATACAACAATAGTAGGAGGAACAAGAATGTCTAATGCGACATTAGGGACTTTAAATCCTGCCTCACGCAAGAAATACAATTGCTGACGAGCAGTCACTATTGCAATATAATTTTGTTTATCCTTTTGCTTCATCGCCTCTTCGTATAATTTGCAAGCATCGTCCTCACGTCCCAATAGCAACTGAGCTTCTGCTAAGTCGATTAACTCCGCAAAACTTGCTTCCAGTCCATATGGAGGTAATAATCGCAATACTGCTGCCGCTAATTCCTTAGCTTTGGCATCTTCTCCTGTTAACCATGATAACCATGCAGCATTCATACCTGTATTAGTTTTTTGTTCTTTATTGAATGAAGCCAAATATAATTCTCTTGCTATTTCAAGGTCTCGACAATGCCTTGAATACTTCCA
>CAZEAT010000068.1:2895-4424 GCA_964510175.1 uncultured Holosporaceae bacterium
TTTTTCGCTAAAACGTGAGCCTTAAACATATGCCCGGTTGCTATCAAATTGGTAATTTGCTTTTCAATTTCGGTATCGTTTTTCGACAAATCAATATTTTCAGATTCTTCTTCATTTTCGTAAACAGAATCTTCCACTTTAACTCCCTTAAGATTTTCATTTATATCCTGGGAGACAGTTTCAGTGGCATTCGAAAGAGCTTCTTTTTCAGTCTTTTTGCTTGTTGTACTTGCTGTAGGAGCTTGTTCTTTTTCGGTTAACTTCTCTTGTAATTTCTCATTTTTATTGTTTTCATTATCCTTCGGCACTGTAAGCTCCCTATTCTTCTTAATAGCTTATCTTAACATTTAAAAATTAATAACAAGTAAAAAACAACTTTTTACTTATTAAACTTTTTTTAATTATTTACGTTCTAAAATAGAGTGAAATAAGAGTATAAAAAATGCAAGAAGATATCATTAGTAAGCCTGCCAAACTTTTAGTAGTTGACGATCAAGACAATACTCGCATATTGCTAAAACGAAGATTAGCTATGTACGGTCACGAAATATTTGAAGCCTCAAACACAAAAGACGCTCTAGTTTGCTTAAGCAAAAATAATATTGATGTAATACTGCTCAACATGTTTCTAGGCAAAGAAAATACGTATGATTTTCTTATTAGTCTGAAAAATAACGAAAAACTGCAAAATATTCCCGTTATTATGATATCAAAAGAAACGGATGTAGAGTTATTAACTCAATGCATTCAAGCAGGAGCAGAAGACTATCTTGTTCGTCCACTAAATCAAACATTTCTTAAAGCAAGATTATCTAACTGTATTGCTAGAAGAGAAGCCTTAAAAAAAGAGCTTTCCTATCTCGCTACTATCGAAGAAGGTCAAAAACAAATTAAAGAACAAGAGCACATGGCAACAATCGGAGAAATTGTAAGCTCAATTGCTCAAGAATTAAAAAATCCTCTTAACTTTGTAATTAATTTTGCTCAAATTAGTGCTGATGTTTGTGATGAGTTACAACAAAAAATATCCGCGGAATCAACTAAACGAGACGAAGCATTTTGGAATGATATAACACTTACAATAAAGAAGTTTCACGATAACGTCCAAAAAGTTTCCAATTATGGACGAGATATAGATCAAATCATAAAATTTATGTTAGAACAAACCAGAATGGATGATACAAAATATCTAGCCAACATAAATAAAATTATTACTCAGACAATAAGCTTATTAAAAGCATCTTACAAATCAAAAAACATTGGAAATATGCCTGAAATAAAATTAAATATAAGTTCAGATATTAGACATATAAAAGTATCTGTCCAGCTATTCAGTAAAGTAATTAGAAACATATTAGATAATGCAGTTTACGCTGTTATGAAAAAATTTGATGATATATCTCAAGCTAAAATAGAAATCAATATTGAAAGTCTAGCAAATGATATACTAATAAAAATTTACGATAACGGAATAGGCATAAAAGAAGAAGATCAATCAAAGATATTCGAACCATTCTTCAGTGATAAAC
>CAZEAT010000069.1:0-4405 GCA_964510175.1 uncultured Holosporaceae bacterium
TGAGCTATACCCCCAAATTCGGCGGCGGGCCGCTGAACAAATGATATGATAGCAGACCCGCCGCCGATTGTCAAGCGTTTTTTCGGAGTTTTTCCGATTTATTTTCCCTTCCGGTCAAACCAGCCCTTGACCATGGGGGCCAGGGTGTCCACCAAAGCGTGCATCTCCCAGCCGGTGGTGTTGACGCACAGGTGATAGGCCGCCGGGTCGCCCCAGCGGGAGTCGGTGAGCAGGGCGCGGTAGCGGGAGCGGTCCTTGTCCACCTTGGCCATGCGGCGCTTGAGGTCGCTGTCGGAGAGCTTCTTTTCGTCGTCGCTCTGGCGGGCGCGGCAGCGTGCCAGCTTGCTTTCCTGGTCGGCGTAGATAAAGAGGTTGAAGGGCTCGTACTCCCGCAGCACCACGTCGGCGCAGCGGCCCACGATGACGCAGTCGCCCTTCTGGGCCAGGGACTTCAGAAGCTTGTTTTGCTCGCTCATGACCTCCACCTGGGGGTCGATGATACCGGCGGAGTAGGAGAAGGTATGGCCAAAGGTGATGGGGTAGTAGGCGTTGACGCCCCGCTCGGAAATGCTGGCGATGTACTCCTCGGCCAGACCGCTTTGCTGGGCCACGGCGGTGATGATCTCCCGGTCGTAGTAGGCGATGCCAAGGGCCTCGGCCAGGCGCTTGCCCACCTCCCGGCCGCCGCTTCCGAACTGGCGGCTGACGGTGATGATCCGATGTGCCATCTGTATGTCCCCTCCTGTGTATGATGTAGTTTTGACGGTCTTTCCTCTGCTTCCAGTTTACCCCAAAGCAAAAAAATTTGCAAGCAAGAAAATTCTGTGTGGATTCAAAAAAATAGTTGTTAAGCATATAAATTTATTGTATAATCGTTGGGGAAAACGGAAAAGAGAAGGAGATGTTTTGCCGTGTTTTGTACCAAATGTGGAAAACCCATCCCGGAAGGAAACAAGTTTTGCACCAACTGCGGCCAGCCGGTAGCGCCGGTAGAGAAGCCCGCCCCCGCGCCGGTGGCGGAGCCCACTCCCACCCCGGCCCCGGTGGAGGAGCCCGCCCCGGCGTCTGAGCCGAAGAAGAGCAAGGCGCCCATCGTCCTGGCGTCCGTCCTGGCCGTCCTGATCTTGGCGGCTGGGGTGCTGGGCTTTTTGACCTTCCGCCATATCCAGCGGGGCAAGGCCTTTGAGGCCGCTGTGACCGCGGGCATGAAGAGCCTGGACGACGGCGACTACACCGCCGCCGTGCGGCGGTTCAAGGAGGCCATGGAGCTTTCCTCCAAGGATCCGGCCGCGGCCCTGGGCCTGGCGGAGGCCTACCTGCGCCAGGGGGAGCTGGAGAAGGCATCGGAGGTGCTGGACGGTCTGAGGTGCGGCGAGGAGGACGCCGGGCGGTACGCCTCGCTTTTGAGCGTGGCGGAGGCCCGGCCAGAGGCGTTCACCGTGGACACCGACAACTTTCCCACGGTGACGGTGCGCCTGGACGGCATAGCCGCCGCCGACGTGGATCTGGACTCCATCCGCGTGACGGAGGGAGGGGAAGACAGGCCCGTCACCTTCGCCCAAGAGGCGGACGGCGTGGTGGCCTTCAGCTACCAGAGCGAGGACACCCTGGCCTCCTCGGAGTACCGGGAGTTTTCCTACACCCTGGAGAAATACGGCGTGCCCCTTTCCGCCGGCGGCGACTATGAGACCCCCCACTTTGAGCTCGCCCAGGTGAGATTGGTGTCCACCGACGTGAGCAACTACCCCACCGTCAAGGCCTACTTCCGGGTGCAGGGCGGCGACGGCAGGACGGTGGAGGGCCTGGACGGCCGTGCCTTCATCATCCGTGAGCGCGTCCAGGGCGGCGAGTACCTCGCCCGGGAGGTCCGCGCCGCCGGCTCGGTGGAGCGGCAGGGCATGAACATCGACCTGGTGGCCGACAAGAGCGACAGCATTGCCGGCCAGATGGACAAGATGAAGCAGGTGATGATCGAGTTCGTCAACAGCCTGGACTACGCCACGGGCGACCGGGCGGAGGTGCTGGCCTTTGACGACATCGTCCAGCAGATGTGCTACTATACCGATGACGCGAGCCTGCTGGTCAACGGCATCAACAATATGTCCACCGACGGTCTCACCGCCTTTTACGACGCGGTGTACAAGGGGGTGCTCAACGCCCGGCTCCAGGGTGGCGCCCGGTGCGTCATCGCCTTCACCGACGGCATGGATAACCGCAGCCACTACTCCGCCCAGGACGTGATCGGCTACGCCAACACCAACCAGGTCCCCGTGTACATCATCGGTGTGGGCTACGACGTCTCCTCCTACGAGTCCACCCTGCGCAATATCGCCGCCAGCACCGGCGGCCGCTATTGGCGCATCGATGACCTCTACGACCTGGGGGAGATCTACGAGGAGATCTACGCCGAGCAGCAGGAGCTGTATGTGGTGGAGTATGAAAGCGATGCCGGGGCCGACCAGTACGCCCCCCGGAGCATCCAGGTCGCCGTCTCCGGCGGCGGCTATAAGGGCCAGACCGACGTCTCCTTCACCCCGGTCCACTCCGTGGGACAGCAGACCCACGCCAACCGCTACGAGCTTGTCAAGGAGGATCTGACCTGGGAGCAGGCCTCCCAGCGCTGCCAGGAGATGGGCGGCCACCTGGCCACCGTGACCTCCCGGGAGGAGGAGAATGAGCTCATCGCCATGGCGGAGGCCCAGGGGGTGGACTTCGTCTGGCTGGGCGGCTATACCTCCTACAACAGCTACGGCAGCGTCTTTGGCCACTGGGTCACCGGCGAGGACTTCGCTTACACCGACTGGAGCAAGGGCGAGCCCTCCCGTGTGGATCAGGACGGCACCCCGGAGTGGTACATCATGCTGTGGAAGATCAAGGGCGCCTGGTCCTGGAACGACCAGCGCAACGACCCGCTGAGCGTGGTGAACAGCATGAAGGGCAAGACAGGCTTCGTGTGCGAGTATGAGAGCTGATGGAGACGAGTAGAAGAAGACGCTCCCGGCGGCGCAGGCGGTCTCCCCGCTGGGGCGCGGCCGCCGTAGCGGCGCTGGTTGTGACCCTGGCGGCCGCGGCCCTGGCCATGTGGGGCTATGGGGCCCTGACCGGGGGACGGGCCCCGGAGCAGACGGCGTCCGCCGTAGCGCCCACCCCCACCTCTGTCCCGGCGTCCACGCCGGAGCCCACCCCGGAACCTACCCCCGAACCCACCCCGGAGCCCACTCCCGAGCCCACCAGGGCCGAGGCCCTGCTGGCCGGGATGACCCTGCGGGAGAAGGTGTGCCAGATGATGATGACCCAGCCCTCCAAGCTCACCGGGGTGAGCCGGGTGACGGCGGCGGGGGAGGCCACCCGGAAGGCCCTGGAGAAGTACCCCGTGGGCGCCATGCTCTATGACGCCGGCAATATGCAAAGCAAGGAGCAGGTCCGCCAGATGCTCCAAAACACCCAGAGTTACAGCAAGATCCCGCTCCTTCTGACCTGCGACGAGGAGGGGGGACGGGTGGCCCGGCTCATGCGCACCGTGGGCACCACCCAGCTGAAGGCCATGTTTACCTATAAGGATGAGGGGCCGGAGACGGCCCGGCAAAACGCCCTGACCCTGGCCACCGACCTGCTGGAGTGCGGCATGAACATGGACCTGGCCCCGGTGGCCGACGTGTGGACCAATCCCAAAAATACCGTCATCGGCGACCGGGCCTACTCCGACGACTACCAGCAGGCCGCCCAGCTCATCCCGGCGGCGGTGGAGGGCTTTCACCAGGGTGGCGTGGCCTGCGTCATCAAGCACTTCCCCGGCCACGGCTCCACCACCGGCGACAGCCACTACGGCTCGGCCTACGTCAACAAGACCCTGGACCAGCTGCGCCAGGAGGACCTGATCCCCTTCCAGGCGGGTATCGATGCCGGGGCGGACATGGTCATGATGGGCCACCTCATCGTAAGTGATATCGACCCCCAGCCCGCGGTGCTGTCCTACAAGATCGTCACCGAGCTGCTGCGGGAGGAGATGGGCTTTGACGGCGTCATCATCACCGACGCCTTGGAGATGCAGGCCATCACCGATCACTACGGCAAAAACGAGGTGGTGGTCAAGGCCGTCCAGGCGGGCGTGGATATGCTCCTGAGCCCCGCCGACCTGGGCGGGGCGGTCAACGCCCTTGTGGGCGCGGTGGAGGACGGTACGATCTCCGAGGCGCGCATCGACCAGAGCGTGCTTCGCATCCTGCGGCTGAAGGAGTCCCGCGGACTGCTGGGATAGTTTGACAACGCAAGCGGCGCCGGCGTAAGACCGGCGCCGCTTTTCTTTGCCATCATAGGGACAATCCGGGCTCGCATAGGCTGTTTGTCGGAGGTGGAGCGTATGCTGTCCGCGTGGCTTGTATTGATGCTCAACGGTCTGTTTTTG
>CAZEAT010000070.1:0-2262 GCA_964510175.1 uncultured Holosporaceae bacterium
CTCAAAAGCGCGCTCAGCAATTAGCTACAATTACTGCTAATATAAAAAAAGTTTTTTAATAAACATGATAGTTTACGTGGAAAGAGAATAACTTATTAATTTATCTTTAACTTTTCCATAATAATCTGTCAGTTATGATTAGGAAGTTTTTAAAATCTATTAGTAGCTCTAAAAAAGGCTCGATTGTTATCGAAACAGCATTATGTTTGCCAATACTGATATATTTAATGTTCTTTATTTTAGAAATGATAAAAATTATAATTGTTCAAAGCGCCATTGATACGATTTCTCTGGAACTTACCTATGACTACTGTGCTTTTAGAAATACGAATAATTTTAATTCTATTATAGAGGCATATCATCCTAAATTTGTGAATAGAGATGATATTCATGTTTCTATAAATGCACAAGTTGATTTAGAAACTTTGGTTTCTGGTGAATTTGGAAAACCAGTTAATTGGAGTCCTGAAATAATAAAGAAAAATATTCCGGAGGAAGTGAGTGTTCAATGTATAGAGAAGGATAACAAAAAAGAAGTGCCATCTGGTAGTGCTTTTGAGTTAACTCTTGTATGTAACTATCCATTTACCAGTAAATTTGTAACAAAATTATTTTCACCTGGCGCCGATAAAGATGGAAAATTCCTAATTTGGAATAGAGCTATTTCCATATGCAATTAATCTTGTGAATTGAATTTTGCTTGACATTTTCAGCATATCCATTATATTTAAAACATTTGTAGAAAGGAGGTACAGAATGTTTTTATTGACATTTCTTCGGGCATCGTGCCATTGTAATTTATTGTCCAGTTCTTCTACTTCTTATCATCTCTATTATCGATATTAATCGTTAATCTCTTTTTCTTTTTAAAATTTGTTTTTTTATTTTTGTATGCGCGTAATTGTTGATAATGCGTATATAACACTATTGGAGGATTATTATGACTAGTCTTACGAAAAAAAGACGAGATGCTGCATTTTTGCTTGCAGGTACTGCCATTGGTTCAGGAATGATTTCCTTGCCCATGGTTCTAGCTAAGTTTGGAATTACAGGGACGTTTTTTATGATAATAGTATTTTCAGTATTAACTTACTTTACAGCACTAATTCGATCGGATTTGAATTTAAATTCTTATGCTGAAGCTTCATTGAAAGATGTCGGAATTTTTTTTAGATGCCCATTAGTAGGAAACTTAGGCGATTTCATGTTGAAATTACTATCATTTGCATTACTTGCAGCATATATTTCTGGCGAATCGTCTATAATAGATGCTGCATTAAACCGTAATCTGCCTAATACACTAACTATAGTGACATTCACTCTTATTCTGATACTAATATTTTTATTGGCATCACGAGTTATTGTAAGAATCAATAGAATCTTATTTATTGGAATGTTTACAACTCTTATAGGTTTGGTAGTTGTCTTGTTATGGCAGACGCCACTTAACATCATTCCTCAGCAAGTAGATAATATATGTCTCAGTGAATGGACAACTCTTGTACCAATTATATTTACTTCATTTGGATTTCAAGGATCGATACATTCAATGACTAAATTCTGTAAAAATAATCAATTACTGGTGAAAAGTGCATGTTTATGGAGCAGTGTAATTCCAGCTATCGTTTACATTGCTTGGACTTGTGCAATATTAATTGTAGTTGCAAACACCAACTCTGAATTTTTCAGCTTAATGGTTGAGGGTAAAGCTCAGGATGTCGGAGATTTGGTGCAAGTATTAAGTCAAGCCGCCTCTACTCAACTAATTCAAATAATTGTTTGGATTATTTCTGGATTAGCGATTCTTACCTCGGTTTTTGGTGTAGGGTTGGCGTTACTGGACATATTTGAGCGCGAATGGCATGTCAAGAAATTGATATCGGTATGTACCATATTCATAATTCCTGCAACTATTTCAGTAGTTGTTCCAAATGCTTTCATAAGGATATTAAACGTCTCGGGAATTATATTATCGATTATTGCAATAATAGTACCAATTATCGTTTCTTTCAAAATGCAGTTTAAAAACAAACTGAAATGTAAACTTTTATTAGAAAATAAAGCGATTTTACTAACAGTATTTGCTATGGGAGTTGTAATCATTGCTTTGGGATTAATAGATTTAGTAGCCCTTTAAGGCATTCCTCTCTGCTTATATGTGGTTGGAGTTGGTAACTAAAATACAAACTATTAGAGCAAAAATTAATGCGGTGTTTATATATAACACCGCATGAAACACTTTCTAATTATTTAGAAAAATTC
>CAZEAT010000070.1:2362-4321 GCA_964510175.1 uncultured Holosporaceae bacterium
GTTCGCGATACGCGCTGACTTCTCGAGAAAAAACTCTGCTCATTTCGGATTAGGCTTTTAAATGATAATTGGGTCCATGGTATCCCTCTAATGTGATATAGTATAAATTATACGAAACGCTGATAAAAATGAAATAGGGAGATTATTGAAATCAAAGATCGTATAGACCTTCAATTTAAAACAAAAATCAAGAGACTTTACCTTATTCCATAAATCCACTTAAGATTTACGTCGTATCCAGATTTAATTTCGTCTCATTTGTTATGAACCTATAGAATCTAGGTAAACAAGGTTTATTATAGATTATCTTCGTGGTATAATCTCAACGTCGGATGCGTAAATTAATTATGGTATCGAAGAAAGCAACAGTATTTTTTTCATTTTTTATTTGTACGGCTAGTTCTATACTTTTTGGACTAAAGTATTCTGTTATGGCGATAGAAGACAGAATTAGTCGAGCTAAAAAAGAGTTAGCAATTGAGAAAAAAAATCAACATATTTTAAAAGCAGAATGGAAGACTCTTACATCTCCGGAGCGTATACAACGTCTGACAATGAAATATTTGTCTATGAAACAAGTTGAGCCGAAACAGTTAAAGGAATTTGACGCAGCAATTTTTTATGACAACTCTATTAAAAAAGCTAGAAATACGAAAAGACTTTCAAAGATTATTTCTGAAGTGTTAGCTCAATCCGGAGAGGATGAATAATGTTCAGAGGATGTGGAAATGATGTTTATTCTGCTGCTTCTCGTGCGGTGGAGTTAGCCAAGGTTCGATGTCTTCTGGTAATGCTGTTTTTTATAATTATTTTTTCTGTGTTAATTATCCGGTTAGCTCAGGTAATGGTTTTTGACGCTACCGAAAAAGAAGTGAATGGGAAAATTCCGGTAATTACATCACGGGCAGACATTTTAGACAGAAATAACACAATTGTGGCTACAAGTTTACCTACGGTTTCTTTATATGCGTGCCCTCATGAGATATTAGATTTTAAAGAAGCTGCTAATAAAATATGTTCGGTGTTTAAAGATATCAATCAAGAGAATTTTCTTCAAAAACTCGAGGCATCTAAAAAATTTTTATGGGTAAAGCGAAATTTATCACCGAAACAAGAACAGGAGGTTTTAAATCAAGGTATCCCCGGATTTCATTTTTTAAAAACGGAAAGAAGAGTATATCCAGATAAGAATTTATTATCTCATGTAATTGGTGGAACGGATATTGATAATATTGGAATAGCGGGTATTGAAAAAGTATTTGATGAAGCGCTGCGTTCGTCTGAAGAACCTATTCGATTATCTATTGATATGAACATTCAATATGCCGTACATGATGAGATGCAAAAAGCAATTCAAGAATTTAGTGCAGTTGGTGGCGCTGCAATTATTATGGAGATTGCTACCGGAGAGATTTTAGCTTTGGTATCTCTACCTGATTTCGATCCGAATAAAAATGCAAATCCTGAATCGAAAGAGAGATTTAATATGGCTACATCTTCAGCTATTGAGCCGGGGTCTGTCGCTAAAATTTTTAATACAACTCTGGCTTTGGAGACTGGAAGAATTACTCCATTCAGTCAATACGATGCACGTTTTCCTATTAAAATTGGACGTTTTACAATTCATGATTTTAAAGGTAAAGCTCGGTTTATGTCTGTAGAGGAAATCTTAAAATATTCATCTAATATAGGTTCGGCAAAAATAGCTTTGGATATAGGCAAAGAAACTCAAAAATCTTTTTTTAAAAAGATAGGATTATTAGACACGGTGTCTTGTGAATTGACAGAAACCCAAAAGCCGTTATTTCCAAAAAATTGGAGCGATGTGAGCTCAATGACCATAGCCTTTGGCCATGGTATAGCACTTAGCCCACTGCATCTTATTACTGTTATTTCGGGGATATTGAATAATGGTGTTAAAAATAATCCTACTCTTTTAAAAAGGGAAAATGTATTCCA
>CAZEAT010000071.1:0-4297 GCA_964510175.1 uncultured Holosporaceae bacterium
CATACTATGGATAAATCTCATTTCTATAGAAGTTATACACGTTTAATGTATGACGACACTGCTCATGACATAAAAATAATTGCCGGTGACGTTGCAACACGCAATACTATAGGATTCCAGCTACCATTTTCCGGAGGAGGTATTAACATTGCCCGACAAGGAGGAAATGGTAATGATATTAATCCAGGACTGCCAATTGTAATTACAAAACTTACCAAAGCTGAAGTTCGTTTAGGAGAAGAAATACTAAGAGTTAAAATTCTCGAACCGGGAACTTACACAGTCGATGACTTAGGTGAAGAAGCGAAACTTCCAGGAGCTAAGATTAAACTATCTGACCAATTAAGTCGTTCAGAGATGATTTCCATATCATATTTTAGTGGATATGATATGCCGGAACTTGGAACCGATGATTTCGATTTAACTATAGCATTTACACATCATTATGATATAAATGACCCTTATAAAATACGTTATAAAAACAAACCTCGTTATAGCGGAAACTATCGTTTCACGCCAATTGAGAATACAACTTTTGCCATAGGCGGACAGGCATATAATAATTCATATAGCGCAGACTTTAATGTAATATTTATGACTCCATATGGAAAAATTGCGCCAAATATCGGATTCAGTGATACCTATCACGGCAAAAAAGCCTTGGGAGCAGGTATATATTATGCTTTGCCAGATAATGAGTATGGCATTCATTGTGAAGCATTTTTAGCAGCCAAAGACAGAGGCTATGGAGATTTGGGTAAGTCAGAGGAAGATAGTTCTTACTTTGATGAGTACATGCAAAAATATTTCTCTACAACCGCAGAAAAATATAGTCTACTTAACGGCAAATCAATCGATGAAAATTCGCGTTCAATGATGTTAAGATTATATACTGATCCAATTTTTGGATATACTCCTGCATTTATTTTCAGAGGAGAATGGGCTAATAATAGCAAAGCTAGTACACAGCGTTTGAGAGAATATGCTATCGCTCTTACTAAGTCGTTTTTTAAGTGTTGTACAATTACTGCTATGGCGGGTTTGACATACGATGACCCATCTAAAGGACGCAATCAAGAATCTCCGGATAGACGCTTAACTCTTTCATGTTGCGTAAACTTAGGTTCTGAAATTGTTACTCGAGCAACTTACTCACATCTTGATGGAGAAAGAATGAGAAAATTTGGCTCTATTACTTATTCCCCTGAAGCGATAAAAGGATTAGAAATATCGACCGAATATACACGTCGACCAGGATGTAGCGTTCCTTATTTTGCTCTGAAATATTCAGGAAAATATGGAGAAGTAAAAGCAGAAGAAACTATTACATCTACCTATGAAGATAAGAGAGCTGCAACTTCTACTAAACATAACAATGCGCAGTTATTTACTACCGGTACTTGTATAACAAAGAATGGATTCCAAAAAGTAAAGAAAAATAATTTCAATATAATCAGAACTGCTAAAGATTTTCGTAAGTAATCTTTAAAACAAAAAAAAGAGAAAGACCAACAATCTTTCTCTTTTTTGCATCTATATTCAGAGAACAGTTACCTATACCTCTCATAAAAATACATATACTGTTGAACAATTCCGCCTATATCTTTCAACCCGAGAGATTGCAGGCAAAATTCCCCAGCATAATGCGTATTGATTATTCGTTTTATCCACACGTCTTTAGGGAAAGCATCCATTTTATGTAAACCAAATAAAACTACACAATCTGCTACTTTATCTCCGATTCCATATAATGATTTTAGATAGCAATGGGCTTCACGACTAGATAAGTCTCTTAAAATTGATAAATTAAACGAACCCTCTAAAACTGCTCTCGCTATTTTTATAAGATAATCTTGTCTATACCCTAATTTAACCGATTCTATCTCCACGGAAGACATGTTTAATAAATCTTGAGGTTGTGGAAATTTTCCTTTATTCAGACAGCACAAATTATTTACACATTTTGTAATTCGAGGAATGTTATTCTGTTGAGAAATTACAAAGGTAACTATCATCTCCCACGCATCTTGTTTTAATACTCTCAATCCAGAACCAAAATTTACTGCCTTACACAAATAGTCGTCCTGAGTCTTTTTAATACGCTCTATGATTCCCTGATAATCTCTATTTAAATCAAAATAATTTGACCAAAAACTTGTAAATTCATTTTCTCTACAATCGAAAAGATGCAAATTTCCTTTCTTTTGAATTTTTACAACATCATCGAGGGCATGTACTTCCCATGTATCCTCAGATATACGATACATACGAAAGCACTGCCCAGAATTAGCTATTTGTTCTATATCAAAATTTTTAAGAGCAAGCTCTAGCATATAATAATCGCACCGTCTTTATAACTTACCTTTGCTTTAGCTCCTTCAGATAGTTCGCCAGAAATAATTTTCTTAGCAATTATATCATATAAACTCTTTTGCATTACTCTCTTTAGAGGTCTTGCTCCATAAACAGCGTCGTATCCTTCATTACACAACCAATTTTTAAATGATTCATCAATTTCCAAAGAAATATGTTTATCTTCCAAACGTTTATATAACTCCTTAAGTTGGATATCTACTATATCTTTCATATTTTCTTTAGAAAGTTTATTGAAAACCAATATCTCATCCAAACGATTAATAAGTTCCGGTCGAAAATTTAATTTCACTACATTTAACACCTGTTCTTTTACTTTAATTTTATCTTCATTTTCAGAAAAATATTCCGAACCTAAGTTAGATGTCAGAATGATAATTGTATTTTTGAAATTTACATTGCGTCCCAGACCATCTGTAAGATGTCCTTCATCGAGAACCTGTAATAATATATTAAAGACATCGTTATGAGCTTTCTCTATCTCATCAAAAAGTACAACTGCGTATGGCCTTCTTCTAATAGCTTCGGTTAATTCTCCACCCTGTTCATAACCCACATATCCCGGAGGAGCACCAATTAATCTTGACACCGAATGTTTTTCCATATATTCAGACATGTCAATACGAACCATATTATTCTTATCATCAAAAAGAAACTGAGCAAGAGCTTTTGATAATTCAGTTTTTCCTACACCAGTAGGGCCTAAAAATAAAAATGAACCCAAAGGACGATTTGGATCGGAAATTCCAGCACGAGACCTACGAATACAATCGGCTATTGCATCCACTGCTTCATCTTGCCCAACTACAGATTCCTTTAATTTTGTCTCAATATTAAGAAGTTTTTCTTTTTCTCCCATTAACATCTTCTCTACAGGAATTCCGGTCCAGCGAGAAACAACCACGGCAATATCATCTTCTGTTACTTCATTTCTTTGCTCAGTGGATAACTTCTGACACTCAGCCAATCTCTTTTCCATATCTGGAATCTTGCTATATAATAATTCGCCGGCTCGAGCAAAATCGGCATTTCTTTGAGCAGCTTCAGCAGCACTTTTAGCTTCGTCAATTTGACTTTTAAGCTGTTTGATTTCATCAATATTTTTCTTTTCCTGATTCCACTTTTCATTTAAATCAGCAGATTCTTTTTCATATCGAACGAGTTCTTCTTGTAATTTTTTTAATCGTTCCTGAGAAGCTGAATCGACTTCCTTTTTTAATACTTCCTGTTCGATTTTCAACTGCATGACTTTTCTATCTACTTCATCAATTTCCTCTGGTTTGGAATCTAATACCATTTTCAGACGACTTGCTGCTTCATCCATAAGGTCAATGGCTTTATCGGGTAAAAATCTATCGCTAATATATCGATTTGAATAGTTGCACGCTGCTATTATCGCCGCATCACTAATGCGAACACCATGATGAGATTCATACTTAGCTTTCAAACCTCTTAAAATCGAAATTGAATCCAAAACAGATGGTTCATTGACAAATACAGGTTGAAATCTACGCGCAAAAGCTGAATCTTTTTCGATGTATTTTCTATATTCATCTAAAGTTGTAGACCCAATGCAACGCAACTCTCCTCGAGCTAAAGCCGGCTTCAACATGTTAGAAGCATCCATTGCTCCATCTTGTCCAGCCCCCATTAAAGTATGAATTTCATCAATAAAAAGAATTATATTTTCATTTGCCGAAACTTCTTTTAAAACGGCCTTAAGCCTCTCTTCAAATTCTCCTCGAAACTTTGCTCCTGCTATTAGCTGACCAATATCTAAAGACATTATCTTTTTATCTTTCACCGAATCTGGTACATCATTATTAATTATGCGATTGGCTAACCCCTCAACAATCGCCGTCTTTCCAACTCCAGGCTCTCCTATTAAAATCGGATTATTTTTAGTTCGACGAGATAATACTTG
>CAZEAT010000072.1:0-4165 GCA_964510175.1 uncultured Holosporaceae bacterium
ATATAGGCCTTATACATTTTGTAGGTATTGGTGGAATAGGCATGAGTGGTATTGCCGATATTTTGATTAATCTGGGATATCGTGTCAGTGGAAGTGATTTAAAAGAAAATGCCATGATTGAGAAATTGCGGCGTAAAGGAATAAATATAAAAATAGGTCATGAAGCTGAAAATGTACACGATGCTTCAGTAGTAGTAGTTTCTTCTGCAATATCTCAAGATAATCCCGAAATATTAGAAGCCCGGCGTTTAAAAATTCCCGTGATTAAACGTGCAGAAATGTTGGCTGAGTTGATGAAAATGAAAAAATCTATTGCCATAGCGGGAACTCATGGAAAGACTACAACTACATCGTTGATTGCTGCGATATTGGAGCAAGCAGATTTAGATCCGACTGTCATAAATGGCGGTATTATTAACGCTTACAATAGCAATGCTAGATTAGGTACCGGAGAGTGGATTGTCGTAGAGGCTGACGAATCGGACGGGTCTTTTACTCGTCTTATGTCTACAATAGCTGTTGTTACTAATATTGATTTTGACCATATGGATAATTTCAAAGATTATTCTGAGCTGAGTAAACTTTTTGTTCGATTTATAGAAAATATTCCTTTTTATGGGACGGCAGTTTTGTGTCTAGACCATCCTGAAGTTGCTAAAATAATTGCAAAAACTTTAGATAGAAAAATTATTACCTATGGATTGGATAGGAAAGCAGATGTTTCATGCGAAAATATGAAATTGAATGCTCATGGAGCAGAGTTTGACGTAATATTTTCCGATAATATAGTAGAAAAATATGGCGTTGCTAAAGTCTGGAAAAATTTTTCCTCCAATATGTATGGAAGTCATAATGTTCAAAACTCATTAGCAGCTATTAGCGTAGGATTGGAACTTCATATTTCAGAAGAAAATATGCGAGCAGCTTTGAATGCGTTTATGGGAGTAAAAAGAAGATTTACGCAAGTTGCAAATGTAAATGGAGTTGAAATTATCGATGATTATGGACATCATCCGGTAGAGATTTCTGCAGTTCTTAAGGCCGCTCGAAATTCATGCGAAGGAAAAATTTATGCGGTTATTCAGCCACATAGATATACTCGGTTAAAGAACTTTTTGACTGATTTTGCTCGTTGTTTAGAGTTGAGTGATATGGCGTTAGTGACTCCTATTTATTCTGCTGGGGAACCTAACAATGGAATTGACCATTTTTCACTATTAAAGGTTTTGCATGAAAATGGAAAAATAAAAAGTGATTTTGCGCAAGATGTGCAGACTTTAAAACTAAAGATAGAGTCTTTATTAAAACCAGGAGATATGGTTGTTTTTTTGGGGGCTGGAGATATTACACGCTGGGCTTATGAGTTTGCTGATTTAATGAGGGTAGAATGGCAGAAATAAAAGAATTTGCTCCAACAAAGGGAATACTTAGACGAGGAGTAAGATTAGATAAAAAATCTTTTTGGGGCGTAGGTGGAGAAGCAGAATTTTTGTTCGAGCCAGCTGATATGGATGATTTAGTGTTTTTCTTGAGAGGACTTCCTCAAGGTTTAAAAATAACTCCATTGGGGGCAATGTCCAATGTACTAATTCGGTCTGGTGGAATTAAAGGGGTGGTCGTTATTTTAGGCGATTGGTTTAAAAAAGTATTTGTTGAAGAAGATGTTCTAGAAGTTGGAGCCGCTATTTCTTGTAGTCAACTTTCTACTATTGCTATGGATCATGAGTTAGGTGGATTTGAATTTCTTATGGGTTTGCCGGGAACTATAGGGGGTGCTCTAAAAATGAATGCGGGGTGTTTTGGCTCCGAGATTACTGATATTTTAGTTGAATGTGAAGGAATTATGGCAGATGGGAGCGTAAAATGGTTCAAGAAACAAGACATAGACGCTTCTTATCGGTATACAAATATTCCTGATGATTGTATTATTACAAGAGCTTGGTTTAAAGGTACATCAAACGTTGAATATTCTATTCCAAGAAAAGTAAAAGAAATAACTGAAAAAAGAAAAGAATCGCAACCTATGGGAAAGAAAACTTGCGGCTCTACATTTAAGAATCCAAAGAATTTTAAAGCTTGGCAATTAATAGATAAAGCAGGTTGCCGAGGAATGAAAGTTGGTGGCGCTGAAGTATCTGAGAAACATTGTAATTTTATCGTAAATAATGGAGATGCAACTTCTGAGGATATAGAAAATCTAGGGAATAAAATAATCCGCGCAGTCCTAGATAAAACGGGTGTAAGACTTGATTGGGAAGTTATACGTTTAGGGGAATCCAAAAATCAGGAGTAGCATGTGATTAGGATTTTCATTTCAGTAATTAAGAGCAATTTATTTTGGTTTGTTCTAACGATTTCTGGAATTTTTTTTGTATGTAATAATACAAATTTTATAAATAAAGGATTTCCTGGATTTGTTATCAAAAAAATTGAATTTGATGGTAATGAAAAAGTTCCTGAAGCTTTGTTATATAAGGCATCCGGTTTAAGATATAAGGCTAATATTTTTCGAGTATCCGTAGAGGAAGTCAAAAGAAAATTGGAACAAATTGCATGGGTCCGTTCTGTTGAAGTTAGAAGAAAATTACCTGATAGATTCTATATTAGAGTTATAGAGCGAGAGCCTATAGCTATTTTACAGTCGAAATATAAATTACATTTGTTAGATAAATACGGAACCATTTTAGAACATGATGGAATTGGAAATTTTGGTAGTTTACCGATTTTAGTAGGGGAGGGTTGTGCTAATTCCGCGCAACATTTGTTATTTGTTTTAAATCAATTTCCGAAAATTAGAAGACAATTGGTTTGCGCAACCTTTATTGGAAAGAGACGTTGGGATATAAAAATTAATAGAGGACTTACTGTTAAGCTTCCAGAAAGACATTTGAAATATGCTTTCAGTATTTTAGAGGAAATTTCCGATGATAACGGTTTTTTCAAGAATGATATACAAGAAATAGATTTGAGAATGCTTGATAGAGTAATTGTTAAAAAGAAAGATAGTGGGCTCTGATATGAAACCGGGTAAAATAGTATCAGTGATTGATATTGGAAGTACACAAGTTATCTGTTGTATTGCTAGCATACTAGATAACGGTCAATTTAATGTTGTTGGAGCAGGGTCTTGTGTCTGTTATGGAGTAAGAGCCGGAGAAATCATTAATGTTGATTTAGTTGCTCGGTCTATAGCTAAAGCAGTTGAAATTGCTGAAAATTCGGTAAATCTTCGTATAAAATCAGTATATGTAAACGTATCAGGGGCATGCGTTCAATCTAAAATAATGTCGTTGGGATTGCGAATAGGAGGAAGGCTTGTTCGACAGCAAGATGTTATGGATATCCTTTCTGCATGTAGAGATAAAAATCCTGAGATGGAAACTATTCATGCTGTTCCAATTATGTTTAAGTTAGATGACCTTTGCGATATTTCAGAACCTGTTGGAATGTTTGCAAATTTGTTAAAAGCGGATGTTAATGTTGTCAGTGTATTAAAGTCTCAGATTAACAACATTATGGCTTGTTTAATAAAGTGTCATTTGGATGTGTTGGGTTTTATATATAGTGGATATGCTTCTGGGCTGTGTATGTTGGATGAGACTCTTGCTGAAGAAAATCAAATAGTGTTGGATTTAGGAGGTGGGGTATCTTCTATTAATTTCTTTTATAAAGGAATATTTTGTGGAACGGAAAATGTTGCTTTAGGTGGAAAGAATATTACCAGGGATATTTCTTATGGTTTAAATGTTTCTAAGACTAATGCTGAGAGATTAAAGACTTTATATGGTGCTGCATTTGTTTCATATAATGATAATAAAGATATTATTATGGCTCCAATTGTTGATGAAGATGGAATTGTAAGTCTACAACAACTACCTAAAAGTTCTTTAAATCAGATTATACAACCTCGCGTAGAGGAAATTCTTACATTAATCAAGAATAAAATTGATAAGTCTATATTTTACAACAACTTCTCTAAAAATATGATTATTACAGGAGGAGGAAGTATGCTTCTTGGAATGAGAGAATTTATGTCTGAATTTTTTAAAATGGATGTCAAGACTAGAAAAATAGAGGACTATTTAGCTAATTCTGGTATACAGATTAACAATGAATTTGCTACAGCTTTAGGCATGATAAGATTTGCTATGGTTTCTGATGACAC
>CAZEAT010000073.1:0-4107 GCA_964510175.1 uncultured Holosporaceae bacterium
TCAATGAGATGGTGGACTACGCCATGGCAAACGGGGTCAACTACTACGACACCGCCTGGGGCTATCACGGGGGCAACTCCGAGTTGGCTCTGGGCAAGGCTCTGGCCAAGCACCCCCGGGAGAAGTTCTACCTGGCAGACAAGTTCCCCGGCTACGACCTTTCCAATATGCCCAAGGTAGCCGAGATCTTTGAAAAGCAGTTGGAGAAGTGCGGGGTGGAATATTTTGACTTCTACCTTTTCCACAATGTCTGCGAGATGAACATCGACGCCTATCTGGACGACGAGAAGTACGGCATTTTCTCCTACCTGATGGAGCAAAAGAAGAACGGCCGCATCAAGCACCTGGGTTTCTCCTGCCACGGTGCCATGCCCGTCCTCAAACGGTTCCTGGAGGCCTACGGCGAACACATGGAGTTCTGCCAACTCCAACTCAACTATGTGGACTGGACCTTCCAGAACTGCAAGGAGAAGGTGGAACTGCTGAGCCGGTATCACATTCCCGTCTGGGTCATGGAGCCCCTCCGGGGCGGCAAGCTGTGTTCTCTGCCCCAGGCCGGGGCGGAGGCTCTGAAGACTCTCCGTCCCAGCGAGACCCCCACCGCCTGGGCCTTCCGTTTTCTCCAGAGTATTCCCCAGATCACCGTGACCCTCTCGGGTATGTCCAACTTTGAGCAACTGAAGGAGAACATCGCCACCTTCGGCACGGACGCTCCCCTCAACGAGGAGGAGATGGCCGCCCTGCTGGCGGTGGCCGGGGGTATGCTGGGCAACACCGTCCCCTGCACCGCCTGCCACTACTGCGTGACCCACTGTCCCCAGGGTCTGGACATTCCCCACCTGCTGGATCTTTACAACGAACATTCCTTCACCGGCGGCGGCTTCCTGGCTCCCATGGCCCTCTCGGCCCTGTCCCGGGATAAGCAGCCTTCGGCCTGTTTGGGCTGCCGGAGTTGCGAGGCGGTCTGCCCCCAACAGATCAAGATATCCGAGGCCCTGGCCGACTTCGTGGGCAAACTGGGCTGATCCTTCCACCATACAAGATCCCGTCCCGGTCTGTGACCGGGACGGGTTCTTGTATGGTGGGCGCTTTTTGATATGACATGTGGTGTTGGATCTTTTCATATCATTAAAATTTAAATGTTAATTTATATTAAAAATTTTTACTTAAATTAAATCAAAATTTTAATGACAATTTGAAAGAAGCATGGTATAATAAAATCTCTGCAACATGAAAGGTGGTGAAAGATAATGCGGCGAAGCGACCCGATAGATCGTCTTGTCCCCATCAGTATGTTGAATCAAGGGCAAGCAGCCAAAGTGCTAAATCAAGTCACCGATGAGCGCGAGATTATCATACTAAAGAACAATCAAGCCAAGGCCGTTATTATCTCTCCCGGCCAATACAAAAGTTACTGCGAACTTGCGGAAATTTGTAATTTAGTTGCCGAAGAAAAAGTGATTTCCAAAGAGAAAGCGCAAAAAATCCGTGCCTTATTAAAGAAAACGAAGCTATACATAGAGGATTAGAGAGACATTTATGGGACACTGGTTTGTACTATACTTACTTTGAAAGGAGGCCTGTCTCAATGCTAAAGATGATCGATTTCAGTCAATGGCAAAAGCCAGAGGAATTATCTGAAGCAAGCGGGGCCAGCGAAAAAATTTGGCTCCGTTCTCCAGATGGATCAACAACAGGCCTCTTCAAGTTTCCTAAAACGCGGAACTATCCCGGAAAACCGGAAACAACATCTACTGAACACATATCAGAATGGCTGGCCGCTCAACTGGGGAAAACTTTAAATGTCGCCTGCGCTGAGGTTAAGTTGGGAACTTACCATGGTCGGGAGGGTAGCTTGAGTGTCCTGATTACCGCCGAACAGGACAAGCATCTTGAGTTAAATGAAGGTGTTGCATTTATCAAAGAAAAGTATCCCCAATATGATGCCAAGGCAATGCTAGACGCAAACTCGGGCACCTATTATTGTTTGGAGCAGATCCTGCAGTCAACAAAGGAATATCTGCCCATACAGTTTTGGATCGAGGTTCTTTTATTTGATTTTATAATTGGCAACACAGACCGCCATCAAAGTAATTGGGCGTTGCTAAAAGATGAAAACGGGCAATATCAGCCATGTCCGCTTTATGATAACGGATCTTCCCTGTGTAGCTATGTTGAAGAGGAGCAAATAGAACGACTGTTTTCCAAAGATACCGGTCCTATGCGGCGTCTAACGGACACTGGGTCACGATCCCGAATACGTATAGATGGAGCGATAAAAAAAGAACCTACCCACAGAGAAGTAGTCCGCTATATCTTGAAACAGTATCCACGTAGTGCAGTACCTACAGCGCATAGTTTCTTAGACCGGCTTACACAAGAGTGTATTAATACACATTTGGCCAAACTGCCGGATAAAATTTTCTCTGCAGATCGCAAAAATCTTGTTTCGTTTTATTTGAATAAGAAAAAATGCATTTTATCACAATTGTTAGAGGAAGGAGCAACCAATTATGGCTAAGAAAAACGGATTGGATTACATTTTTGTTGTATGGCAAGACCCTAAAAGTCGGAGCAAATTTGTAATTGGTACCCTCACTCGAAATGGTCATTATGAATTTACCTATGGGGAAGAACTGGAGCAGGCCAAAAAGTGTGGCTTTACACCGCTTGTGGCATTCCCCTCATTTGAAAAGAAATATGTAGAAGATACGGTCTTTCCCACATTTTCCTGTCGCCTTCCTGACGCAAAGCGGAAAGATATTAACCGCATTTTGGCCGATTATGGGTTAAAAGAATATGATGAGTTTGAACTTTTGAAAAAAAGTGGAGCAAGGCTCCCTACCGACACATTGGAGTTTGTTGATCCCATTTTTGATGAACAGGCAGTTGTAGATCGCACATTCTTTGTCGCGGGTATGCGATACTACATGAAGTGTTGCGGAGAAAACTGCAATATCGTTTCGCCGTTGCTTCCCGGAACCGAACTGCTTCTTCAGCGCGAACCGGATAATCAATATGACCCTTATGCCGTTCAAATTATGACCCAGGACGGCATGATGCTTGGGTACTTGCCTCGGTATTATAGCGAAGCTGTATCCAAGCGGCTATCGGAAAAAATGAGCTATACCTGTCAAGTGGTGGAACACAATCGCCAAAAAATGTGTGGAGAATGCTTAAAGGTTCGGTTGCAAATGCCCGCATTTTATTAACAACAGTAGAGGTTCTGTCTACAGAAGCACAAATGGCGGAACTCTTCACGTACTAGACACAGTCAAAAAAATAGAGGAGGACATTCGAGGTTGGCACCTCCCAGATGTCTATTGATGCCCCTGTCAAAATCTCTCGCTCCATGCACCTCCCGATGGAATATATTTTGTTAGTACCGACTGGGAACCCGGAACTTCTTCCAATGTTCTTAACCTGCTAAATGACTGTACTGATAAAGAACTAGAGTTAGCAAAAGATGTTCTACAACTCTTTTTTGATAAAAAGCGATTAGATAATATTACGGGGGCGGACAGGCAATGTCCGCCCCCACACTATTTTTGTCCTTCGCTTCCTCCGCATGGAAAAGGGGGCACATTCATATATATCAGGACAGAAAAGGAGGTCTGTTTATGAAGAAATATTTTTTGCTCTCACGAAAGAAATTGGCCGTTCTGGCCTGCGCTTTGGCGGCGGCGGTCATGTTCGGCGTAGTGAATTACCCGGCGGTGATGGCCTCGGCCACCCAGCGGCAACTGCCCATCTACTGTGTCCAGCGTGACCAGAAAGCGGTCGCCATCTCCTTCGACGCGGCCTGGGGCAATGAGGATACCCAGCAACTCATCGACATTCTGGGCAAATACAACATCAAGGCCACCTTTTTCGTGGTGGGGGCGTGGGTGGACAAATACCCCGAGTCGGTCAAGGCCCTCTCGGACGCGGGGCACGAGGTGATGAACCACTCCAACGACCACGCCCACCTCTCCAAACTCTCCCGGGACGAGATCGTGGCCGACATCAACGCCTGCAACGATAAGATCGAGGCGGTCACCGGCACCCGTCCCACCCTGATCCGCCCTCCATACGGGGAGTATGACGACAATGTGATCACTGCCATTC
>CAZEAT010000074.1:0-4076 GCA_964510175.1 uncultured Holosporaceae bacterium
ATAAAAGACTTTTTCATATCACCATATATTAAGATATGATTTTCAAACAATGCTCACCCCGCTAAAGTTTATAACCAATCCTTTTTCTATCGTTTCCCGTACTATTGAAATCCGACCTCCCCCCTCTCAGCCAACTGTTCCAAGAGGAAATCTCCCTCATTGAGGGACGTTTTTCGCCAAATTCCTCCCTCATTGAGGGAGATTTTTGCCTATTTTCATCCCTCATTGAGGGATTTTTTATATCTTTGCATAAAAAATAAGCTATGATAGACTCATCTCTTACTGAATTTATGGAAGAACGGCTAAAGGCGACTCCACTAAACTTCCGCCGTTATATGTTCGACCGCATCAATTGGAATAACCGTATGGTTGGATTGACCGGACCGCGAGGTGTCGGCAAATCAACGTTGATGCTTCAATACATGCTTTCTCAAACCTCGAGGAAAGAAATGCTTTATGTTACTGCTGATCACATGTGGTTTTCCAACCATACTTTGGTTGAATTGGCTGATATTTTTGTTAAAAGCGGAGGAAAGTGGCTATGTATCGACGAAGCCCATCGTTATGACGGATGGTCAAGAGAGTTAAAACAGATTTACGACGGACATCCGAATCTTAAAATTACATTTACCGGATCATCAGTTCTTGATATAAACCGAGGTACAGCAGATCTCAGTCGACGTGCTGTGATGTATCACATGCAGGGGCTCTCGTTCAGAGAATATCTCAAATTATTCCATGATATTGATACTCCTGTATTGAGTTTAAATCAGGTTCTTAACAATGAAGTGACATTAGCTCCGAATCTTGATCACCCGCTACCTTTCTTCCGTGAATATTTGACAGAAGGATATTATCCCTTCTCTATTGAAGGAGACTTTGCTCAAAAAATGCAACAGGTAATTAGTCTCACAGTCGAATCAGATATTCCTATGTATGCAGATATGAAGGCTTCAACAGCTCGAAAACTTAAACAGCTTCTCGGGTTGATAGCTAAATCTGCCCCATACAAACCCAGTGCCGAACATTTGGCTCAAGAGATAAAAATAAGCAAGAACAACGTTCCCGATTATTTTCTTTGGTTAGAAAAAGCCGGAATGATAGGGCAGTTGCGTGATGATACCGGAGGAATGCGCGGACTTGGAAAAATCGAAAAGGTATATATAGATAATCCAACGCTAATGAACGTTCTATCAGGTGGAGAACCCGAAATCGGCAATATGCGTGAAACGTTCTTTTATAATCAAATGAGGGTAGATTACGATGTCATATCTTCCAAAATATCAGATTTCAGAATCGGTGATAAGACGTTTGAAATAGGAGGAAAAAATAAGGGTAAAAAGCAAATAAAGGACGCTGAACACGGTTACGTGGTAAAAGATGATATAGAATATGCTTACGCAAACACTATCCCACTTTACCTGTTCGGCCTGACCTATTGATTCTCAAAATAGCCCCTCGCTTCTTTCATCCGAGGTCTGCTCGGTATATAAACTTTTAAAACAGTTAGAACCGGACGGTGTGGTCAATGGGTACGCCTTTCACTGTCGGGTTCTGAATTTCTTTGGCCACGGTTGCTCCCGCTTCGAAAGCTGACTGTAGGTCTTGAGGAAACTGCTTCTCCTTTTGTAACCGTTTTGCGGGTTCAGAAAAAGCACTCGATTCATACTTTCCATAATCTGTAAACTGGTAAGTATCAAAAGCCGTGACACGATGAACCGGCATAAAATAGAATAAACTCAGTAACAGCTCCGTATGTGCACAGCGATTCTCTATGCCATAATTCCTGAAATCCTCCTCCGTAGCATTCATGGAATAAAGCATGGTATACGAGACTCTTTTTGGCGCAAGGCTGAACGCAGGATTCGAATACTGAGCGACCGAAAAGATCGCGCGTTCTAAAAGACACTTGGTGTAAGCATTCAGATCCATATAATATATGGGCGAAGCTATCGCCACCGCATCGGCTTCGCGTATTTCGGCCAACAGGTCATGGATCCCGTCCGGAATAGGACACGTCCCGAAGAACTTCCCGCCTTTTAACTTGCACGAAAAACAGCTGCGGCAACCCGTGAACTTAAGGTCATAGAGATTTACTTTCTTTACCTCTGCATCCGGTAATTCCGACAACACTCCTTCTACCCATTGATTCAGAAGTTGATCACTATTCTTGCCCTTCCGGGGACTTCCATTGATTGCTATTATCTTCATGTTATTTCAGTTTTAAGACATATAAACAAAAA
Source organism: uncultured Holosporaceae bacterium (assembly GCA_964510175.1). Taxonomy (GTDB): domain Bacteria; phylum Pseudomonadota; class Alphaproteobacteria; order UBA3830; family UBA3830; genus UBA3830. The sequence continues at coordinate 2,244 of CAZEAT010000074.1, forward strand.
ACAATCTTCTAATGCCGTTTGTTAGAATATCAAATATTCTAAATGGCCACAAGAGTGTTGATTTTAGCTTAAAATGAAAATCGTTGACATTCCTACTGTAACACGCGAAAATCCAAAGGGAAAAACATTCTCAAAAGATCTCTTTATCTATCATGGAGGTTGGAAAAACGAAGACGGGAACATCAATTACCGTCTGAACTCCCTGTGTGTATGTATTGTAGAGAGTGGCACTCACTCCTCAACACTTAATTCCAAAGACTGGGTTGCTCGTGCGGGTAATGTCCTAATCTGTCATCCCAACGATTTCTACACCAACATTAAATTCAGTGAGGATTTTTATGCCACGTTTATATATGCAAATCTTGACTTGATTTCGAAACATATTTCTTCGCTCGAAATACGCGAAATTCTGATGAAACTGAGCACCAATCCATTACTGAAACTGGATAGTAAATCAGAGTCCTTGATAAAATCATATATCCATATCCTAAGGTCAAAGGAGACATGTCAAACCGAACGCGACGCGGTCACTGTAGTTTTGACGGCAACCTCATTGCTTATCGAACTGTTTTCTTTAATAGACAGTGAGCCCTTTATTCCAAAGACCGAGAATATTTCTCAACCCGCCATCTTATATCAGAAGTTTTTAGACCTTTTGATATGTATGCCGGTCAAGCCTCATAATATGACCTACTATGCTGACATTTTAGCTGTTACACCAAAATACCTGTCATTTGTCTGTAAAAGACAGAGTGGCAAAACTGCCAACGAATGGATCCGGGAATATGTCATGAACGATGCTCACCGATATTTAACTTCGTCAGACTTCTCAATAAAAGAAATTGCATCACGACTCGGTTTCTCCAATTTCTCGTTCTTTTGCCAAAGTGTAAAACGATTCTGGGGCAAAACCCCACTCCAAATCAGAAATATTGGCAATAATTAGTACATTCAAGATCGATCATCCGGGACTTTCATCCTTATATATAACTTATATATAAATCGTTTCTAATTTCTCGGAAAACAACTGCGGCAACCTGTAAATTTAAGGTCATAGAGATTTACTTTCTTTACCTCTACGTCAGGTAACTCCGACAAAACTCCTTCTACCCATTGACTCAGAAGCTGATCACTATTCCAACCCTTCCAGGGACTTCAGTTGACAGCTATTATCATCATGTAAAATCGAATTTTTAATCCTTAATAAAACAAAAAACGTCGAAACGCTAACGTCCCAATTTCTCCTTACCAAATATACTCTCGCCAATTAAAAAATATCTGAGTGAGAACCTGAGCGGAGAAGTAAGAGGGTGAGCTTCGTATCGTCTTGATCCCAAACCAAAAGCCAATCGCTATTTTGTCCATTAATATGACATTCCCATTTCCCTGCGTATTGACCGGAAAGTTTATGAGGTCGATATTTATCAGGCAGACTACCTGTTTCTACTAATATCTCAATGGCTTCTTGTAATAGATCAATCGGTAATCCGCGTTTCTTAAGACGCTTAAAATCTTTTTTGAATGTCCCGGTATAGTCAATTGAATAGGCCATTACTCAACCATTTAATTGGTTAAATAAATCATTGACATTATCAGCATGATAGACGCGTCCTTCTCTAACATCTTCCAAAGCTTCTTCAAGCCCTGGCTTGCGTTTGCGTGTAGGCTTAGAAATGGTCACACTATCAAATTTCTCCAAAAGCTTCTTGATTAGAGTCGCGTCTTTGGGATCAGTTATTGTTAATGTAATCTGTGTCATCGTTAAATCTGAAAAATACATTATGACGAATGAAGGCGGGAGAAAATCTCTCGCCTTCACAGGTTTTTGTGATC
>CAZEAT010000075.1:0-4057 GCA_964510175.1 uncultured Holosporaceae bacterium
AAAAATTAACTAAAATTTAATTTTTTTTTGTTAAAATGGAAAATAACAACAAAAGGAGATTAAAATGAAAACAAGTATCCTAATGTTATGTGGTACATTATTGTTTGGATGTACTTATTCCATGCAAAATGTAGAAGAGTCTCCTGAAGAAAGGGCGGTAGCTTTAACAAGTGTAGAGAATAATCCACCCGCAATTACCAGGCAACCATTTGTTAGTTTTCAAGACATTTTAATGACGGAAATGCTAGAAGCTCAAAGAAATGGCCGTATGGCAAGAATTATTACATTTGATGGTGGTGGTATTAGAGGCATTATACCCGCGAAATGGATGTCTATTTTAGAAGACATAACTAACAAACCTATAAGTAAAATGTTTCACATGATGGCAGGAACCTCTACCGGAGCGATTATTGCAGCAGGATTAGCAGCAAGAGCTCCAGAAACTCCTGAAAACCCGATATATAGTGCGGATGATTTGGTAAAAATATATAATGAACACGGATCCGAAATTTTTCACAAGCGAAATCTTTTTGATAATCCATTTGGTATATCAAAGTCAAAATATCAAACAACTCCAGTAGTTGATGTTTTTTCTAGATATTTTGGTGACTTAAAATTATCAGATTTTCAAAATGATGTTCTTATACCTTATTTTGACCTAACCAATAAAGAAACAAAGTTTTTTAAAAGTCATCGAGTCGGTATCAATCCTGTATATCCAGATTATAATGTAACAAATGTACTTGCCTCTACAACAGCTGCTCCGACGTATTTCAAGCCATTCTCTCTAGAAGCAGCAGGAAAAGATGGAACAGGGGGACATATATTGGCGATTGATGGAGGTGTTTCAGCTAATGATCCTGGATTATGTGCATTAATTGAAGGATTTGACTATTATCCTAATGCTACATCATTTTTACTAGTATCTGTAGGTACTGGTATATGTAGAGAGCATTGTTGTTCACATCCTAAAGGATTAATATCTTGGGCCAAAACTATACCTGGAATGTTGATGGGAAACGCTACTGATATGACATTACATATCATAAAAAAGCTTGGAATAATTTCTCATAAAAATATTTTTTACTGTAGGATTCAAGTCGAACTTCCTGAGCAACATTCATCTATGGATGATGTTTCTCCAAAGAATATAAACTTTTTACTTCAAAGAGCTTCTAATGCTACAACTGAGCTAAATAAATTACGAATTTTAGGAGAAATTTTGAGAAGTGAAATTACACCTAGAGAACAACTCATTGCAACAAGCCCAAATTTTACTATAAATTCAGGAAGTTTTCGAGAAATTAAGTAAGTAATTAATGTTTAGTTTTTAATTTTATTATTTTTATAAAATTAAAAACTAAACTTATTCAAATTTTAAGGATTCTGAAAATTATATTTACAATGATGATAGATAAATTCTAACTTATAGTTAAAAAAAATTTTTATAAAATCTTAATCTTTGTTCAATTATAAATTGTTTCACCTATAGAAGATTTTCAAAAGTTAACATGTTTTGATCATACTGAAAGGCAATTATTAAGCTGGGTTATAATATAGTTTCGAAAACAAATGGAGTTATGTCCAGGCCCTAAGCTAGATGGAAACTCGCATTTTTGGATCCGCAAGATGGGATAAAGACAAGAGGGGCAGTGCAAGTTAATGAAGAATAAGGCAAAACAACGCTGTCTTCTCTTAAATAAGCCAGAATTTTGATTTAGAATTTCAGACGTGAGTATAACTCCATAAGACTTCACTTATCCTTGAGGTACCTTGCTCCTTTTGCCTTTATTTAATATTATTCACCTCTGGTTCAACATTCAAGGATTTGATACAATCTGAATGTTTATGATAAGTTAAGATTAGGTATGAAATTAATTAGATTTGTTGTGTTTGTTGTATATTTTATAGAGAGTAATGTTTTCGGACAACCAGGTAAAGTATGCATCTGTTTCACAGGTCAGGGGGTACCATTTGTCGAAGTTGCGAATGATTTCAGAGCTAGTTCAGAAGATGCAGAGAACGTTGTAGAGGAAGCTGATACTATTTGTGGATTTCGTATAGGAGATATGATCTCTGGGAAAAAATCGCGTGATTTTTCCCAGGCCGATAAAGCACAGATAGGATTGGTAGCAACTCAATTAGCAATCTTTGAAGGACTGAAAGAGAATTTTCCTGAATTGATGAGACGGGTAAAGTTCTCTTTGGGACAGTCATTGGGTAACTATAGCGCCATTTATGTTTCAGAATGTGTATCTCGAAAGGAAATTTTATGGTTGGTTAACCAACGAGGACTTCTTACAAAAAAATATGTTGACGAAAAGCTTGGCAATCAATTCTCTTGGATATTTATAAAAGGTATCAAGAAGAAACAACTAAAAGAGCTTATAGGGACAAAAAGCATATATATCGCAGGTGAAAACACAAAAGAATTTTTCTCCGTGATAGGAAGAAATGACGATGTGAACAAATTAAAGAATGATTTAACAAAATTAAAGGAAAATGCTTCAAATATATCGTTCTTGATATCGAAAGGAATTCCATTTCATTCGCCTTTAATGTCTGGATTAATCCCTGTTCTTTCGGAAGCCTTCGATAAAGTGCATTTAAATAATCCTGGTGATATCAAATATATTTCAGATGCGAGCGGATGTGTTTATGATGATTGGGCCTCAATAAAAAGGATATTGTTGGGAAAGCAGTTATTGGGACCTATGAAATGGGCAAAAGAAGTATCAGAGACTCTAAAAAAAGAGAGTATCAAATATGTTCTAATAATAGGAGCTGGAGAATGCTTACAAGAGATAATACAGGAAAATAATCCAGAAATTGAAGCATTTGTCATCAGAACTCCGAGCGATGCAGAAAAAGCTCAAAACCGTATAAAAGAAGCTGAGAGCTAGATAACTAGTAATTATTGATTATAATTCGACTGAAAAGGGGCTAGGTCTCTTTACCCCTGTTTATCCACAAAAGATATTGTAAGGAAGTTAGTGCAAATACTAAAAGTCGAATTTTATTACAGGGGATATCTACGATGGCAAGGATGAAGTTAAGGAAAGAAGAAAAATGTCCAGTTTTTGCCTAAATTTGTACCCAAAAGAAGTACTCATTATAAAATGCGCGATTTCATCTTTTATAACTATGTGAGGCTTGACAGGCTATTGTTTCATATGAGCAATTGTTTCTGGATAAATTAAAAATCGATCAGTATGTGAAAATGTAAAAAACCTATTAAAAAATTGTCAAGCCTCCATTTATTGTACAAGTTGCAAGCTCGCACTGTTGCAGATTTTATAAATACGAGGGGAGCAGTATAATTTAAAGAAGCATGAAGTCTTGAGTGGTTATACTCATGCCTGGAATTTTCGAGCAAAGCTCTGGTCTCATTCAAACTGCTAAAAGCCTCACAGCTAAGCAATTCATCTCTCAAAGTTCCATTGAATCGTCCTATAAACCCGTTTACCAGGAGAAATCCTGGAGTTATTTAGTCAGTTTATATAAACATCCTTCAGAAACTTTAGAGTATTTTTGTCATAACCAGATTTATCGTACAAAAAAAAAGTAAATAATCGCGATGATAATCGCAAAGATTGTTTGTTTATCAATACTCTCTTCTTTATCCAAATACTGATTTATAACGTCTGTATTTGGTACGATTTCTATATTTTGATTTTTATATGAATGGTATTCATAGAAAAAAAACAATTGTATAGATAAAAACAGGAATGAAATGTTCCTTAAAATTTGCAAACTCATCCTGACCAAATGCGGCAATCATGCCATGAAATAGGGTTACAATATCGGAAAACAGAACAACTAATATAAGTGACATTAAAGAAGTTGAGCTAAAATCTTTGGATAAGTGATAACCTTGTTTTATTTTCCATTTTAGCTCAGCTTGATATGCCGAATTACCAAAAAATCCGATTACAATCCATAAGCATACAACTAATCCTTTATAGCAAAGCACTACTTCGCCAGTATAATTTGTAAGTGAGCATTGTCCAGCCCCGAATGTTGTACAAAATAGAAGCTCGCAAAAGATATAATAATG
>CAZEAT010000076.1:0-2473 GCA_964510175.1 uncultured Holosporaceae bacterium
AAACATTTAAGTGTTAAATTAACAAGAGCGAAACTAGAGTCTTTGGTTGAAGATATTATTCAAAAGACTATCGAACCTTGTAAAAATGCATTAAAAGATGCTGGAGTGTCAGCTAGCCAGATTGATGAAGTGGTTTTGGTTGGAGGTATGACTCGTATGCCAAGAGTTGTCGATTGTGTAAGACAATTTTTTGGGAAAGAACCTCATAAGGGTGTAAATCCTGATGAAGTTGTTGCAGTCGGAGCAGCAATTCAAGGTGGAGTTTTAAAAGGTGATGTGAAAGATGTTTTGTTATTGGATGTAACGCCTTTGTCTCTCGGAATTGAAACTTTAGGAGGGGTATTTACACGGTTAATCGATAGAAATACTACTATTCCGACAAAAAAGAGTCAGATTTTCTCAACGGCTCAAGATAACCAGAGTGGTGTTACGATACGTGTATTCCAAGGTGAACGAGAAATTGCTGAGCATAATAAATTGTTAGGACAATTTGATTTGACAGGAATTCCTCCAGCTCCACGAGGTATGCCTCAAATTGAAGTAACATTTGATATTGATGCAAATGGTATCGTTCACGTATCTGCAAAGGATAAGGCTACAAATAAAGAACAAGCCATTAGTATAAAAGCTTCAGGTGGATTGAGCGATGAAGAAATCGATAAAATGGTTAAAGATGCGGAAGAGCATGCTGACGAAGATAAAAAACGTCGTGATTTAATTCAAGAAAGAAATATGGCTCAAGAAATGATTAATGGAGCTAATAAATTGCTTAGTGAAAATGAAGATAAAATCGCTGATGATTTAAAGACAAATATTAAAACTGAAATTGAAAATGTTCAAAAAGTCTTAGAGAGCGAAAATATCGACGATATCAAGCAGGCTTCTGAAAAATTAATACAAGCCATGTCTAAAGCTGGAGAAGCTATTCATAAAGCCGCCAATGAAAGCGCTTCTGAGGCATCTCAACAACAAACGGAAAATAACGGGAACACATCTAAAGATGAAAATGTTGTAGATGCTGATTATGAAGTGAAAGAAGACAAATAATAGCTTTCCTTTAAGGCAGTTAATATAAAGGAGGAGTAAGAAAAAATCTAGACTCCTCCTAGTTTTAAGAAATTTATGGAAAGTTATCTATTAAAGAATAGAGGATTATAATGGACTATTATCAAACCTTAGGTATATCTAAATCTGCCAGCGAAGATGAGATTAAAAAAGCCTATAGAAAAATGGCAATGAAATATCATCCTGATAGAAATAAAGGTGATAAAGAGGCTGAAAATAAATTCAAAGAAATTAACGAAGCTTATGAAACATTAAAAGATCCTCAAAAAAAAGCTGCTTATGATAGATATGGTCATGATGCTTATAAAAATGCGTCTAATAATGGAGACTTTGATCCGAGTGGTTCCGGATTCGGAGATTTTCATTTTAGTAGCGGTGGAGCTTCTGCATTTTCAGATATCTTTGAAGATTTTTTTGGTGGAGTAATGGGATCCGGTATGGGTGGTGTTCGTGAAGAAATGCGAGGAAGTGACCTTCGATATGATGCGACCATTACTTTGGAAGAAGCTTTTCATGGTAAAGATATAGAACTTAATTTGCGTACACACGTAAAATGCGAAGATTGTAAAGGCACTGGCTCAGAAGGAGGAACTCAACCTAAAGTTTGTCCATCTTGCCGAGGCACTGGAAAAATGAGATTTTCTCAAGGATTCTTTATGGTTGAGCGGACATGCAGTGCTTGTAATGGAACAGGTCATATTATTGAAAATTCCTGCAAGAAATGTCATGGCGCAGGGCGTATTAACCAGTCTCGGACTATCAAAGTTTCAATTCCTGCCGGTATAAATGATAATGCAAAAATCAGATTAGCCGGAGAAGGGGAAGCCGGAATTAGAGGAGGGCGCGCTGGAGATTTATATATATTCGTTACCATTAGACTTCATAAGTTATTTAGTAGGGAAGGGAATTCAATACATTGCGAAGTTCCAATTTCTTTTGTAACAGCTGCTCTGGGAGGCGAAATCGAAATTCCTACGATTGATGGGAAAAAAGCAGTTGTAAAAATTTCTGAAGGAACTCAATCCGGACAAATTTTGAAACTTAGAGGAAAGGGAATGTCTATCGTACGTAGCTCTCTACGTGGTGATATGTTAATTCATGCTTTAGTTGAAACTCCTACTAATTTAAGCGATCATCAAAAAGAATTATTAAGAGAGTTCGATAAAGAGCAAAAATCACATCCAAAATCAGAAGGTTTTTTTGCTAAAGTCAAAGAGCTTTGGCAGGAATTGTGAAAAGAAAAACTTGCCTTTTTATATAGGTATTTGCTTTTTTAAATTTTAATACTGGCTTGGGTTCATCTTTATGATGAGCCATTTTTTTTTGATGTTAGTTAATAAAAATTATAAGTTTAACCTTTTGATATCTATAAATTATGCTAATATGAAATTAGATAGTATGTGGAGAA
>CAZEAT010000076.1:2573-3983 GCA_964510175.1 uncultured Holosporaceae bacterium
CATCTTCAAAATATGTAAAATTTAAAGTTGGAAAAACTTTAAAAGAATCTGTTAAATAAAGATTACAAAATTAATCAATTCCCATAAAAGCGGAGGAATAATCTCCGCTTTTATATAAAAAGTCACGCCAATTTTATTTAGATGTGATCTAATAATTTAGGAAATTTCTTCCTCATCAGAAGGTTCCGCAGGTTGTTTTTCTGCAGTTTCGACAGAAGCAGTTTCAGAATCACTCTTAGCTGGTGTAGAGTCATCTATTGCCGCAATAGGTGGAATTACTTCTTCATCAGTTTTTTTATCTTCGTTCTGAGAAACCGGGATTTCATCAGTTTCAACAATTGTTTCAGATTCATTAGATGTTATAGTTCCCTGTGCTGTATCCGAAGATACTTCCTCGGCTTTTTTTTCTTCATTTTGAGAAGCTGGAATTTCATTGGTTTCAACAATTGTTTCAGATTTATTAGATGCTATAGTTTCCGGTTTTGCGTCTGGAGATACTTTATCCTCTACTTGTTCAGTCGATATTTCTGCTACTGGAGGATTTTCTGAGGTTTCTGATGATACTAATTTATCACTCTCATCTGCTGGTATAACCGCTTGTTCTTCTGATTTAATCTCAGAAGTTTCAATTGAGGGAACAGTTTCAACAGGAACAGCACTATCTGATTTTGATACTTCAACTTCGGATTTATTTTCTGCTAAGTTAAGATCCTCTTTAACATTAATAGCTTCTTGTGTTTTATCTGTATTTTGAACATCTTCTTGCTTTTCAAGATTCATTGGCTCATTCTGTTTGGCATTTGTACTTGAATCATCACATGCAGTTAGCATTAATAATGTAGCTAAACTTCCTGTTAATAAAGAATTTTTATTCATGAATTTCCTCCTTGATTCTTCTTCATTTAATTATATCTTAGTTAATTTTCTATTAATTTCCATAAAAAAGAGTGGCTAAATTAAATTTTAATAATTCATTATATTTTTTATGCTATATTAGGAGAACATGAGTTAAAGAGGTAAAAGTGAAAAGCCATATATCAGGATTCCCTGAATTTCTTCCAAATGAACAGATTGTTTTTAATAAAATTGTAAGAGTTATTACTGACCATTTTGAATCTTATGGTTTTGTACCAATGGATACAGTTGCAGTAGAACGTGTGGAAACTTTGCTTTCTAAAGGTAATGATAATGAAATTTATGGATTATATCGCCTTGCTGATGTCAACTCTAAAAAAGATTTAGGATTACGATTTGATCTTACAGTACCTCTAGCTCGTTATGTTTCTCAAAATAGTGCAGATTTGGGTTTTCCATTTAAAAGATATCAAGTTGCTCCCGTTTGGAGAGGAGAACGTCCTCAATATTGCCGTTATAGACAGTTTTATCAATGTGATATCGATATTATCGGAG
>CAZEAT010000077.1:0-3960 GCA_964510175.1 uncultured Holosporaceae bacterium
GTGCATTACAGCAGGCAAACCACCAGGGTGAGGATCATGAAGGCGATAGCCACCCAGCGGGTCCACCCGGCCAATTTGGCGTTCCAGGTCTTGGACTTGTTCTTGGACAGGAAGGTGTCCGAGCCGCCGCCGATGGCGCTGCTCATGCCGGAGGTCTTGCTCTCCTGAAGGAGGACCACCACAGTGAGAAACAGAGCCAGCAGGACCAGGATCACAGAGAGAATGATTTTCAGCATAGTTGCATCGTTCCTTTCCGCCTTGTCGGCGTACATATCATTTTACAGGAATTACAGTTTACCACACCTTGTCCGGAAAGGCAAGCCCTTTTTGCGAAAGAGATGGGAAAATTTCCTTTTTGACCTTCAAAAAAATTTTTTTCAAAAACCTATTGACAAACTGCTCCCAAGGTGGTATGGTTCATTACATGAGTAACGAACCAACAAGCCAAGAAGAAAAGTAAGACCGAAAGGAGGCGTATTCATGCGTGAGGAACTGAACGAAAAAGACCTCATTTACCTGCAGATCGCCCGAATGTTGGAGGACGACATTCTCCGGGGGGTCTACCGGGAAGAGGAGGGAGTGCCCTCCACCAACGAGTTGGCCCGTGCGTATAACATCAACCCGGCCACGGCGGCTAAGGGACTGAACCTGCTGGTGGCCGACGAGGTGCTTTACAAACGGCGGGGCATCGGAATGTTTGTGTCGAAGGGAGCAAAGGAAAAGGTGAAAGAGAAACGCAAGGCAGCCTTTTTTGACGGCTATGTGAAGCCGCTGGTGAAAGAGAGCAAGTCCCTGGGGCTCACCGGGGAGGAACTGAGGGCCATGGTAGAGTTGGCCCAATCGGAAGGAGAGAATGACGATGAATGAAACCATTTTGAAGGCCAAGGGCGTATGCAAGTCCTATGGCAGCAACCAAGTGCTGAAAAACCTGGACCTGGAGATCCAGCCGGGCAAGATCTACGGCCTCATCGGCCGGAACGGCGCGGGCAAGACCACCCTGCTGGGGATCCTCACCGGGCAGAACACCATGGACGCCGGGGAAGTGACCTACGGCGGGGAGCCGGTGTGGGAGAACCAGAAGGCGTTGAGCCAGATCTGTTTCTCCCGGGAACTTCAGGCAACCCTCTTTACCGGGCAGAATACCCTGAAGGTAAAGCAGTACCTGAAGATGGGGGAACTGTTCTACCCCAACTGGGACAAGGAATACGCCAAACGGCTCATGGCCGAGTTCAAGGTGGAGCCCAAGAAAAAGATCCACCAGCTTTCCAAGGGCCAGATGTCCATGGTGACCATTCTGATTGCACTGGCAAGCCGGGCCCCCCTTACCATTCTGGACGAACCGGCCGCCGGGCTGGACGTGGTGGCACGGGAGCGGTTCTATCAACTTCTGCTGGAGGACTATATGGAGACCGGCCGCACCTTCATCGTCTCCACCCACATCATCGAGGAGGCCGCCTCGGTCTTTGAGCAGGTCATTATCCTGGACGAGGGCAAAATTATCGAAAACTGCCCCACCGAGGAGCTCATCGCCCAGTTCCACGGCATTTCCGGCCGGGAGGACGTGGTGGACGAGGTGACCCGGGGAATGGAGGTCCTCTCCACCCAGAGCCTGGGTAAGCACAAGCTGGCCACCGTCCGGGGCGAGGGGGTCAAGCTGGCCGCCGCCAGGGAGGCCGATGTGGACATCACTCCCATGAGCCTTCAAAAGGTGTTCGTGGCCCTGTGCGGCCACGAGGAAACCCAGCAGTAAGGGGGAGAAGAAGATGAAACAAGCCCTTCTCTTTCTCTGGGAATGGTACATCTCGGTGATCCTGCGGGTCAACCTGGTGCTGGGCGCTCTGGTATTGGCCCTCAACTACCTCTTTCCCCAGACCGAGTATTTTTCCATCTATCTGGTGATGTACCCCCTGTTTCCCATCATTTTCCTGCTGATCTACGGCTATAATCTCTCCGTCCTCTGGCGGAATATGGTCCTCAGCTTCCAGTGTCGGCGGACCGACTTTTTCTGGGCCGGGCAGATCGCCTTTCTCGTGACCGGCCTGGCCTGCGGGCTGCTGACGGCGGTCATGGGCTATGCCTGCAACAACCTGCTGGACCTGGCCGCCATGGCGGGGACCGACGCCATTCTGCAGGGCGGCATCATCTGGTCAAGGCCGGGGGCTATCCCGGCCCTGCTGGTGGTGGCGCTGTCCCTCCAGCCCATCGGCGCGGCCCTGGGGAGCATCTATGAAAAGCACAAGATCATCACTACCGTCATCTTGATCGTGATCCTGCTCCTGGGGGTGGCCGCCACCGTGCTGTGTATGTTCCTGTCCGACGGCACCCTTTCCATCTCCCGGCCTATCCTTGTGGGGACCTGCGCTGTCTTCGGGGTGATGGCCCTGGTGGGGGAGGTCCTGTACTACCGTTCCAACCAAAAAGCTGTGGTGAGGTGAGAGGAATGTTTGGAAAAGCCATTAAAATGAATTTAGAGGACCTGTGGCCCTTTCTGGCCATCGAGGGAGGCTTCTTTCTGGTCTACGAGATCATCGAGGCCATCATTCTCTATACCGCAAAGCCGGACACCTCGGGGGCCATCTGCGGGGTGATCCTGCTGGCGGTGGGGGTCATGGTGAACCTCTTTGCCGGGGGCACCTACCCGGTACTCAATGTGGATCTGCTTCTGCGGTACAGCGTCACCCGGAAAACCGCTCTGGCGGCCACCCTGGGCACCATGACCCTCAACATGGTAGTCACCATGTCCTGCGCCGCCCTCCTGGGGTGGGTGGACAGCCACATTGCCCGGCTCTGGGTCAACGTCCTGCCCTGGGTGACCGAGGTGGAAACCATAGAGCCGCCCCTGTGGGCTTATTTCGCCATCGGCATTGGGGTGGTCTGCCTGGCTCTGGGCGTGGGAGGTATGCTCCTGAAATTCGGCCGTAAGGCCTTCTGGATCATCTGGGCACTTTGGATGCTCCTGGTGGTGGGGATCAACCTGGTGGATCTGCACGCCGTCTTTGAGGCGTCGGCCACCATTCCCGCCCTGATCGCCCTGTGCGTGGTCGGGCTGCTGGGAGGCAGCGCCCTCACCCTGCGGGCCACGGTGAAGAACTGAAAATCAGGTACAGAAAAAAGGCCGGCATAAGCCGGCCTTTTTTCATAGTAAAGTATTGCAAAATGGGTTTCAAGCCCTTATAATAGGGGATACCTACGGTTTTACCGCAGGAAATATAAGAAAGGAGCGGACCCACATGGAACGCACACACATCGCCCAGATATTTGCCGATCAGGAGTCCTTCGGGAATCAGACCGTGACGGTGATGGGCTGGGCCAAGACCATCCGTGACATGAAGACCTTTGGCTTCATCGAGCTCAACGACGGTTCCTGTTTCAAGAACCTTCAGGTGGTGATGGACGCCAATACCCTCAGCAACTACAAGGAGATCGCTTCCCAGAACGTGGGCGCCGCTTTGATCGTGACCGGCACCGTGGTCCTGACCCCCGAGGCCAAGCAGCCTTTGGAGATCAAGGCCGGGACCATCGCCGTGGAAGGCACCTCCACCCCCGACTACCCCCTGCAGAAGAAGCGTCACAGCGTGGAGTTTCTCCGCACCATTCAGCACCTGCGTCCCCGGACCAATCTCTTCTCGGCCACCTTCCGGGTGCGGAGCGTGGCGGCCTACGCCATTCACCGGTTTTTCCAGGACCGGGGCTTTGTGTATATCCACACCCCCATCATCACCGCCTCGGACTGCGAGGGGGCCGGTGAGATGTTCCAGGTGACCACCCTGGACGTGAACGATCCGCCCCGTTTGGAGGACGGCAGCGTGGACTGGAGTCAGGATTTCTTTGGCAAGCACGCCAACCTTACCGTCTCCGGCCAGCTCAACGCCGAGAACTTCGCCATGGCCTTCGGGGACGTGTATACCTTCGGCCCCACCTTCCGGGCGGAGAACTCCAACACCCAGCGCCACGCCGCCG
>CAZEAT010000078.1:0-3934 GCA_964510175.1 uncultured Holosporaceae bacterium
AGCGCTACAATGGCATTGTAGAGGTCAGGGGTTCGACCCCCCTTGGCTCCACCAGACAGCATAATTTCGTATCTGGTTTTTGCTTTAAAATTTGCAAATACTTTTTTTTTAGTATACTGACTTTTTAGGTTAAAATTGAGACATTAGATTATTTTGTAAATATCTAATATTCATCTGTGCCGCTATTAATTTTGCTTGAATTTTTAAGGGATTAGTATCTGAAAGTTCTTCGCATAATTTTAGTAATAGCATTAATAACATTTTGTTATCCTGCTGTTGTTGGATATTAATCTGCAAAGTTTTTTCTAACTGACTATTAAGTTGAGTATTGATTTGCAGAGCTTCTTTCAATCTGCTTGCAAGTTGGGTATTCTCTAATTTAAGTCGATCAATTTCCAATTCTCGAGAAATATTTCTTTCTTTCAAGACCGGAATCAATGAAGGCATATCATAAAATGCCGGCATACTATCATTATTCTCTGTTCTCCCTTTATAAGCTTCTGGCATAGAATATATATTTGTACAAAATGTAAGAACCAAACTTGCTGTTATTATTTTCTTCATATCTTTCCTCCTATAAACTAAATGGCTCGCTATTTAAGATATGAAAAACATAACAAATAATAAGTAAGTTAACAATAAATTATCTATTAAATATTTAACCAATTCAACAAACGAAAAGACCTCCTTTAGGAGGTCTTTTCACAAATAATAAGAAAAAATTACATAATAATCTTAGCCAATGATGCTAATAACAAAATGGCGACTATATTTGTAATTTTAATCATAGGATTAATTGCCGGTCCCGCTGTATCTTTATATGGATCACCGACAGTATCTCCGGTAACTGCTGCTTTATGCGCATCAGAACCTTTGCCGCCAAGATTACCGTTTTCGATGTACTTTTTGGCATTATCCCAAGCCCCTCCACCTGAGGTCATAGAAATAGCAAGGAAAAGTCCTGTTAAAATGGTTCCGAGCAACATCGCTCCAACACTAATCAATCCAGCCTCATGCCCCGCTACAGCAGCAACTACAAAATATAATATAATTGGAGCTAAAACAGGTAGTAAAGAAGGTAATAGCATTTCTTTGATTGCCTCTTTTGTAAGGATATCAACAGCCGTTTTATAATCAGGTTTTGCTTTACCCTGCATGATACCTTTTATGGTTTTAAACTGACGTCTTACTTCGAGCACTATAGCTCCCCCTGCTCTTCCTACAGCCATCATGCCGCAAGCTCCGAACAAATAAGGAAGTAATCCACCAATAATTAAACCTATAACAACATAAGGGTCCCCTAATTCAAAACGAATATTTAGCTTCGGGAAATAAAAAGCAATATCTTGAGTATAAGCAGAAAATAACACCAATGAAGCTAATCCAGCTGAACCTATGGCATAGCCTTTAGTAACAGCTTTAGTAGTATTTCCAACTGCGTCAAGCTTATCGGTTACTTCACGAATACTTTCTGGTAAGCCTGACATCTCTGCGATACCGCCAGCATTATCCGTAACTGGCCCATAAGCGTCAAGAGTCACAATAATTCCTGCCAAAGCTAACATTGATGTTGCGGAAATTGCGATACCATAAAGTCCTGCGCACATGTAAGAAATTAAAATTCCAGCACAAATAACTAAGACAGGTAATGCAGTAGATTCCATAGAAATAGCTAAACCTTGAATGATATTTGTTCCATGGCCTGTTGTAGAAGCTTTTGCTATACTAATAACAGGTCTGTAAACATAGGAAGTATAATACTCAGTAATAAATACCAAAGCCAAGGTTACCAATAATCCAATCATCGCACAGATAAAAATACCGTAAGCGGTAAATGTTAGATTTCCGGCAGTAAAAGATTGACTAAGTTCATAACCGAACATTTCACAGGTCACAACATAGATAAAAAGCATTGAAAAGAAAATTGTTCCAAATAACCCTTTATACAAAGCTGGCATTACTTTCTCTTCTTTCCCTAATTTCACGAAATATGTTCCAATGACAGAACCAAATATACAAACTCCGGAAATAACTAAAGGATAAAGAGTTAATAAGTTCTGTGCCTCACCTTTAAAGAAAATTCCCGCCAAAACAATTGTTGCCGCCATCGTAACTACATAGGTTTCGAACAAGTCTGCTGCCATACCAGCACAATCACCGACGTTATCACCTACGTTATCCGCAATAACAGCAGGATTTCTCGGGTCATCTTCAGGAATTCCAGCTTCAACTTTACCTACGAGGTCAGCGCCAACATCAGCGCCTTTGGTAAATATACCACCACCCAAACGGGCAAAGATAGAAATTAAAGACGCACCAAAACCCATTGCAATTAAAGACTCAGAAATCAATCTTTCATCCGTCAAAAAGGCTCTAAGATAAAAGTAATAAAAAGCTATACCTAATAATCCAAGGCCAACAACCAAGAAACCAGTAACAGCTCCTGATTTATAAGCTACAGATAAAGCATGATTGATACCTTTTTTTGCAGCTTCGGTAGTTCTCACATTGGCTCTTACAGAAATGTTCATTCCTATATAACCTGCTACACCCGAAAGCACTGCTCCTAACATAAATCCAATTGCTGGATAAAATCCCATAAAAAAGCCTACCAATACAACAATTACAACACCAACTACAAAGATGGTAGTATACTGTCTATTTAAGTAAGCAGATGCTCCGCTCTGAATAGCTCCAGCAATTTCCTGCATTTTTGCATTTCCTTTGCTAAGATTGAGCATATTCATTGCATTAAACATACCGTATAACAAGGCAACAATGCCTGATATAACGACTGTCCATTCTAATAAACAACACTCCATATGTCCTCTCAATACAATAACGATTGTAAATGTACCACAGTGAACAGAAAAAAATCAAATTAGAATCCATTTTTATTTTAAAATCAGCTAATTTTTCTTTATTAATTTCTTGGTAATAAAAAAAGCACTATAATTATCCTGTTAACTAAGAGGTATTATGTCACACGAAGTTGCGGTTATTGGAGCAGGTCAAATGGGAACCGGAATTGCTCAGGTTTTTGCCACTGCAGGGTTTAATGTACGCATTTATGATTTATCCACTCAAATTTTTGAGCTTTGTAAAAACAGAATGTCAAATTCTTTGCAAAAGTTGTTCTCAAAACAGTTAATTACAGAATTTCCCGAAATTATAGAACAACGTGTCATATATTGTAACGATATAAAGGATTTAGTTCCTTGTAATATTTTTATTGAATCAGTTTTCGAAAATTTTGATGCAAAAGCAAATATTCTATATAAACTTGCGGAAGTTATTAAACCTAATTCTTATATAGCGACTAATACATCTTCATTTTCTATTACATCACTTTCTCAAATGTTGCCATATCCAGACAGATTTCTAGGGTTTCATTTTATGAATCCCCCTCCTCTTATGGATTTAGTCGAAGTTGTAAAAGGGTTGTATACAAGCGAAGAAACTTATAATTTCTTTTGGAAATTAACCCAAACTCTGAAAAAAACTCCAATATATTCCCGAAATACTCCTGGATTTGTATTAAATAGAATCCTTATACCAATGATTAATGAAGCCATTTATGCATTTTATGAAAATGTATCTACCCCAGAACAAATTGATAGCGCAATGAAACTAGGAGCAAATCACCCCATGGGGCCTTTAGCTTTGGCAGATCTCATCGGATTAGATACAGTATTAGCCATTCTTAAAACTTTACAAAAGGAACTCGGTGAAAATAAATACGCCCCTTGTCCACTTCTAGAACACTATGTAGAAAAAGGATTTTTAGGCCGAAAAACAAAAAAGGGATTTTATGAATACAACTAAATTATTCCACTTTCAAAAATACTTATCAACAAAAATAGTGGATAAGTTAGTGGATAACTAGAAATTAACTCTTTATTAACGGTTAGCCGAAAGGATTGCCTAAAAATTA
>CAZEAT010000079.1:0-1113 GCA_964510175.1 uncultured Holosporaceae bacterium
CGATGTTAGTAGCATTTTGTTTAGGGATTATGAGTTATATTACCGGACACTTTGTTTTTGCGAATTATTTGCAAATATTTTACGTACCAACATCGGGAGAACTGTGCATTTTCTGTGGAGCTTTAATTGGAGCATGTTTAGGCTTTCTTTGGTACAATGCTCCTCCTGCCAAAATTTTTATGGGAGATACAGGTTCTCTTGCTATTGGAGGAGCTTTAGGAGGACTCAGTGTTATTATTAAACATGAATTTGCTTTAGCTATTATTGGTGGATTATTTGTAATAGAAGCGGTTTCTGTAATGTTACAAGTATTTTATTTTAAAATGACAGGAAAAAGGATTTTTCTTATGGCTCCAATTCACCATCATTTTGAAAAAAAAGGTTGGTCAGAATCTACTGTCGTAATTAGATTTTGGATTATTTCTTTAGTTTTTGCTTTAATTGGATTAGCAACGTTGAAGTTAAGATGATATCTCCTAAGTTTTATGAGAACAAAAATATTGCAGTAGTAGGTTATGGACAGACAGGTCGAGTAACGATAGATTCTTTACTATCTGTAAACGCCAATGTCTATTTGTTGGATGATAAAAAAATTGATAATAAATATTACCGAATTCCAAAAGAAATTGATTGGAAAAATCTGGACGCGATGGTTATAAGTCCGGGTATTCATATTTGGTGGGATGTAAATCCGGCGGTTCAATTGGCTCGTAAGTTTTCTATTCCTATTGTTAATGATATAGATATACTTCAGCAACATGTAGATTCTAAAATTATTGCGATTACCGGAACCAATGGGAAATCCACGACTACAGCTCTTATTCATCATATATTAAATGATGGAAAAAATTCGGCGGAAATTGGAGGAAATTTTGGAACTCCGGTGTTAGCTTTGAAGAATGATGCTGATTTTTATGTACTGGAATTATCATCTTATCAATTGGAGTCCTGTAATATCTTGGGGTTTGATGTTTCGATTCTTTTGAATATAACTCCCGACCATCTGACTCGTCATGGAGGAATGTCCGGATATATTTCGGCAAAGCAAAAAATTTTTTCGAACGCAGGAAAAAATTCTGTAGCTATTGTCAGTGTAGATGATGAATATTGTCG
>CAZEAT010000079.1:1213-3910 GCA_964510175.1 uncultured Holosporaceae bacterium
TCGTTTTAATAATATTATTTGGATTTTGGGAGGAAGACCTAAGGAAGAAGGTATTGAGAGTCTAGTTCCTTATTTTTCAAAAATAAAATATGCTTTGCTTATTGGGGAAGCGGCGGCGGAATGGCATAAACTTTTAGATAAATATTGTGTAAAAAATGAAATTTCAAATACTCTATTTGAAGCAGTTAATAGAGCGTATTTTTTTGCAAAAAATGGAGATAAGGTTTTGCTTTCACCTGCATGTGCTAGCTTCGACCAATTTAAAAGTTTTGAAGAACGCGGCCAAAAATTTAAAGAATTAGTAGGAGAATTGCCTTGTTAAGCATATCTAGAACAAATGATAGCCTGCTAGGTAGATGGTGGTGGACCGTTGATAGACCTCTATTGTTCGGATTTATCTTAATTATGGCCATGGGTATATTTTTAGCGATGGCCGCTACTCCTATGGTGGCTAGCCGCATTGGGCTCGATAAATTTTATTTTTTAAAAAGACACCTTTTATATATTCTTCCCTCCATATTTGTGATTTTTTTTATTTCAAATATGACTCATCGTGGTATCAAAAAACTAGCTTTGACTCTATTTTTTGTTACATTATTTTTAACTATATTGACGTTATTTTTTGGGGCAGAAATCAAAGGCGCAAGACGTTGGATAGCATTTTTGGGATTTTCGATACAGCCATCAGAATTTTGTAAGCCTGCATTGACAATTTTAGTTGCTTGGATGTTATCGGAAGAACAAAAAAATCCTCAAATTAAAGGGCGTGGCGTAAGTATATTTTTATATTTAGTGTTAGCCCTTACTTTGGTGTTACAACCAGACATAGGAATGTTGTTTATAACTACCGCTGTTTTTGGAATACAACTTTTCCTGAATGGAATGCCAATGCTGTTTGTTTTTGGAGCCATTATTTTAGGAATTTCGGGAATCGGTTTGGCTTATTTGTTTTTACCTCATGTTACAGTTAGGATTAATAAATTTTTAGACCCAGCAACGGGAGATCACTATCAGATTAATAGATCTCTGGAGGCTTTTACAAGCGGAGGTATATTTGGAGTAGGTCCTGGAGAAGGAATAATAAAAAAACATCTTCCTGACGCCCATGCTGATTTTATTTTTGCTGTATTGGGAGAGGAATTTGGATTTTTTGTCTGCGTGTTTGTAGTTATTGTAATAACCGCAATAGTTCTTTATGGAATTAATAGAGCTCTAAAAGAAAATAATATGTTTACGCTTCTGGCATCGGTGGGGTTACTATCGCAATTTGGTTTGCAGTCTTTCATAAACATAGCGTCTACATTACATATTATTCCTACTAAGGGAATGACATTGCCGTTTATGAGCTATGGAGGTTCTTCCATGATAGCTATTAGTATAGTGGTTGGGCTTATTCTTGCCTTTAATCGCCGTAAATCTATAGACGAAGTCGAACAAGAATAATTAAAATTTACATTGTCAAATATTTGTGATAAATGAGAGCTATCGCTTTACTATGGAGGTAATAGTGAAAAAGGCGTTATTTGTTTCTATCCTTTCAGGAATTTGCTTTGCAAATGTTGAAGGCGGAGAATATTCAAGAAATAATGATACATTAACATTTAGTTCGGGTTATGTTGAATCTCAATATACGAATGACCAATTGGCCACTTTTGGTTTGGAGTTAAACAGAGGTTGGCATCGTTTGGATTCTTATATCTTAGAGAAAATGAATCCGCAAAGTACTGCGTCAACCTGGGGAGCTAAGATTTTAACAAGAGGTTTGGGATTGCTGGTATCTTGCCAGTTTCTTGATGCTTATCATGAAATAGGACATGGTTTAAGAAGTAAGGCCTATGATATACATTATCAATTAACCGAATATAATGACCATAGTGGTTTTAAAAAGGATGAAAACTTTTTTAAATATTTTATTTCTCATAGTCCATTTACTAGAGCAGCTTGCAAGTATAATTTAGAAGACATTGTGCGAGCGAATAAAAATATGTCAAGAGAAGAAAGAGTCAGAGTCGGTATTAGATGCACTGCAGGTGGTGTTAATAATGTAATTTATTTCTCGGAAAAAATTGCTGATGGCTTGCATGAAAGAGGAGCGATTCATTTTGAAGAAAGTACTTCCTATTTAATAGCTAGAATTAGTCAGATTAGCTATCCTAAAAATGCAGATGAATGGGGAGATGATCCATATGCTTTGGAGCAGTACTATAAAGACTTGGATATAAATGCTTCAAAGAATGACATGTCGAATGCAGGATTGATTTCTCTTGCGTTAAGTGGAACGACCTATTCGATACTTTATAATGGATACAAAAGCTTTTCGGATGGAGTTAATTACGCTGCAACACCATTTGAGTTCCATGGATTTAGAATACCGGATACTTTCTCGTATTGGACATCAAAAGGTATATCTTACAAACTTGTCAGCGGTTATAAAATCGATGAAGATAATGCAATTATTTTTGGTGGAGAACATGTATTTAAAGGGAAATCCGCAACTGAATACAGTCTTGGATTTAAGAAGTACTTTAAATCTTTCAACGATACATCTGTAAAAGTTGTTATGACTTTCGGAGAAGGATTTAATGTTGAATCCGCTGTTTCTGTTCCTGTTATGAAGAATTTGTCCATTAGTTTTGGAGCAAATAGCTATGCATGCAAGAGCTTACTCGGCGAAAGACATGCGAGAGATATGAAAGA
>CAZEAT010000080.1:0-3902 GCA_964510175.1 uncultured Holosporaceae bacterium
AGTTCATATAATTTTGATTCTACTGTTTCGATTTGATCTAATCCCGTGACATTTAAATCGAATTTGGTTGCATTATAAGCAGCGGTTTCTCCTATAATTATTAGTTGACGTCGGATATATAAGTCATAAATTAATTTAGCGTAATCTGTAACACTTGAAAGAGATACCACTGAATTAACTAATTGTACCAAATATTTTCCGCTATCGATTTTTTGTAATTCATTATTTTTTTCGAAATATCCTCGTAGAGTGATAGGGTCGGCGGTTAATCCTTGATTTACTAGAACACTAATAGCTTTAAAAATTTCACCGTTTACAGGTACATAGAAATAAGCCGGCATCATAATATCGGAAACGTCTTCAAAGCATCCGTTATTAAGCATAATTGCTCCTAGTAAAGATTGCTCTGCTTCGATATTATGAGGAAGCTCTCTTATTTTTTCTGCGCTATATTGCGAATTAAACGGATCCAATTTTTACACCAATATGAAACAATAAATTATACTATCTCTTTTAATATTTAGCAAAGATTTTACGAACTAAAAGGATTACTTCTTTGTCTTATAAAAATTCTTAAAGGAATCCCCGCTAGATTAAATGAATTACGCAGATGATTAAGTAAGTATCGTTCATAGCTAACTGGGAGATGTTCCACTCTGTTTGCAAATACAGCAAAAGCAGGAGGTTTGATGTTTGTTTGCGAGATATATTTTAGTTTTATAGGCATACCATTTATTAGAGGAGGAGGATTTTGTGCAATAGCTGCTTGAAACCATTTGTTTAATGTACCTGTTGAAATTCTATAATTCCATTTTTCATATAAATCTAGAGAGACATTAAATATGAGAGCTAGTCCTAATTTTTCTTTTGCAGATACTAATAGACATGGTACACCAGGCAATTGAGCAAACTCTTTTTTTAATCTTTTTTCGATTTCTTTTTGAGCAATAAATGGGTCTTTCAAAGTATCGCTTTTGTTAAGAGCAAAAATAATAATTTTTCCTTCATCAAAAACTTTGCGTGCAATGGTCAAATCTTGTTTTTCAAAAGGATTTCTTATATCCATGACTATTACAACAACATTGGCTTGACGAATATATTTCCAAGCATCTTCTACAGAAGCCTGTTCCAATCGTTCCTGAACTTTTGATTTTCTTCTTTGGCCAGCAGTATCAATTAGTGAAATATTTTTTCCTTTAAATTTCCACGTCAAAGAAATTGAATCTCTGGTTATTCCAGCTTTATCTCCAGTTAGTAATCTATTTTCTCCGATAATAGCATTTATAAGAGTTGATTTCCCTACATTTGGACGTCCTACAATTGCAATTTTAAGTTCGGATACTTCTAAATCTTTTGGTTCTTCATTAGAAATAGCGCCTTCAATTTTTGATAGATATTGATAAATTTCATCAAAGCCAAGATTGTGTTCTGCTGATACCGATATTTCTTTACCAAATCCAAGACTTTCTATATTTTCTATATTGTGTTTTTTATCACATTTATTTTTGATAATTACAATTTTTTTATTTCCTGCTTTTTTAAATGACTGCCTAAGCCATTGAGCGATGGATTTATCATATTCTGTAACACCACTGATAGCGTCAATGACAAAGAAGATTAAATCTGATTCCGCTAAGGCCTGAAAAGATTGTTCATTCATGGACAGAGCTAATTTATCTTTAGATAGTGGATCGACTCCTGGAGTATCAAGGATTTGAAATTTGATACCGAAAAGTTCCGCCTTAGCATATTTTCTATCGCGAGTTATACCAGGATAATCTCCGACAATGGCACTATTCACTTTTGTCAGTCGATTAAATAAAGTGGATTTACCAACATTAGGGCGACCAATTAATGCTATTTTCATTTGTAAGCCAATAGCTGTCCGTTTTTGAGTGGTAAATATAGAACTTTATCTGCAACTACTGGGGCGACTGCGCATCCTTGTTCTGAAATATCCAAATGCATAACTTTTCTTGTTGTTCCATCTTTTTCAGATATACATAATAAATTGCCTGAGTCGGTAACAAGTATTAATCCAGCTGAAGTCAATAAGAAGCCTTCCCAATGGCCAGTATCCAACGATATAAATTTAGACCACTTTTTTTCTCCAGTATCTTTATTTAAACAAACTATTTCAGAGTTTATATTACAAATGAAAATACTATTTCCACTAACTATCGGAGATAACAAGCCTCCAGCGTTATATTTCCAGACTATATTACCGTTTTTAATGTCATAGGCTATTAATTGTTGATTTGCTCCTTGGACATAGACTAAATTGTCCTTGATAATCGGGCAAGCTCTTGGATGGGCAAATGATTTAGAAGCATCAACAAATGAAAACTTTGAAATCATAGTAGTCCAAAGTACAGAGCCATTTCCAAATAAAGCGTACACTTCTCCTGAAGGATAGGTAAGATAGATTACGTCATCTTTAATTGCGACTCCTGAACTTCCAGCAAAGGTAGTTCCTACATTCATTCCCGAATGAGACCATAATATTTTTCCTGTTTTAATATCTAAAACTTGTAAAGTACTATTGTCGCATAACATATAAGCTTTTCCATTGTCGATGGTTATCCCATCTCCTTTACAAGGTGATGGAAGTTTAGTACGCCATAGTATTTTGCCGGTTTTAGAGTCAAATGCTAAGGTTTCAGCAAAACTAGATGAGACTATCACTTTTCCATCGCAGTAAGCTAAAGCTTCTCCAATTTGACCATCTTTATTTTTTAGTGTAGTGCTTTGCCTCCAGAGAAGAGAGCCGTTATTTTTATCAAATGCATATAAAATACCTCCTGCATCTAGACAAAATACTTTGTTTTCGGCAACTACAGGAGAGGCTGTCATCTGGATGGATTTTGTAGATTCAAAATCTAACTTCGCGCTCCATAAAAGATTGAAATTCAAAGAAAGTGATAAAGGAGCATAGTAATGTGAAGCATTATATAAAGGTTGAACAAAACCCTTATTTGCTTCCGAGTTATCGATAACTACGGGCGATTTATCCAATGGAGTTTTACTTTCTAATTCTGTTTCTTGCAGAGATATATCTTCTCTTATTCCTTCTAACGGATGTTTAGATGAACAACCGCTTAAAATTAGGCCTCCTAAAAATATTAGTCCTATTTCTTTTTTCATATCTGCTTCCCTTTAATTATTTATCATATAGCTTCTAATTTTTTCCATTCTTTGTTTTAGAGTTTTGGGAGCTTCTTTTGCTTCAATAATTTGCGATATAATTTTTAAGGCTTCGTCTTTTTTGTTCATTTTATTATAAATAAAAGCAGTTTGCTCCATGGCCGAATATCTAAAAGGTCTATTTTCCTCACTAAGCATTTGTAACTTTTTTAATATCGCGTCATCTGATTCTAATTTATAGGAACAATATATTAGTAAAGCTAAATCTTTCCAAATTATATCTACTCCATTGGCTTTGGATAAACTGAGTAAATATTCCGCATTTTTCTTTAACTCATTAGAGGAAAGCATTTTTCGACTGGTTCGAATTATCGAAATTAAAGGTACAATTTCCGAAGGAGCATTTTTTTCTAAATTTTCTAATGTAGCATCGCTCTTCTTTCCGGATGTATATAGTTCGCGAAATAGACCTGTGGTTGTAAGTTCTAACCTTTGTTTTTTCTGAGAATACCATGCGGAATGAAGAATAATTCCAATAACAGCTCCTGCTAATATCCAGGAAAAGGTCTTACTGTGTTTTTTTAAAAAAGACATCAATTCATCATGTTTGAGCTCTTCATTGATTTCTTCAAATATTAAATTATCTTCAAATGCCATAACTTACTATACCTTTCCTGTCTGTATCTATAACTTATTAAGTTTAAACTATGTTGGAAATTCTTTCCAGATGAAATTATTAATTAAGTAAGAATAATAGA
>CAZEAT010000081.1:0-2457 GCA_964510175.1 uncultured Holosporaceae bacterium
AGAACGTATTTTATTTTATATAAATTTTGTATTACTATGATGGCAGTTATTTGTAGGAATCGTATAGATGTATCATTTATCATTGTGTGAAATAAAAGAAGGTTTATTAAAAAAGAAATTCTCTTCTAAGGAGCTGACTCAATGTTTTTTAGAAAGGATAAATAAATATAAAGCGCTTAATGCATATATTACAGTCTGTGAAGATTATGCTCTACAATTAGCAACACAATCTGATAAAAAAATTGCGAATAACACTGCTGGATATTTAGAAGGAATTCCTCTTGGTATCAAAGACTTATTTGTTACAAAAGGAATTAGAACAACTGCCGGCTCAAAGATGTTATACAATTTTATTCCTCCTTATGAATCTACGATTACTCAAAAACTTCTAGATGCTGGAGCGGTATTTTTAGGAAAAACTAACATGGATGAATTTGCCATGGGCTCATCGAACTCAACGAGTTATTACGGAGGAGTGATAAATCCATGGAAGACAGAAGAAAGATTAGTTCCTGGGGGGTCTTCCGGGGGTTCTGCTGCGGCAGTGGCGGCTCATCTTTGTGTAGCTGCTACTGGATCTGATACAGGAGGTTCGATAAGGCAGCCAGCTTCTTTTACTGGAATTGTTGGCCTGAAACCTACCTATGGACGTTGTTCTCGTTACGGAATGATTGCCATGGCTTCGTCTCTGGACCAAGCTGGAGTTTTGACTAAAACAGTGCAAGATGCTGCTGTATTTCTAAAAGCTATGTCAGGATATGATGAAAAAGATTCAACTTCTGCAAAAAAAGATGTTCCAGATTTCCCATCATTTATCGGAAAATCAATAAAAGGAATGAAAATAGGAATACCAAAAGAATTTCAAGTGAATGGTATGTCGTCAGAAATATTTGACTACTGGAAACAGGGAGCTCAGATTTTAAAAGAAGCTGGAGCAGAAATTATAGACGTTACTCTGCCTTTGTCTAAGTATTCTTTACCTGCTTATTATATTATCCAACCGGCTGAAGCTTCGGCTAACTTAGCTCGTTACGATGGTGTTCGATATGGTTTTCGAGCAGAAGGTAAGTCATTAATTGAAATGTATGAAAATACTCGAGAACAAGGATTCGGAGATGAAGTAAAACGTCGAATTATGATAGGAACTTATGTTTTATCAGCAGGATATTTTGATGCCTATTATATGAAAGCTCTAAAAGTTCAAAAAATGATAAAGAAAGAATTTGAAGATGTATTTAAAAAAGTAGACCTTTTATTAACTCCAACTACTCCAAATAGTGCTTTTAGTTTGGATAATGAACCGAAAGATCCAGTAACTATGTATTTAAATGATGTTCTTACCGTTACTGCAAATATTGTAGGTATTCCAGGATTATCAGTTCCTATAGGTTTGGATAAAGAAGGAAAGCCTTTGGGTTTGCAGCTGTTAGCTTCTCATTTTATGGAAGAAAAATTGATTCAAGTAGGTAATGTGTTAGAAAAAGGGGCGAATTTCCCTTCATTAAAGGAGGTTGAGTAATGTATATTGAAACAACAACAGGACAGTGGGAAGTTGTAATAGGTTTAGAAATTCATGCTCAGATAATTTCTAATTCAAAATTATTCTCTAGTGCATCAACAAAATTTGGCGCTAATCCAAATGAAAATGTATGTTATGTAGATGCGGCTCTTCCTGGCGTATTGCCTGTGATAAATTCTTTTTGTGTAGATCAAGCGATAAAAACGGGGCTTGGTTTAAATGGAGCAATTAATAAGGTTTCATTTTTTGATAGAAAAAATTATTTCTATGCTGATTTGCCTCAGGGATATCAGATTTCACAATTTTTTCATCCGATTATAAGTGGCGGCTATGTGGATATTGAAAAAGAAAATGGCGAAACTAGAAGAGTAAATATCGAACGTATCCATATAGAGCAGGATGCTGGAAAAAGTATTCATGATCAAAGTCCAGTGAAGTCATTTATTGATTTAAATCGGTCAGGCGTCGCTTTGATGGAAATTGTAACTAAGCCAGATATGAGAAGTGCAGAAGAAGTAGCTATATTTTTACAAAAATTGCGGTCAATTCTAAGATATTTAAAAACTTGCGATGGAAATATGGATGAAGGAAGTATGAGAGCAGACGTAAATGTTTCTATTCATCGTCCTGGTACACCATATGGAACTCGTGCGGAAATAAAAAATGTCAACTCTATAAAATTTATTTCTACTGCTGTGAACTATGAAATAGAAAGGCAAATAGGGTTATTGGAAAATGGAGAAGAAGTAAGTCAGGAAACTAGATTATTCGATAGTTCCAAAGGTGTGACCCGAACGATGCGTTCTAAGGAAGATGCTCAAGATTATCGATATTTCCCTGAACCGGATTTGCCTCCTTTAATTTTGGAAGAATCTCGTATCGAGGCCATTAGAAAGTCTATTCCTGAGTTGCCAGATGCTAAGGTGAAACGTTTCCAG
>CAZEAT010000081.1:2557-3851 GCA_964510175.1 uncultured Holosporaceae bacterium
ATGCTGATAAAGTTGCAGAATATAAATCAGGAAAAGATAAGCTGTTTGGATTTTTTGTTGGGCAGGCCATGAAAAAAACTCAAGGAAAGGCTAACCCAAAAATGCTGAATGATATTTTGAAAGAATTATTGGCGGAGTAAATGTTTTGGTAAAAAAAGTTTTTATAGCAATCTTTTTCTTGTTTCTGTTAGGAATGGGTTACTGGTCGATTAAATTTTGGATACCGTCACAATTATCTGGCGAAGTCAAAAAAAATTCCAAAGAGTTATCACAAAAAAACGAAAACTTATCTGATGAGGTTTTAAAACTAAAAGAGGCAATGAGTTTAGTTCAGGAAAAGTGTAATTTCTCTTCTCCAAAAGTTAATTGTGATTTGAATACAGAAAAATGGGATTGCTGGTGTGAACTACGCTTTTGTTTGAATCAAGGAAACGAGTACAAAGAATCCTGGGAGAAATTTCAAAAATTATTTTCTGATGATGTTGAACTGGTAAAAATGGTAGATGAGTTAATCAAAAAAGCCATTCAAACGCCGATATTATCGTCAATATTTACGAAATATTTACGTAATTTTGTAAAAATTTATCGCGTGAATGAATTGGACATGTTAAAAATAGAAGGTAGGATTTTGATTAAATCTTTGAATTGGAGGAATTAAAATGAGCGAAAATACTAATGAACGTGGCTTGATGACTGATATTTTAATTTTATTATGTGTCGTAGGATTAGCTCTAGCTGTAATATATTTTACAGGCAATTGGGATAAATTTATGACTTTTGTATATAATGTTGATTTAGAAGTTCGTGCTACTCTTAAAGAATTAAAAGAAAATTTAAATACTGTTTTGAATATACAAATATAGTCGGATTAAAACTAGAGTGTTATCAAAAATTTTTAAAGCTCTTATTTTTTTAGTTATTGCCGTTGTTTTATTTTTTACGGATGTGAGTTTATCTATTTCATCTGGTCAATATGTTTTATCCGTACCATTGTGGATGGTATGGTGTGCGATAGTTTTTATATGGTGGGTAATTTCTTTTGTAAAAAATTTTGTTAGTTGGATAATTTCGATATTTTCTTCTAAGCCGAATATGAAAAAAGGAATCGACCAATTGCAAATTGCTTTTTCAGGATTACTAGCTCGAGATTACGACTGTGTTTCAAAAGCTCTTAGTAAAGCAAAGAAAAACTTGGGAGACATTCCTTTAGTTTCTTGGCTTGAAGGACAATTTCATTTGATGACAGGCAATATTTACGAAGCCAAAGCGATATTTTTCAAAATGGGAGCAGAAG
>CAZEAT010000082.1:0-1801 GCA_964510175.1 uncultured Holosporaceae bacterium
CTACTCTTTTACATATAATACCAAGCTTCCTTTGTTATTAGGAAGACTTGGTATTGTTGTATAATGAAAATCAACTATTTATATTACCGATGAAGGCCTCTTTCTGATATGTGCTTTTTTAGTGAAATTAATAAATTTTTGAAATATAACCACAAAGAAATTATTAGCTGTCACATTCCCCGCCGTTGCAATCGGATCAATAATTCCATAGAAAGCCATAGCAAAAGCTAACATGGCATCATCAAAATTCAAATACTCTTTTAATACTGGTAAGGTAACCATTATTGTACCGCTAGGAACTCCACCACCTGCAAATTTATTCAAAATAAAAAATAAACCGAACATAATAAAGTTATTAACACTCGGCAACGGATGATTAAAAGCTATCATCACTGTCATGGCCAATATCGGTATAATTATTGTATCTCCTACCATATGAAAATTAAGAGTCAACGGCATAACGGCGTCCGCGAGAACCTTATCTTTAGTATTTTTTTCAGCAGCAACTAATGACAAAGGAAGAGCTGCTGCACTTGACATTGTACTAAACGCCGTAACAATCGCGGGAAAAGTATTTTTTAAAATTTCTAGCATTCTATTTCTATGAAAAGCTGCCGCCATCATTAGCCATAATGTTAAATAACATACTAAAAATCCGCACATCGTAATGAATATACGATAGTTATCACTTACAAAGCTTGTTATTCTTCCTTCCGCAAATAACTTCAATAAAAATCCACTAATAAACACAGGAAAAAGTGGAACAAAAAAACCTTTCATGAACTTCATAACATAATCACGAATTAGTTTTATAGCTAAATCCACATATTTGTTAGGATATAAAGAGTTTATAAATCCTATAACCACACCTATAGCTAAGGCATGAACTGTACTTATTATCTCAGGAAGTCCTAAAGAAAAAAATGGTTGCAAAGAGTCTGCAGAATCAGCAACTTTTTTAGCAGTAGCTCCGGAAAGAATAAAAAATCCTACTGTTCCGGATACCAAAACATTTATAAAATTCGAAATAAAAACCACAACCATTAATGTGAATACAAAAGCCATACTATTTTTTGGAATAGCTGATAATGCCACCGCTACAAAACTAAACAAAAGAAATGGTAAAACACAAACTAATAATTCTTTTAAACAAGAGCTAATAGTTAGAAAAAATTTTATTGTATCAATAGACATATGTGAATAAAAGTTAGAGCATAGAAAAATAGCAATAAGCAACTGAATTAAAGAATTTCCAAATATTTTTCTAAAAAAGCCACTCTTAACAACATTATTCATAAATGCCCCCTAATTAAATATTTTGACAAAGTTATATCATTCAAAAAAATATGAATCAACTTAATATAATTTATACTCATTTTAATGGAAAATCTTTACATACAAACTGCTGCCAAAATTGTAGCAATATAATAGTAATTTTTTTTTATTTTGAAGGTTTATTTGAGGAAGAGTTAAACAGAACATATCCAACTGGAACTATAAGTAAAGTTAAAAGTATTCCACTAATACCTCCAAAAACTTCTACAATGCCTAAGTTCTGACGACTTATGCAGCTAGCACCGTTAGCAAGCATTAGAGGAACCGCTCCAGCGACAGTAGATATTCCTGTCATCATTATAGGTCGCAATCGGAGACGTGCTGCTTCGAGCAAAGCTTCTTTCATTTCCATCCCGGATTCTCTCAATTGGTTAGCAAATTCTACAATTAAAATTCCATGTTTAGAATTTAAACCTATTAGCATTATCAATCCAATCTGTGAATAGATATTCATTGTATATCCTAG
>CAZEAT010000082.1:1901-3844 GCA_964510175.1 uncultured Holosporaceae bacterium
ATATTATCCAGAGGAATTAACTTATTATTTTTTGACCTTACATAAATATTTGAAATATCTTGTATTTCATTACGGCTTTCTCGGTCGGCTTGTAGAATAACATCATACTCTCGCCCTCCATCAATATATGTTGTAACGGTTTTAGAGCCGAGCATTGCTTCTAAAGTCGCCCCGATTGTTTCTGCAGAAATATTCAAATCACCTGCTCTATCTTTATCGAGATTTACAAAAAACTTTGGAGTCGTCTCTTTGTAATCGCAATCAATATCAGAAATTCCTGGATACTTTTTTATTTCAGTTATGACAATCTCTTTCCATTTCGCCAACTCTTCATAATCAGGCCCTCCCACTCCGAACTGCAGCGCATGACTTCCGCTGGCGCCGATACCCATCGGAAGAATTGGAGATACTGTTAATCCTGGCAGAAAAGATAAGCCTTTTTTTAAATCCAAAGCAATTTTGGAAGTAGATTTTTCCCTCTCGTTTGAATTAATGAATTCAATACTTATATGACCTGAATTAACCGCTCCATCTGCATCTCCAAATCCAGGAACTATTGTTGTGATGCTTTTAATTATTCTATTATCTACAATGGTGTGTATTTTTTTTAGAATCTGTTCCGCGTAATTGCGCATTGCATAATATCCCGTTCCCTCTCGAGCAGTAATCTTTAAAAACATCGCATTACGGTCTTCTTTCGGTTCATATTCTCCAGGAAGTAACACGAAAAATATGCCAACTATTGAAGTAATTCCTAAAAAAGCTATTACCACTTGTTTTCTATGGTTCATTAGATTAATAAGTAAATTTTTATAAAATTCTCCACTCTTTTTTACTAGAAAACTTACTAATTGAGTAAATTTATTATTTTTATTCGATAAACTGAGAAATTTTGAGCACAACATCGGTGTCAAAGTCAAAGCAACAAGAGAAGATAAACAAACTGCTGTAGACATTGCAACAGAAAACTCAGTAAACATTTTTCCTGTTTTGCCCGACAACATAGAAATGGGAAGAAAAACTGACAACAAAACTACTGTAGTAGAAATCACGGCAAAAAAGACCTGATGAGTCCCTGTCATCGCCGCTTCCATCGGTGATTTGCCTTCTTCCATATGTCTTTGAATATTTTCTAAAACCAAAATTGTATCATCAACTACGATTCCTATTGCTAAAACCATCGCTAATAAAGTAAGCATATTTATACTGTAATTCAGCGAATTTAAAACTATAAAGGAACCGATGATAGATACAGGAACCGTAAAAGCCGTTATAATGGCCGCTCGTATTGACCCAATAAAAATAAAAATTATAAAAAATACCAGAACAGCTGCTATAATTAATGAATAAAAGACTTCTTGAATTGAATCATTGATAAATTGGGATTCATCTCTCAAAATATTCATTTTCATTCCATTGGGAAGATTTTTTTCTAAAGTTTTTATTAAAGCTCGAACATCTTTAGAAATCTGAATGACATCTGAAGTTTGAGATTTAGAAACCTGAATAGCTACACCAGGAGAGCCATTTGCCGCAAAAAAACTACGACTTGATTTTGTAGCAATTGATACCTTACCTATATCAGAAATTCTTATCGGATTACCATTTTCATCTCGAGATACGATTATCTGCATAAAGTCTTTTGGAGTTGTATACTGCCGATTTATGCTGATTGGAAATTCCATACATTCTGATTCAACACGTCCTGCAGGATACTCGACATTTTCAGTTTTGATAGCATTTTCAACATCAGAAACAGTAATATTATGAGACGCAAGTTGTCCCCTATTAAGCCAAATACGCATAGATTTTTCTTGATTTCCTGCGATATCTACTGAAGCCACTCCTTCTATTACAGAAAATTTATCAAGTAAGTAGCGATTTAAATAATCTGTAATTTCCATTGCGCTCATTTTGGGAGAAGAAACTGATATCATCATGCA
>CAZEAT010000083.1:0-3699 GCA_964510175.1 uncultured Holosporaceae bacterium
CCATGTATCGACGGATCAGGGACCTGCGGGAGGACAAGGACCTTTTACAGAAGGATCTGGCCGCCTACCTGAAATGCACCCAGGTGTGCTATTCCTCCTACGAGCTGGGCAAGCGGGATATTCCCACCGATGTGCTCATCAAGCTGGCCCAGTTCCACGAGACCAGCGTGGACTATCTGCTGGGGAGGACCGATGTAAAGGAGCCCTACCCAAGATCGAAGGGATAGGGGAGAATAGGCCCGGGGCGAATTATTTTTGATATGCTGTATTTTTTGCGAAAGGGCGGTGCGGGGCAATGAACAAGAAAATAGGAATGTATGGCTCTGCTCTTAATTTCATTGCGGTGATCTGCTTTGCCCTGTCTATGCTGTTTGGCTTTCATGACGGCAGTTACTTTTCTTCTATGTTCATTGCCTTTGGCTTTGTGCCCATGATGTGCGGATTTGCTTACTTTGCCGAAAAGGAAGCAAAAGCAGCGGGCTATGTTTCGGTGGCTTTTTCCACCATATATGCGGCCATTGTATTATTGGTCTACTTTGCGCAGTTAACGACGGTCCGGCTCAATGACCTGACACAGCAGGCCGCCGCGATCCTGGATTTTCAGCAATGCGGATTGTTATTTCACTATGACCTGTTGGGGTATGCTGTTATGTCATTGTCCGCGTTCTTCGCGGGATTGACGATCAAACCAAAAACAAAAGCCGATTCTTGGCTGAAACGTCTGCTCATGATACATGGCGTGTTTTTTATATCCTGTCTGATCGTACCGATGCTTGGAGTATTCCAAGCGGACAGCCCAACATGGGTAGGTACGGTGGTATTGGAATTCTGGTGTCTATACTTTTGCCCCATCGGTGTTTTATCTTACCTGCACTTTTCTCATTGCGAGGAATGAGATTCACATGAAGTATACAAGAGGAGCCCTGCGGCGGACTGCCACAGGGCTCTTCGCTTGTTGTGATTTAGCTTGCGTATGGGTCCAGATGCTCCTAATCAATATCGCTTTCGGAAACAAAGCCGCTTTCTGACACTTACCTGCTGTGATATTCTGCTTGTGCGATTTCGTGTATGATATTGGAAAACGCTTCCGATTTTGATTCTAACAAACCGTGCGTCGTATCTTCCATAATATATATTTTTTTGTGGGGAGCGTTGACCGATTCAAAGTAATCCTGGGCGATCAGATAATTGGTCTGATAGTCTTTATTACCGTTTATATTGTAGAATGGCACTTGATAATCGGTTTTACCAAGCAGAGAGAACTTATTAAATTCGTCTGACCCTAAAAACTCGTTATACAGACTGAAATCTGAATTGAGATACCGATAAAAATCCCCAAGTGAGTAGTATGGATTAAATACTTGTGCGGCAATCAAGTTATAATCTGTTCCATCAGCAAGCATATGATAGCCGTATTTTTCCATGAGCGCATTTCTAGCCATATAATACTCCGTCGAAAAATCACCAACAGTCAATTTCTCAAGAAGGTGTTGACCTGCTTCGTCATTTCCCACCCATTTGGCGGCTTCTTCTCGGAAAGCAATTTCATTCTGATAAAAATCAACAAGCTGTCCTGTTCCGATATAACATTCGTAATATTCGGGATATTCAAGAACAAGGTTACACCCGAAATATGTCCCCCATGAATGACCAAGCAACGTGATTTTATCCTTACCAAGATGATCTAATAGAAATTGTGTCACTTCCACGCCGTCACGCATCATCAGGTCGTATGTCAATATGGTATCATTTTGGTCGGAAGAATAGCTTTTTCCGCAATTTCTCTGATCCCATGTGACAACAGTGTACACATCAGACCATTTTCTCGTGAAGGCATAATCGTAGGTGCTTGTTGAGGAACCCGGTCCGCCGTGCAGATATAATAAAACGGGATTGTCTGTATCTTGTCCGTAAATACTGATCCACTGTTTTGTGCCGTTGATATCCACATACATTTGCTCGTTGATACCGCCTTGGGGCGTCTTACTGTTGATTTTTTGCCCGATTGATCGAATGATCAGAAAAGTTATGATCACAGCAGCAAATACAACGAACAACCATTTTAGTATCTTGCCAACTACTTTTAAAAACTTTTTCACTGTATATACACCTGATTTCCCATCTGTTATAGTACATTTGTTGATCGGGGCAAAACAATTTTGGTAATGAACTTCAGATTTTCCACTCAAACAGCCGATCCTTGAATTACTTGAATACGTCTTTGATGGTGCCCCCTCCCAGGACGGCACCGGTCTCGTCATAGGCCACCGCCGCCTGCCCGGGGGTCACCGCCCGCTGGGGCTGGGTGAAGGAAAGGCGCACGCTGTCCCCCTCGGGAAACAGGGTGGCCGGCTGTTCGGTCTGGCGGTAGCGGGTCTTCACCAGAGCGGAGATGGGGCCAACCGGCGGGGAAATGAGCCAGTTCCAGTCCACGGCGGTACAGCCCTGGGCGTAGAGGGCCTCCTCGGGGCCCACGGTGACCGTGTTCCGCTCCATGGACTTGTCGCATACATAGATCCGGGCGTCGGAGGACACCCCTACCCCCCGGCGCTGGCCGATGGTGAGCCCCGCCGCCCCCCGGTGGCGGCCCACCACCCTGCCGCTCTGGTCCAGAATGTCCCCGGGGGGGTAGGTCTTTCCGGTGTACCGCTCCATGAAGGAGAGGTAGTCCCCATCGGGGATAAAGCAGATATCCTGACTGTCGTGCTTGCGGGCGTTGAGAAAGCCCTGCTCCTCCGCGATGGCCCGCACCTGGGCCTTGGTGAGTCCCCCCAGAGGAAAGAGGGTGTGGGCAAGCCGCTCCCGGGGGATGGGGTAGAGGACGTAGCTCTGGTCCCGGCTCAGGTCGGCGGCCTTGGCGAGACGGAGGTCTCCCCGGCCATCCCCAACAATTTGGGCGTAGTGGCCGGTGGCGATGTAGTCACAGTTCAGTTCCCTCGCCCGGCGGTAGAGCCGGTCGAATTTCAGGTGGCGGTTGCACTCAATGCAGGGGTTGGGGACCTCCCCCCGCTCATAAGAGGAGACAAAGGGGCGAATGACCTTCTCCTCGAAATCCTCCGAGAAGTTGAACACATAGTGGGGGATACCCATACGCAGGGCCACAGCCCGGGCGTCCTCCGCGTCGTCTGCGGTACAGCAGGAGTGGCCCCTGTCGGCCTCGGCCGTCTCGCCGGGATAGAGTTTCATGGTGACGCCGATACACTCATAGCCCTGTTCCCGGAGGAGGTAGACAGCTACGCTGGAGTCCACTCCGCCGCTCATGCCCACCAGCACACGCTTGTTGTTTCCGTCCATTGGTTTCCCCTCCTTTCGCTGTGAACATTATAGGAGCCAAGCCGCGGATTGTCAAATAAAAGGAGCCCTGGCAGCCTATTGACTGCCGGGGCTCCTTTTGGTTATCCCAAAATGAAAGAGATTACTTCAGCTCAGCGAAGTACTTGATGGTCCGCACCATCTGGCTGGTGTAGGAGTTCTCGTTGTCGTACCAGGACACGACCTGGACCAGGTTCTCCTCGCCCACCATGGTCTGGGTGGCGTCGAAGATGGAGCCGTGGGTCTCGCCGATGATGTCGGAGGAGACGATCTGATCCTCGTTGTAGCCGAAGCTTTCGTCGGCGACCTTCTTCATATAGGCGTTGATCTCGTCCTTGGTGACGGCCTTGCTCACCTTGGCCACCAGAATGGTGGTGGAGCCGGTGG
>CAZEAT010000084.1:0-3648 GCA_964510175.1 uncultured Holosporaceae bacterium
AACTCGACGTCGGAGCCGTTAAGCGGAGGACGGACTAAAAGCGTCGCGCAGGGGCCGGGTTGTACCCCGCGGACAGGCGCCCGGAGCAGCGTTAGTCCGTCCGCAGCAGGCGGAGGCGTCCGTGAGGAGAGGTTTTTCCGCCGCTTTTTGCCGGCACAAAAAGCGGCAAAGAAGCCGCCTTTTTGAAAGGATGATTTATTGGTTTGCTTCGACAAAGCAGCTTCGGCCCGGAATATCGGAAGCCACGGTTTTCGGTAGTGCGGCCGCAGATTCAGCAATCCGCCTATGGCACACTAACGCGGTGCCATGTAGGTTATAAACCCCAGTCTGCCGGAGGGTAGTTCTCTCTGTCATTCATCCAAGCGATTGCTTTCGCGCCTGCTTCGGGCATCCGCGCCAACACGACGGGAGCTTTGACGGACGTAGGTACGCGCGGACGCTATTGGTCGTCCGCACCCGCTTCGTCGAGTAGTACCAGCGGAGGTTTCCTCTACTTCGATTCGACTAATGTGAACCCGGTGAATACTCGCGAGCGTGCCACCGGCCTCACCGTGCGCTGCGTCCAGCATCTGCAAGCTGCTTTTTTACCTTTCTCTCCCCTCGATATTCTCCTGCATGCGCCGCAGGCCGCTGCGGGCGAGGGGCGTGCCGCCGAAGCGCCGGGTGAACTCGTCCTCTTCTATGGCCAGCCATGTCGCCGGCGTCATTTGCACAGGGTCAAATTGCGGGTCGAACGCCGGGTTGGCATGTCGCGGCGCCCGGCGGTTGTGGGGACAGTTGCTTTGGCAGGCGTCGCAGCCGAAAATCCAGCCGTCAAGATCGATCTTCCCGGCCGGCTCTCGCTCGATCGTGTGGCACGAAATGCAGCGTCCGGCGTCGATCATGCGGGGTGCGACGATTGCTCCCGTCGGGCAGCTTTCCACACATCGGCGGCACGTCCCGCAGCCCGGACCTTCGTAGGGGGCGTCGTAGCTCTCCGCCTCGTCGCACAGCAGCAGTTCGCCCAATAATACATAGGTGCCGTAGCGGGGCGTTACAAGCAGCGACTGTTGCCCGATCCAGCCTAACCCCGCTTCGACGGCCAACTGCTTCTCGGCCAGCGGCGCCGTGTCGACGAACGCGCGGCCTTCGAGCGCGGGGTAGCAGCGGCGGAGGGCTGCAAA
The DNA here is from genome assembly GCA_964510175.1 of uncultured Holosporaceae bacterium. Taxonomy (GTDB): domain Bacteria; phylum Pseudomonadota; class Alphaproteobacteria; order UBA3830; family UBA3830; genus UBA3830. Next base: position 1,164 of record CAZEAT010000084.1, read on the forward strand.
AAGGCGCCCCAGCATCTCTTTGATCGTCGCATGGTAGTCGCGCGTGCAGGCGTAGGACGCAATTTTGGCTCGGTGTTCCGCGGGGTAGCCTTCGCTCGCGGGGTTCTTGTAGCTCACGGCACAGACCACCGCCGTGCGCGCTCCTTCGACCAGCAGCCGGGGGTCGAAGCGCTTGTCAGCGTTGCGTTCTAAGTAGTCCAGCGAGGCTTGGTAGCCTGCCTCCAGCCAGCCGCGGAAGCGGCGTTCGTTCTCCTCCAGCCGCCGGCACGGGGCTACGCCGCAGAGGTCGAATCCCGCTTCGGCGGCAAGTTTTTTGAGGGTCGAACGGTCGAGCATGACGATAATTTTGTGCCAAAAATAGTGATTTTTAGCCGGAAATTCGTAAGTTTGTACCGGACTTTCGCTTCGGCGGAGCTCCGCGAAACCGCCCCTTTCCGTTCGGCCGGAGGCCGGGCTTGCCCGCTCGGGCGGCCGGGAGCGGCAGAGGGACATAAATTGGAAACGCCATGACATTCCATACCTTGAGCGAGTTGGCTCGCCATAGCGTGGAGCGTTTCGCTTCGCGCGTCGCCTTTTCGATGTTCGAGGGCGACGACGTAACTTATGCCGAGGCGGGCCGTCGCATCGAAAAAGTGCAGCAGATCCTGACCGGCGCGGGCCTTTCGGCCGGCGACAAGGTCGCTTTGCTGAGCAGCAGCATGCCCAACTGGGGTATCTGTTACTTCGCCGTAACGGCCGCCGGTATGGTCGTGGTGCCGATTTTGCCCGACTTCTCGGGCGAGGAGCTCGACATGATCGTCGAGCACTCCGAGGCAAAGGCGCTGCTGGTCTCGGACAAACTCTTCACCAAGCTCTCGAAGGCGACTATCGAGCGGCTCAACGTCGTCGTACGGACCAAGAATTTGGGGGTCATCGCCCAGCACGTGCAGGGCCACGGCACCACCGCAGAGCCCCGGCCCGACGATCTGGCCGCGATCATCTATACTTCGGGCACCACTTCGAAGCCTAAGGGCGTGATGCTCACCCACGCGGCCCTTTGCGCGCAGATCGACCTTTCGGCGTCGATTTTCCCGATCGACGAGAGCGACGTCTTCCTCTCGGTGTTGCCCCTGTCGCATACTTACGAGTGTTCGATCGGCTTGATCTATCCCTTTTCGATGGGTTCGCGGGTCGTCTACATGGACCGGCCGCCTACGGCTTCGGCTTTGATGCCGGCTTTGCGGGCCGTGCGGCCTACGGCCATGTTGATCGTGCCGTTGGTCATCGAGAAAATCTATCGCCACCAGGTGTTGGCCAAATTCCACTCCACACGCTTTTGGCGCCTGCTCTACCGCATCGGTTGCACGCGCCGCTACCTCCACCGTGTGGCCGGCAAGAAGTTGATGAAGCTCTTCGGGCGGCGCCTGCGTTTCTTGGGCATCGGCGGCTCGAAGCTCGACGCCGGGGCCGAGCAGTTCCTCATGGAGGCGGGCGTGCCTTACGCCATCGGCTACGGCCTCACCGAGACGGCTCCTCTGTTGGCGGGTGCCGCTCCTTCGCAGGTGCGACTGGGCTCCACAGGGCCGCAGGCGCCGGGCGTAACGTTGCGGCTGGAGAATGTCAACCCCGAAACGCGGCAGGGCGAGATCATGGCCCGCACGCCGAGCCTCATGTTGGGTTACTTCAAGAATCCCGAGGCAACGGCCGAGGTCATTACGCCCGACGGTTGGTTCCGCACGGGCGACTTGGGCGAGTTCGACAAGGACGGGTGGCTCTACATCAAGGGCCGCCTGAAGAACATGATCGTCGGCCCCGCGGGCGAGAATATCTATCCCGAGGACATCGAGAGCGTCTTAAATTCGCATGTCTGCATCGCCGACTCGATCGTTACCGAGCAGGAGGGCCGTCTGGTGGCGCTCGTGCACTTCAACCGCGACGAGATCGAGACGATGATCGACGACTGGCGCGAGGAGTGGAACACCTACAAGGAGGCGTGGGAGGCCAAGACCGAGCAGTTGAAGAAGGAGATCATGGAGTTCGTGAACGCGAAGGTCAACCGTTTTTCGCGCATCTCGGAGGTCGTCGAGGAGAAGGAGGAGTTCATCAAGACTCCCACACAGAAGATTCGGCGCTTCCTCTATAACCGCAGCAAGAAGAGCGAGGCTCCGAAGCCGAACACCGCCGCTCCGGTCGATGCGGACCGCGCTTCCGTCTGACTTCACTCCAAGCAGCTTCCGGCCCGGAATGACAGGATGCTACGGCTCCCGCCAGCGCGGCCGCAGATTCAGCAATCCCCCTGCTAAGAGCAGGGCTTTAGGGGGGGGGGTAGAGCGAGGGTATTTCTGTTCCACCTCATCTGTCCCCGCCCCGCTTGGCAGGGTGTATATTCCAGTCTGCCGGAAAGTTTGTGTCAATGAATAATTAAGAATGAATAGTGAATAATTTTCAGAGTATTCCTCGTCAATGTCATCATCAAGGAAATCCAGATCCCAGCCGTCTGACATCG
>CAZEAT010000085.1:0-3621 GCA_964510175.1 uncultured Holosporaceae bacterium
TGAGCGAGTTCGGCTTGATCAATATGAACGGCAGATTATATGATCCCGAACTCGGACGCTTTCTCAGTCCCGATCCCATCATTCAGTTTCCCGACTTCTCGCAGGGATATAACCGCTACAGTTACTGTCTTAACAATCCGTTGAAATATACCGATCCGAGTGGAAACACTATCTCAACGGCATTAATCTCCTTTGCCTTCGGGGTGGTAAATAATATGATTTCGGCAGCAATCAACGGTGAAAATATATGGCGTGCCGGTCTGAGAAGTCTGCTTCCTGCATTAGCTTCCGCGGCATTTTTCGGAATCGGAGAAACGTTCCGAAATATTGGGAGTGTAGGCAATGAGCTTCTTCGTGCGGGTTCTCACGGTATTGCTTCAGGGATATTCGGTGTTCTAAATGGAGAAAAGTTCTTCAGTGGATTCGTATCGGGTTTCACAGCGTCCGGAGTCGGAAGTTTAATCCGTACGGTAAATATAAGTTCATCAGGAGTATTAAACACTTATTTCAGGAAAGGAATAGTCTCTTTAATGGGAGGAATGGGTGCATGGGTTACCGGAGGCAACTTCCTAAAAGGCGCAATGAACGGTTATATGATATGTACTATGAATGATGAGTTGCATTTTGAGATGGTTTATAATAAAGAAACCGGTCAATTTCATGTTGAACTTCCTGAAGTAGAGTGTACTGCTAATGAACTTCCTTGGAGGAGATTTTGGAGAGGTTATGAAAAGAGTATTTATGGTGCATCGTTGATAAATACAGGTGTGAGTGCTATGGGAACATCTTTGAAAGATTATAGCTATAATTCTACAGTCGGGAATAACGGTAAGTTTTATTTTAAGAATGAAGGTCAACGGGCTTTCTATGGTAACCAATATGTAAGGACGTGGAGATTAGATGAGATTGGGAAATCGTTAAGTAAATACTCAACAAATGCAAATTGTGCTTTAATGGCATTGGATATCACTCCTATAGTTTACCGGGATTATTTGTCATATCAAAATGGATCCGGAAATTGGACTAACACTATAAGATCTTTAGGAGGCTGGGTTGGCAGCTATTGGGGTACACAAGCAGGAATTACAATTGGATTTGGCATCGGTGAATTATGTGGAGGAGGAGGTGCCGTACCGGGAGCAATAATTGGTGGATTTGTTTTCGGAACTGCAGGTGGCATTTTAGGAACTGAGATCGCACAAAAACTGGTTGATATGTGGTATGGTTACTAATAGGGATAATATTGAAATGAAACGTCTTGAATATTTTTTGAATGCAGTGCTTTATTGTCTGTGGAGAATGCGGGTAACATTCAACAAAGTAATCGACGTAATAACATATCATTTTATGATGTGTATATTATATATTTTACCAAGAAAAGTTCGGTTGAAAATGGAAGAAAATAGAGCTAATAATTTGCCGGTAGTTAATAGACTACGTTATAATAAAAAAAATGGCTTATGTATTAGTAGCGCAAGTACACTCATGGGAGCATTATTGTGTAGCTTCATGTTTCTTCCTTCAGGTATAGTATTAGGTTGTTTTGTAAATATAACAGGCCTTAACTATATTTCAGTTGGAGCTGCTTTGATTATTACTGTAGTAACAGCAACAATGATTGAAGAAAAATTCTTATTTAAGAAATATAAATACTTGAAATACTTTAAGCAGTTTGATAAAAAGGATGCGAAATGGTACCGGCGATGGAGATTAATAACCTTGATTTTTATCGTCATATCAGTTGTTTCAGTTGTATCAGGATTTCTATTTTTTGCATCAAGGGCTTATCATTATGGTCTTGAATTTACGTCTCTGCCCACATTCCTTTCAAAATAACTGCTTATATTCCGAAAATATCACTAAATTTGGGTGATTATGAGGAAGCACACTTGTGTTTGTAGGAGTATTTGGATCAGTGAATTTGGTCAAACGCTAATTGACAGATGGTATGGAAAATAGGAGAGGAAGCAGGGAATCGAAACGTTTTGATTATTTCTTGAATGCTATTTTTTATTGTATATGGAGAAATGAGGTTACAGACAGTAATGTAATGAAATTTATAGCATTAGGCGTCATTTATCTCATTGAATTTTTTTTGCCGAGGGAACTAAGGCTTAAAGTTAAAGAGCGTAGGATTAATGCTGAGTTGGAACTCCATGATGTATTTCATAATGAAAAAAAAGGATTGAATATTTTATTCTCCAAGCAAAAATTTGAATATGTATGTACGTTCTACATGTTTCTTCCTCTAAGCATAATATACGGTTGTATTGCAAAGTGGATAGTATTTAATATATTAGGAGATAATATAGTGGGATTTGGCTTATTGGGAATTATTATTATTGTTATTACAGCCTCAAGATTGTCTTCTAAATTTTTTAATAATAGGGTTTTCAAAAAAGATGTATATTTGAAATATTTCAAACGCTTTGACAAGAAGGATTACAAATGGTTTTTGAAATGGGAGTTGATAACATTCTTGTATTGCATCATGTCTTTTGTGGTAATATTGGCAGGGATGGTTTTCTTAGTCATTACGTCATTTATGCCATCTTTACGGCTTCCATGATCAGTAGTATGGGTACATGTAAGAAAATGAAACAAAATGATTGGTCAAAAACGTTTCGATTATTTCTTGAATGCAGTGCTATATTGTTTATGGAGCATGAATGCCAGACATTCTAAATCAAGAATAAGATTGTACACATGGATGTCATACCTACCAAAATATTTCCTTAATGATAGATTGCGTAATAAATTAGATAATCGTATTCAGGAGAATTTAGAAATGTGTAATACACTATTTTATGACAAGAAAAAAGGTGTGAGTATTGTAAATGCAAGTCGACACTTTGAACTTGCATCCTTTTTCTTCGTGTGTATTCCTCTAAATCTGATATACGGTTGTACCGTCAAGTGGGTAGGATTTAACATTTATGGATTTGGTGTCATCTTTATTATCGGATCAATATTATCGTCAAAAATCTTTGAGAAGAGGGTTTTCAAAAAAGATATATATCTGAAATACTTCAAACGCTTTGACAAGGAGGATTATAAATGGTACAGGAAATGGATGTTGATTACTTTTATATCTATAGTCGTATCATTTTTAATATTTATCTTAAGTTTTATATTTATTTTGTATATGGTTATACATTTCGACGCAGAGATTGGTCCACTGCCTCCACCACGATTCTCTAAATGATAAACAAAATGATTGACCAAAAACGTGTAGAATTATTTTGATTATCATGTCAGACAGTGGAATGTTTGAGGAGTATCTGGATCAGTGAATTTGGTCAAACGGTAATTGACAGATGGGTTAATAGTCGAAAATACGATGCACCGCACCCTTTTTGCGGTTGACATTTTGGACAAAACCTAATACTCTGAAATATAAAAACATCAATGCGAAAAGGCGCGTTGACAAAGGTTGACAAATATAGCTATCCTCATTATCTATTAAATCTATTAACGATATTTCTGAACATTTCCGAAGAGCATTTGTTCTATCTAAGAAGATTAGAAATGTCTTCATTTTATCAATGAAAATAATTGTATTAGATGGTTACGGGATGAATCCCGGAGACCTTTCTTGGAACAAACTCGAAGAATTAGGAG
>CAZEAT010000086.1:0-1323 GCA_964510175.1 uncultured Holosporaceae bacterium
GATAAAGGTATATATTTCGAAAAACATCCCAATTTAAAATAAGCGCCTATTAACAAGATTACACCAGCCAACACCGTTGCATGTATTAAAAAGTCATAATTATAGCGCGTTACAATATCATTTATTATAACAATAAAAGCGCCTGTAGGACAAATGACATGGAACTTTCCACCACCCAGAAAAAACGTAATAATACCGGTGGTAATCGCAGTAGTTAATCCAATTTCAGGATTCAAACCTGATGCTGAAGCATAAGCCAACACCAATGGAAAGCACAAAATTGACAACAATATCCCCGCTTTGATATCGGTCATAAAATCTAAAAACTTATAGTTACCGGAAATAATATTCTTCAAGAGAGAAAAACTCTCCGGAAAGAAATCCATTCTTTCGTTTTTTGTCATAAAAAATCTCATTTTCTCAAAAAATAATCCTTCTTATAACATAAGAAGGAAAAAACTTAGTCACTACTATCTGACCTGATGTATATATAGTACAAAAAGATTTATCTCACAAGACAAATTATAAAAAATTTTAAGAATTATCTACGCTATCTTCAGCCATTTCTAAATCCCTGTCAGAAACTACCGAAATATCTTCTTTTTCTAAAGCTTTTATTTCTATGCCCGCGTAAGGATTATAGGTATCTTCTTCGCCAATATCTTCAAAATCTTCTTCTTCATCACTTTGAGGAAGAAATGAACGGAAATTATTAATAGCTCCATTTTTGAGATCTTCAGTAGAAACAGTTTCTGCGGCAATTTCTCTTAAAGCAATAACAGGCTTTTTTTCATCATTATCCTCAACAGTAAGTTTATCTCCTGCGAGTATTTGACGAGTACGCTGTGCAGCTAATATTACCAAATCAAATTTATTTGGAACTACTTTTTCACAATCTTCCACTGTTATACGAGCCATAATTTCTCCTAGTCATAAGATAAGTGATTTTAATATAGAAGAATAAAAGTTGCAATTACAAAAAAGAAAATATGCTATATAAACATTACATCAATAGAACATACAAATACTAACAAACTAACTATGTAAATTTCTTTCAATTAAACTTTTTAAATACTCAGCTTTTTTGATATAAGATTTTTCTGAAACTTTATCTAACTTCTTCAAACAACTATTTAATAACACCAGAGCCTCCCGATAATGACCTAACAAAGAATGTTCTTGAGCTAACATCAAATGAGAAATTCCTATTTTATTCTTTTTTCCGTAAGCTCTGGATAACAACCGATAAATATCATCATTTAATGAATCCGTATATTTTTCAGTTTCTAAAATCTGAATCGCCTTATCTATTTGCTGGTTCGA
>CAZEAT010000086.1:1423-3591 GCA_964510175.1 uncultured Holosporaceae bacterium
CCACCGTTTAAAATCTCCATATCATGAAATATTTGGAACACTTGTATCATTGGAGAGGTAGTATATCCCATTTTATTTAAATATTTAGCCGCCAGCGCATCGGCCGCAAACTCTTCTCCACGACTATATCTTAAAAACAATCTGTCATCAGCCATACTATATCCTAAAATAGCAGCCAATCCTGCCTCTGAACCAGTAGCTATTGTTCCTAAAACTCCTGCAATCATCGCCATTGTCATATTATTTGTTCTATTAGATATAACTGACATCAATCTATTAATATGCCCCGCAGCAATATGAGCTGTTTCATGAGCTAATATCCCTAATACCTGCTTAAAATCTGAAATTTTTAGTAATAATCCTGAGTTAACAAATATATACCCATTTCCAACTGTAAATGCATTTATCTCGTCGGAATTAATAACAAATACTTTGGCCGATTTTTCTTTAAGCCCAGCTACCCTAAAAATATCTCTAGCCATTTCGGTTAAAGTTTCTTCAATTTCTGCATCACGAATCAAACGTAATCCAAAACATGGAACATTAACCAATATGCAATTAATGAGAACCATGGCCAAAAACCGTTTCATAGATGGGAAATTTCTCTAATTATATTCCACATAGCATCAGCTGTATCTGCTATTTCTTGATTCACCACGACAAAATCATAGTAATCTGCATAGCTCATATCATTTTGAGCTTCACCTAATCGTCTCAAAATAGATTCTTCCGCATCCGTATGTCGACTTCTAATTCGATTTTCCAGCTCAGTTACAGATGGAGGATTTATAAAAATTCCGTACACATTTTTAAGATTTAATTTTTTTATCTTAAGAAATCCTTCCCAATTGATAACTAAAATAGAAACATCATACTTGCGCATATTTTCTTCAATCGTAGAAAGCAGAACCCCATAATAATTTCCAAAAACTTCAGAATATTCTATAAATTCTCCATTATTTACTTTTTCCAAAAAAATTTCCTTTGAGAAAAAATAATAATCCTTGCCCAATCGCTCTCCTACCCTAGGAGCTCTACTCGTACAAGTGATAACTCTAGATAAGTCTGTATGCTTATGTAATAGTGATTCAATAACTGTACTTTTACCCACACCAGAAGGACCTGAAATTACAAAAAGATATCCCATTTTCCTGTCACAATAATACGTTGTTGTATTTTAGCCCATACAAAATTAGTTTGCTAGATTTAACTTCCTGAATAAGATAAAGAAGTTGCAGGAAATATATTTAGTCTCTGTTGACACTTATCTGTTTTTTCTGTATAAAATCTTTACTATTTAATAGAGGTTTCGATATGGCTAGAGTTTGTCCATTAACAGGAAAGAAAGTCTTATATGGTAATAGAGTTAGTCACGCTAACAATAAAACAAGACATAGGTTTATGCCTAACTTACAGAATGTATCTTTTTTGAGTGATGCTCTCGGAATCAAAATAAGAGTAAGATTATCCACTCATGCAGTACGTTCCGTAGAAAAAAATGGTGGTATCGATAATTATCTCTTGAATACTTGCGACTGTTTATTATCCTCTCGCTTCAAAAAAATGAAAAAAATGTTACAAAGTAAAATTCAAGCGTAATTTTTTTGAGTTTTTACAATAAGAGCGTTTTTTTACAATAAAGGTTTCTATGGAAATATAGAAAGTTTAGAAAAGTGTAAAAAATGAGCTTGAAAATGTTTTTATATAAACTTTACTTGCTAGTATTTCCTATATCTTCGAGAATTTAAGAAGATTTTTTCACGATGAGAACCTCATGAGAAGATTTTATTCTCTCAATATTTTCAACCTCATTTAAGTTATCATTATTGAGTAAATAAATTTTAAATCCCTGTTCGCAGAGCCACTTTAGGCCTTCTTTTGCTTCACACTTATCTTTATCGAAATCAACAATAATTTGCATTTGTGGAGAGCGAGAAATTAGCTTTTTCGCACCTTTTATAACTTCAGATATATTTTTTACGCCGATTCTTAAGAAATTTATATTTTGCAATTGCGAACAATAATTATCAAGAGTAGAAACTTTCACTTTAATCGCGTTATCACCGCTATTAACCTCAGAATCCGCATTCCGTAACACCCCATCAAACTCAGACTTCCCATTTTTATACACTAGTAAACCATCAAAAGTTTTATCAGAAATAGCTATA
>CAZEAT010000087.1:0-3577 GCA_964510175.1 uncultured Holosporaceae bacterium
AAAATCGCCTTGAAATCAGAAGTGACTACATACTAGTTATTTTTGATATTCCGATAAAAAAAATCTATCACAAAAAAGAAAATTACAAAACAATTCCTCTAGGAGTAATTCTTACTAAGGACAATATTGTCACAATATGTGCTGAAGATACAGAAATTTTGACAAAATTTCACGATGATATCGTAGGTAAATTCTCAACTAAAAAACGTATAAAATTTCTTTATCAAATTATGCTCAGTACGTCAATTTCTTTTCAAAAAGCTTTGGCTTCAATTGATAAAATGCGTACCTCATTTGAAGAACAGATAGAAAGAATAGATAATGAATCTGATTTGATTGCTCTTCATGGATTGGAATCAGCGTTAGTTTATATTATTACATCACTGAGCGGTAATATCAGTGTATTAAATAGAATGTCTCGTTCACAGCAGCTTTTACAATATCCTGAAGATAAAGAATTGCTCTATTACGTTATTATGGAAAATGAACAAGCAATAGAAATGGCTCAAATTTATCGAGAAATTATCGATGGAACTAGAGAACTTGCTACTTCCATTATAAATTCTCGCCTAAATAATGTAATGAAACGTTTGACTTCCATAACTGTGCTTCTTTCTATTCCTATGGTTGTTTCTGGAATGTATGGAATGAATGTTAGTACAGAATGGATGCCTTTTGCTAAAACTGCCCACGGTTTCGGACTTATTGTAATAATAACGATTATCATATGTGCCGTTTTGATGCTCTTTTTAAAAAGAAAAAAAATGCTGTAGCAATTTTACTACTGTCTGAATTTTAAGAATGAAAAAATTTTTAAAGTCCATAAATACTTTTTTGATATCTAAATTTTTTACTAAATATTAAAATATCTCTGCTAAATGTTCATATACTATGGTGTTTAAGAAATATAAAAATTATATCATCGATTTTTTAGTTTTTGGAATTCCGTTTTTTGTGGAATACTACTTAACTTTATTTTTTCATGAATTCCACTATGAATTATTACCTTCACCTATTGGTCTACTTTCTATGAAGTTATTTGAATTAACTTCAATTTTTGTTCTGATGTATATAGTCTACATTTTAAGCAATTATAAAAAATTAGTTTTATCTCTGTGGTTGCTTTTAATATATATACCAGCAGCACTCAATATTATTTCAGTTTATGTTAGCGGATTCCTTTTACATGAAGATTTTTTAGTTACTATTTTTAATACAGACCTTAAAGAAGCGTTACATAGTTTTCAGGATTATTTCATATATATTCTTGTAAATTTAATTATAGTCGTTTATGCATTTAATCGTTCAATTCCCCAATATAAAATAAAGAATAATAACTGTATTAAATATGCGTGGGTTTTATTAATAATTAATTTGACTGTTGTAAATTTTGTTCCATTTAAGATTATTTTATCAAAAGCTACTGCATATTATTATGATAGAAAAGAAGCAGAAGAATATAATAAAGCACATACTTCTCTTACTGGAATAAAAAGCGCAGGTGGAAAACAGACATATGTATTGGTAATCGGAGAAAGTGTTGACAGAAAACATATGGAAATTTATGGATATCATCAGCCGACTACGCCATATTTTTCAAAAATAAAAGATAAAATTTTCGTTTTTAAAAGTGTTAATACGGCGCATGTATTTACGTCTGATGCTGTGAAATCTATTCTTCATTTAAACATTTCTGGAGAGCGAAATTACACATTAATTCATTTTTTTAAAGATGCCGGATTTAAAACATTTTGGATTTCAAATCAGAATGGAATAAGTATCTTTGATAATTCTGTTACTCGGCTGGGAAAACTTTGTCATGAATCGTTTTTTATAAATAATACTGATATAAATGCACGCTCTCCTCTGGATGGAGAGTTATTGCCTTATTTTAAAAATGCTCTCAAAGATAAGGCTGAAAAAAAATTGATAATTATTCATTTAATGGGGTCACATACTCCTCTGAATTTAAGATATCCTAAAGAGTTTGATAAATTTAAACTTCCAGAAAATTACTATAACAAGCAAAAAGCTCTCTATGTGACCTATTATGATAACAGTATCTTGTACACGGATTATATCTTGAATGAAATATTAACTTTACTGAAGAAAACAGAAGATTACAGCTGCATGTTATATCTTAGTGACCATGGTTCTGATGTGAATGATACTAAAGAATGTGAACCTACGACAAGAACGTGGCCAAATGGTTATGAAATTCCTTTTATTATTTGGGTATCAGATGCATATAGAAATAAAAATATCTCATTTATTAATGACTGGAAATTAAATAATCATTACGTAACAGATAAAACAGCATACACGCTTATCGACTTAGCTCGCTTAGGACATAAATTAATTAGTCTTCCTAAGAATAGTATCTTGTCACCAAAAATAACAGACAAACAAAAGTAACGATTATTTCTAAAATTTAAACTAGTTATGGGAGTATTAAATTCGTTATGTTATTATATAATGGATATTAAAACGGAAATTCGATGAATCATCCTTTTGAGCCCATTTATAATGAACAATCTAAGATATTGATTTTAGGAACATTTCCTTCTCCAAAATCAAGAGAAGAAGGGTTTTTCTATGGGCATCCTAGAAATAGATTTTGGAAACTTTTGACTGAATTGACTCACTTTGCAAGCATTCCAAAATCAATTTCAGAAAAGATAGACTTTCTTCTAAAGCATCAAATAGCAATTTGGGATACCATTCAAAGTTGTGAAGTACAAGGAGCTAGCGATGCTCATATAACAAATATAATTCCAGCCGATTTGAGTATGATTTTAGATAATTCAAAAATAGAAAAAATATTTGCTAACGGAACTAAGGCTTTTGAAGTGTATATGAAATATTGCTTTCCTAAAACTAAGAGAGAAATAATAAAACTTCCGTCAACTAGTCCAGCTAACGCCTCTTATTCTTTTGATCGATTGGTATCAGTTTGGAGCAGTTTCATCTATTATTAATTTTAAGATAATTATATTACTGGCATAATATCCGATGGCTTCCAATCGCTAAAATTATTAAGATAAATAAAAATATTACGTTGCCTTTCATTGAGAGTATTAAGTTATCAGGATCAGGTTTAGCCTTATATCTAGCTTCTTTATCACCATTAATGCTTATAATGAGAGGTTCTATAATTGCCAAAAAACACATATAAGAAATAATATAACTTATGTCAGTATTCCATAAAGGACAAGGTGTATTCGCGAAGTAAGCTGTTAGAGGATAAAAAATTACAAATATTAATGTAAAGAGAGAAAGTCTGAACATACGAGCAGAAACTTCTTTTGAAAGTAACTTTATAGGTTTTTCAGAGCGAATAGGCCCTCTAAAATCCTGCCTAAAAAATGTAAAAACTTCTGCAAATATAGGAGAAAATATCAACGCTACTATACAATTCCCTATCATTTTATTTCCTTCTTTTATCCTTAGATATTTTATCAGTCTAACGTTAATAAACGATTAAATTTTTACTATAAAATATAATGTACTGAAATATTTAAAATTAACATATCTCTGGCGGAGAGAGAGGGATTCGAACCCTCGATACAGTTCCCCG
>CAZEAT010000088.1:0-3573 GCA_964510175.1 uncultured Holosporaceae bacterium
CTCCCCGGCGGGCTTGTCGGCCAGGGTGTCGAAGTCCGGGGGCGGCACGTCCACAATCAGGTCGATCCGGTCCAGCATGGGGCCGGAGATCTTGTACTGATATTTTTCCACGTCCTTGGGGTTGCATTTGCAACGGTCAGAGTAGCCGTACCAGCCGCACTTGCAGGGATTCATGGCGCACACCAGCATGAACCGGGCGGGGAAGACCTCGCTCCCCGCCGCCCGGGAGATCTGCACTTTCCCTTCCTCCATGGGCTGCCGCAGCACTTCCAGCACGTCCTTGTGGAACTCGGGCAGTTCGTCCAGAAACAGCACCCCGTTGTGGGAGAGGGAGATCTCGCCGGGGCGAATGAGGGGGTTGCCCCCTCCCGCCATGCCCATGTTGGAGATGGTGTGGTGGGGGGAGCGGAAGGGCCGCCGGGTCAGCAGGGGCTCCTCTTTGGTGGTGAGGCCCAGCACCGAATGGACGGCGGTGGCTTCCAGGGCCTCCTTTTCGCTCAGGTCGGGGAGAATGGAGGGCAGACGCTTGGCCAGCATGGACTTGCCCGAGCCGGGCGGGCCGATCATCAGCACGTTGTGGCCCCCGGCGGCGGCGATCTCCAGACACCGCTTCACGTTCTCCTGACCCTTGACCTCGGAGAAATCGGGCTGGGGCTGGCTGCTCCCTCCCGGCGTCCAGGGCCGGGCGACGGGGATCAGTTCCTCCCCCTTCAGGTGGGCCACCAACTGCTTCACATTCTCTACCGGGTAGACCACCATACCCTTGGCCAGGGTGGCCTCGGGGGCGGCGTCGGCGGGGACAAAGAGCCGCCGGATACCGGCCTGCTGGGCGGCCAGGGCCATGGGCAGCATACCGGGGACGCTCCGCAGGGCCCCGGACAGGGACAACTCCCCCAAAAAGGCGCAGTCCTCCTCGGGCCGGGGCAGTTCTCCCTGGGCGGCGAGGATCCCCACCAGAATGGGCAGGTCGTAGACCGTGCCCCCCTTCTTCCGGTCGGCGGGGGCCAGGTTTACCGTGATCCGGGACACGGGGAACTGGAAGCCGCAGTTTTTCACCGCCGAACGCACCCGGTCCCGGGCTTCCTTCACGGCGGCGTCGGGCAGACCCACGATCTCAAAGTTGGGCAGGCCGCCGGATAGGTCGCACTCGGCCACCACCGGGTAGCCCTCCACCCCCCGCAGCCCCAGAGAGCGCACTTGGGTCATCATTGGCTCGTCCCCCTTTCTTTTGCTGGTGCCATTTTACCATATTTCCCCGGAAATTGCTACCGCGGAAATGATGGGGTAAAACGCAACGGGCGAGAGACCCCGCCCGTTGTGTTTGTGAATGATATAAACCTGTTGTCCGATGTCCTTTTTCACACCAGAGACAGAAAGGCGATGGCGGCGCTGAGGGCGGTGATGATCACGGCTGCCGAAGCGCACAGTTCCAGGTAGTTCAGGGTCTTTTCCCGGGAGGTGGGCTCCCGGTCACTGCCCTCGTCCTCCTGCTCCACGGCCTCCCAGCGGGTGTCCGGGTCGTCCTCCTCGTCCTCCCCCCGGGCGGCACGGGCCAGGGACTGCCAGGCGTCGCGGGTCTCCGCGTGCTTACGGCAGAGGTTGAAATCCAGGATCTCGGCCCGGGTCTCGCTTTTGTCCTCAACCTGGGGCAGTTTGCCGCCAAAGGCCTTGGGGGCAAGGATCTTGCCGTCGGCAGAGGCAACAGAGGACTCGGCCTGGGCCACGGGCACCAGGGTGAGCAGATCAGGGCCGCCGCTGACCTTGACTTTACGGGTACGGAAGGTATAATAAGCAGTAGTCATGGAAGATTCCTCCTTCGGTTTGGTATCTTCAGGATACCAAACTGCAAGTCCCATAAACCGGACTATGATCCCCGGATCTCTGATTTCCCCGTCCGGGCTTCCGGGGTACCCGCTTCCTCGGCTTGTTCCACACGAAGCGGCATATCGAACATCTGTTCTCCATAAGAATACAACATACGTTCGATTCTGTCAAGAGGTTTTTTCCGCTTTTTTCAAAAAATGGCAAAAAATTTTGAAAATGGTCTGTTTTGGGAGGAACCATTTTTTGGTTTCTTCGTCTAAAATAGTATCTTGGGCCAATTGCCCAAATCTCCAAGGAGGAATTGATGATGAAACGCAACCGACTGTTTGCCGCCATGCTGGCCCTGGCCATGACCCTCTCCCTGGCCGTGCCCGCTCTGGCCGAGGAGGGGGCCGACGCACGCCTTGCCAAGGTCACCCTGGCGGTCAAGGGGACTTTGGGGGTGGACGACGACTACACCGAGTTCTACGGGGATCACACCGAGACCTCCCTGGGCACCCGGTGGAGCCTCCGTTGGAGTGACGACACCCGCTCCCTCAACGTGTCGGCCACCGAGGAAGGAAAGATCCTCTCCCTGAACTACTGGGACGATGAGCCCGCCTATTATTACCGTGATTCCTTCCGCCCCAAATTCCCCGACATGACGGTGGCCCAGGCCAAGACCTACGCCCAGGCCTTCCTGGACAAGGTGCTCACCGACGGGGAGACCCCCAGCTTCTATGACAGTGAGCGGGACTACCTCTCGGCTACCTCCTATACCTTCGGCGGAACCATTCTTCTGAATGATACCGACTCCCCCCTTACCTTCCGGGTGCGGGTACGGCTCAGTGACGGCATGGTGACCTACTTCAGCCGGGAGGACGTGTCCCAGTATGTGGGCGGGGTGCCTGCGCCGGATACCGTCACCACCGCCCAGGCCGCCGGGGAACTGCTGGCCGGGACCCTGAACCTCTACGTGGAGTATGTCTGGGACAGCGAGAAGGAGATGGCGGTCCTCCGCTATCTGCCCGGGTCCCGGGACGACTACTATGTGGACGCCGCCACCGGGGAGTTGGTGAATCTCACCGAGCTGCGCGCCCTGCTGAACCAGAGTTACACGACAAGCAACAAAAATATGCTCTTTGCCCCCGAGGCCGCCATGGACGCCGCCATGGGCGCGGAGTCCAACCTGCAACTCTCCCAGGCCGAACTGGAGGGAGTCGCCAAGCTGGAGGGTGTGCTGACCCAGGAGGAGTTGGGGGCCATCGTGCGGAGTTATGCTGCTTTTGGGCTCAAGGACTTTGAACTGGTGGGAGCCACCTTCTCCGTTCAGACCTCCGAGATCATCATTTTGGAGGACGCAACTACCGGAGAGAAGGCTGAGGCCGAGGAGGAGACCCAAGTCACCGCCCGACTCACCTTTGCCAAAAATACCGAGGAGGGCGTTGCCCGGCGGTATGTGACCATGGACGGCAAGACCGGGGAACTCTTCTCCATGTCGGGCTATAACCCCTACTCCGAGGAGGAGCCTGTTATCACCGAGGAGACCGCCCGGAAGACCGGCATCGACTTCCTTAAGACGCTGTGGCCCGAGCAGGTGGCCAAGACCGAGGTCTACCGCTCTTACGCCGCAAGCTACGCTTCGGACCGCCACTCCTTCACTCTCTGCCAGAAGGAGAACGGCTATTTCTACCCCGGCAACAGCCTTTCCGTGGGGGTGGACGCCGCCACCGGGGCGGTGATGTCCTTCTCCAAGGGCTTTGACGACAC
>CAZEAT010000089.1:0-3554 GCA_964510175.1 uncultured Holosporaceae bacterium
TAAGGGTCATGATCCCGGCGTTCACAAAGCCGATGACCATGACGGTCACCGCCCCCGAGGACTGGATAGCCGCGGTGCCGATGGCCCCAATGCCCACCCCCAGCAGACGGCTTCCCGACACCTTGGCAAAGAGGGCGCGGAGCCTTTCGCTACCGGCGGCCTCCAGGTTGGCGCTCATAGTGTGGCAGGCGGTGAGAAAAATGCCGATGCCGGCAAGCAGGGTCAAAAGGGCGGTGACGATCTCAGAAGTCCCCATAAGCTCTCTCCTTTTTAAATCATGTCCTTTTAGTGTGACCGAAACGTGGGAAATTAGCAACAAAAAGCCGGAGGACCGAGTTGCGGTCCTCCGGCTTTTTTCGTTTTGGTCAGCTTTGGGCAGGGACGGGCTCCTTTGCCGGGGTCCCGATGCGGAGGACCGAATCAAACCGGGAAAGGTACTCCTCCGCCCAGTTGTGGGTGATGACGATTCTGGTCACGTCCGCCCGGTCAAAGATGAACTGGTCAATGAGGGCCACGTTCTCCGGGTCCAGGCCGGTGGTGGGCTCGTCGAAAATCAGGATGGCCGGGTGGGAGCGCAATGCCCGGGCGATGTTGATGCGCTGACGCTCACCGCCGGAAATGTTATCTCCGAAGTCGCCCAGGGGGGCGTCCCCCACCCGCTGGGCCAGAGCGGTGAGATTCAGGTCGGCCAGGAGCTTTTCATATTCCAGGGAATCCCTGGGCGGGTCATTGGTAAACATGGTGATGTTTTCGTAGAGGGAGGCGTTAAAAAGGAAGGGGGTTTGGCTCACCAGGCCCACCACCCGGTAGATCTCCTCCTCGCTGAGGTTCCGAATGTCCTGCCCTGCCAGGGTGATCTGTCCCCGGTAGTCGTCGTAGTATTTCAGCAGCAGTTTGGTCAAAGTGGACTTGCCGCTGCCGCTCTCTCCCACGATGGCATAGCACCCGCCGGGGGCAAAGGAGCAGGAGAGGTCGGAGTAAAGGGTGCGGTCGCCAAAGGAGAAGGACAGGTCCTCATAAGCCACGGTGGCGGGAGCATTGGGGTCGCAGGAGGCCGTGCCGGTGTCGGCAGGCTCAGTGATCTCCTTTGCCAGCTTGGCCCGAATGTCCTTGGAGGAGCGGATCTGGACAATATAACTCTGCACGTTGCCTACGGCGTTAGCCAACTGCACGAAAAACGTCTGAGCGGCCAACATCATGGCCGGGGTGACTTTACCCTGGAGGATCAGCCAGCCGCCTATGGCAATACAGATGATGTGAGACAGCCCGGCCACTCCGAAAAAGAATTCCTGAGAAATGTCGTTGGCGATATTGGACCAGGCCCGAGCCCGGTGGTTTGCCTCGTAAGCGTTATGGAGTCGGCCGATCGCGGCCTGGGTGTGGTTGTCTGCCCGGATCGCCTCATAGCCCTCCAATGTCTCCTTCAGTATTCCATTATAGACCTCAGCCACCTGGGAACGCTTGTTTTCCGCTTTTCTGGTCATGTTCTCAAAGGGCTTGTTGAACAGGAAGGGAAGGCCCGCCGCAAGCAGAGCGGTCCAGAACAGCACAGGACTCATGCGAAACAGGAAGAAGGAGGCCGAGGCAATGGCCATCAACCAGTTGCACAACAGCATGATACAGCCCAGATAGGAGGCGTAGGTAGCGCAATCAGTCGCAAACAGGTTGAGGTAATAGGCATCGGGCTCCCGGCGGAAAAGCCGGGAGGGACGGTGAAACAGATTGCGAAGGATAGCGTCCTTCAAAGTGATTTGTTCAGTAGCATATAGCCTCTGGGTAAGCCAGGTCTGCAGGATAGACAAAACAGGGCCGACAAAAAAGAGGGCCAGGCCCATCGTCAGATAGTGGATCATCTGCTCTATATTGCCCTCTTGGGCCTGTTCCAAAGATCGGGCCAGAACCAGGGTCTGATAATTGAGCAGCGGAAACTGGGTCATGCCTACCACCAGGATACCTGCCATCAACATCTTGCTCTTTTTGGATAATTTCATGTTGACTTTCCTTTCGTTTTCCCCATTTTGGGTGCAGCAAAGCTGACGGGAGGCCGTTCGCTTTTCCGCCCGCTGGGGTTATTTTGATTGATATGGGTCACTGCCGGGGCGTCTCCCGGGCAGAAAGTTTACGTCGTGGGCTTCTCCTCTACCGGTTGGGCTGGGAGGAGAGGATTATCCCGGTTGCTCCAGATCCCTTTCCAGGAATCGCTGGGGTCCATGATCCACCGGGCCATGAAAAGGAAGGGAATAAACCCATGGGCGTCGAAGTAGGCGTAAATAGGCTCCACACCCTTCTCGGTCTCGATGGTCTGACTATGCAGTAGATTCTTTTTGGCCAGAGCCTCCAAAAGGGGCTCTGCCTCCCGGGGCTCCAGCCCTGCGTGCTGGGCCAGAGCGTAGACCGTAAAATACCGATAGTGCCGCCGGTGAAGATAGAGCAGGATCTCCATGACCCCCGGCCGACCCAGCAGTTCAAACAGTTCCCGGTACTCCTCCGGAGAGAGCAGGTTGGGCTCATAGCCGCTGTCAGGCTCCGGCATAAGAAGGTAAAAAGGACATTCCGTCCCTGGGACCGCCAGAGTGATCCCCTCTTTCAGCGAGTATGCCGCCCGCATCAATTCGCCGTCGCCGTTATAAGCGGAAGATGAGGTAACCCGTTTCAGATCCTCCGCTGTAATATCTTGCACTGCCTTATCAAGAAAACAGTACTGGGTGGAGGCAATCAAGCGAAAAACCTGATCCATACGCCGGGACAGGGGCAAAGATGCCAGCCAGTTCATAAAGACCTCGTAAATATCCTGGGCTTTTCCCTCGCTCCGGCCAAACAGGGTGTCGATGGTGACCCCCAGTTTGTCGGCCACAGCGGGGAGAAGGGACACGTCGGGAGCGCCCCCGCACTCCCAGCGGCTCACCGCCTGGGTGGACACCCCCACCGTCTTGCCCAGTTCCTCCTGGGTGATCCCGGCGGCTTTGCGGTATTTGGCGATCTGCGCGCCCAACAGTTCGTTGTTCATGGAATCTCCTCCCCGTATCAAACTATGTTTGTATTATACCTCAAACCAAATTTGTATTCAATGCATAGGATTTTGAGGAAAATCAAGTCAAAATTGATGTGACGTACAAAAAGGGGAGGGCCGAAATTCGGCCCTCCCCTTTGGCGTTGCTATGAAATTCAGTCCTTCATCAGTTCTTCCATCTCGCAGAGGAGTTCCCCGAAGAGATCCAGGGCGGACTGAATGGGCGCTTCGGTGGACATATCCACCCCGGCCCCCTTGAGAAGGTCGATGGGATCCTTGGAGCGGCCACCCGAGAGGAAGGTCACATAGTCCTTCACGGCGGCGGGGCCCTCCTTCAGGATCTTGCGGGAAAGGGCGATGGCCGCCGAGTAGCCGGTGGCGTACTGGTAGACATAGTAGTTCATGTAGAAGTGGGGGATACGGGCCCACTCCAGGGCGATATAATCGTCGGTGACCATGTCGGGGCCGTAGTACTTGGCGTTGAGGGCCTTGTACTCCTTGCACAGCCGGTCGGCGGTGAGGGCCTCCCCGGCGGCGTCCAGCT
>CAZEAT010000090.1:0-3542 GCA_964510175.1 uncultured Holosporaceae bacterium
CCCCGGCAGGTACAGAGTGGTCAGCAGGCACAGCCACCGCAGCACCGTCAGGGAGGAGGCCACCAGCCAGTTTTCCGAGCGGTCCTGGGGAGCCCGGAGGAAATCCCCCAGCACCGCCGGGGCCAGATAGCCCAGGGGGATGCCCTCGATGAGCACCCCCACCCGGCCCTGGGTAAGGCCGTAGCAGAACCGGTCGGGCCGCTCGGTGTACTGGAGCATGGGGAAAGCGGTGTCCAGCTCGTCCACCATGTACTCCTCCAAGTTCCCCGTAGCCAGGAGGGCGTCGATGTCGATGTTCTCTATCCGCCCCTTCACCTCCTCCACCGTCCTGGGGTCGGCGATACCCTCCACCCAGAGGATATCCACCGGGGTTAGGGACTGGCGGCCCACGATCTGCTCCTCCAGACGCAGCTCGGGGGCCTTCAGATGCCGCCGGGTCAGGGAGGTGTTGGTCCGCAGGTTCTCCACGAAGGAGTCCTTGGGTCCCTTCACCGACACCTCGTTCTCCGGGTCCCCAATGCTCCGCTTCTCCTCGGTGCCCGTATTGAAGGAGAGGGCCCGCTGGGTGCCCGGGAAGAGCAGCAGGCAGTTGCCGTCGATGAGGTCCATTACCGCCTCATTCAGGGTGGTCCGCTCGGTGACCGACAGGCTGTAGAGGGCCCCTGAGCGCATTCTCTCCCAGGCGATGGCCTCCCCCAGCTTTCCTATCTCCTCGTCCTGGGCCAGGGGGCGGAGGACGTAGTCGCTGACCCGTTCCATCCGCACCATGCCCGCGATGAAGATGAGCTCCGCCCGCAGGGCCTCGTTGCCCCCCACCGCGATACTCCGTCGGTTATAGTCCACGCAGTTTTCAAAGACCCTCGCCAGATTCTCCGGGGTCAGAGTTCCCTCCAGCCGGGGCTCTTTCCGGGGATGGGGCGGGTCTGGCCGGGGCCTGCGTCCAAAAAATCCCATAAGCTCCCCTCCTGTTCCCTCCCATTGTCTCCCTCCGGGGAAAATTTTATGCAATATTGGGTTGCGTCCCGGGCTTCAAGTGGTATAATATCCGCAGATAATTGAAAGAAAAGGAGAGCCATTTTATGGACTTTTACGCCAACGAGGGAAAAAATGTGGTCATTGAGGCAGCGGGCAAAAAATACGCCCGCCACGCCATCACCACCCACTTTGTGCAGGTGGGGGAGAGCTACATCGACCTCATTGAGAAATACGTGAAGCCGGTCTACCAGCCGGGGGACATCGTCTCCTCCAGCGAGAAGGTCATCGCCCTGTGCCAGGGCCGCATCGTCACCGAGGAGGAGTGCAAGCCCGGCTTCTGGGCCAAGGTCCTCTCCCGGTTTGTCCACCAGACCTCGGCGGGCCCCGGCATGGGGCTCCCCGTGAAGATGCAGTTTGCCATCAACATCTGCGGCCTGCCCAAGGTCCTCTTGGCCGCCGTCTGTGCCGGGGCGGGCAAGGTCTTCGGCAAGCATGGGGTCTTTTACGACATGCTGGGCCAGGAGGTCACCGGCCTGGACGGGTTCTACGGGGAGGACATCCCCGAGTACGAACACATGGGCGTCCGGGTCCCCAGCCACCCCGGGAAGGTCTGCGACGAGATTTTTGAAAAAACAGGCGTTGTCATGATGATCGTGGACGCCAACGACCTGAACGTGGAGCTGCTGGGCAAGGGAGAACAGCTCAAGGACTGGAGCCGAGAGGAGCTGTTGTCCCTCATTAGGGACAACCCTGCCGGTCAGGACCGGCAGCTCACCCCCTTCGTCCTCATCCGGGAGGTCAAGGAATAAAAGGAAAGCCGCCGTTCTCCAAAAAGAGAACGGCGGCTTTTTATCGTTTTTCTCATTCCTCAATCTCTAAAACCTTCACTCCATGGTCCAGCATAATATTGATGACTTCGTTTCTTGAGCGGTTTGTTTTCCCCGCCGCCTCATCAATACGTCTTAATGTGGGTTCCTTTATACGGACGGAAATGACCTTGTAGCCATCATCTCCACGTTTTGACAGCTTAATAATGTCTTCCATCATCTCACCTCAATATCATCTTATATCGTTTCACCTCTCTTTTAGATATTCAAAACATATTCATTTTATATTGTATTTTTTCTCGCAAAATGGTACACTTAATTTGCTGGGTACACTATAACTTCTCAAGGAGGAATTTATATGAAAACCAAAAACGTCCGCTCCTACTTTGTCGGCCTTCTCTCCGTACTGATACTTATCGCATTTGGGACCTCTGCTCTGGCCGCTTACCAACAAGAAGCCACTTTGGACTATGCGGATATTCAAATCACTCTCAATGGGCAAGCAATCATTCCCACCGATGCCGCAGGCAATCCCGTAGAACCCTTCGCCATAAATGGAACCACCTACCTCCCCGTCCGAGCCATTGCCAATGCTTTAGGGCTGGAAGTACAGTGGGTACAAGAGACTTCCACTGTTGCATTGTCCCTTCCCGAAAGTCAGAAACCCATCTTTATTACAAAGACAGGGAAAAAGTATCACTATGACGAGCACTGTAACGGGGGCACCTACTGGGAGGCCCCTCTTGCTACTGCTATCGGTTTTGGGTTGGAGCCTTGCGACAAATGTATTCTTAAAGGCAATTAATTTGTTTCCGCTTAACTAAAAAGTGGAGCTGCCTAAAAAGGCAGCTCCACTTTTTACTGTTTTTTTCTTCTCATGGCCTTCTCCAGCTCGCACACCACCACCGGGGTGATCGCCAGCAGGAGCACCACCGCCCACTCCAGGGCGTTCAGGGGCACCGTCTGGAAAATTTGCTGTAGGGGCGGCAGGCACAGAACCCCCAGCTGCATCCCCAACCCCACCAGGAAGGCCTTGTTCATGGTGGGGTTGCTGAAGACCCCGATGTGGAACAGGGAGTGCTCCTCACTGCGCACGTCGAAGGCGTGGAAAAGCTGGCACAGGGTGAGGGTGGCGAAGGCCATGGTGTTGGCCGCCTGATAGGCCTCGCCCGGGTCGGAGAGGACATACTCCCCCAAAAAGTAGGCCGCCAGGGTGAGAAATCCCACCATGGCCCCCTGCCAGGCAAGGCGGAGGGAGAATCTCCGGGTAAACAGGCTCTCCCGGGCGTCCCTGGGCTTTTCCGACATGGTCCCCTCCTCCACCGGCTCCACCCCCAGGGCCAGGGCCGGGAGGGAATCGGTGACCAGATTCAGCCACAGAAGCTGCACCGGCATGAGGGGCATCTGGTGGAAGCCCAGCACGGTGGCGATGAAGATGGTCAAGATCTCCCCGATGTTGCAGGAGAGCAGGTAGTGGATGGCCTTGCGGATGTTGGCGTAGATGCCCCGGCCCTCCGCCACCGCCGAGACGATGGTGGCAAAATTGTCGTCGGTCAATATCATATGGGCCGCCTCTTTTGCCACGTCGGTACCCGTAATGCCCATGGCGCAGCCGATGTGGGCGGCCTTCAACGCGGGGGCGTCGTTTACCCCATCCCCCGTCATGGCCACAATTTTCCCCTTTTTCCGCCAGGCGTCGACGATGCGGGTCTTGTGCTCAGGGGAGACCCGGGCGTAGAC
>CAZEAT010000091.1:0-3527 GCA_964510175.1 uncultured Holosporaceae bacterium
AACAGTTTTATTACTTTCTACTATAAAAAAACTTAAGGCAGGCTCTGCAAAAAAGCAATTACCAGTTCTAGAATTGTTTTCAAGCAATACTGTAATTTTCATGGAGCTATTATATGTAACAATTTTTAGCTATACAAGTTTTATAGACTTATCAATAAAAAACAATTGATTTATAGAAATTCTATATTCGCATCTAAAGAAGCCCATAAGCAGGGAAATATCGTAACACAACTGGCGGAGAGAGAGGGATTCGAACCCTCGATACGCCTTTACAAACGTATGACGGTTTAGCAAACCGTTGCCTTCAGCCTCTCGGCCATCTCTCCGTACTGTGATATAGAAAATCATTATTGAGAGGCTTTGTCAAGACGTTTCTCCAAGTCACTCACTAATTTATCTGCTTTTTTCTGCATTCTTCTCTCAGCTCGTGCCCGCATCAAAGACATACAACCAAATTCGACATCTTTGTTTTTACGCCTTTTTATTAAATGTTGTTGTCTTCCTAAATTATTATCATATCTATGAAGATATGAAGAAAATGCATTGTTAATATAATCCCTTGCTTCTCTTAAATATGAAACTTTTTTCTCTCTTTCTGTTTCTTTTTTGGATACAGCTTTCTTCTTTGTAAATTGTAAAGATTTTTCTTTCTCTTCCATTGTAGACTTTAACTCCGATTTTATAGAATCAGATAAGGAAGACGAATCTATAATTTTTGGCATTAAATAACTTGTTATTAAAATCAATGGAGGAGTAATTTTCGAATTTTTTATTAAATCAGATTTATTATCCAAAGCTTCGAAAAATATACCAAAAATAACAATTGTAAGAAGAATTATTCCGCCTCTTACTAAGCCAAATAGACATCCCAACGCCCTATCTAAACTTGAGAGCATTGTACTTTTTATTTTTACAGATAGAGTATTTATTATTAACAAAAATGTAATTAATACCACTAAATAAGCAACTGTAATAGAAATTACTTTAGCCAATAGAGGATTTTGTATAAATTTCTCTTGCAAATATATAGTTAAATATGGAGCAATAAATGCTGAAATAAATCCACTTCCAAACCACGCGCACGAACTTAAAAAATCTTTGGTAAACCCTCGAAAAAAACCTACTATACACGAGATTAACGTTATAAATATGTATATATAGTCCAATGAGTTAAAAAATTCGCCATTACTCATTCTGAGAGCCCTCCTTATAAAAAGCAATTACATCAGCAAGAGAACTTACTTTTATTAAATTTATACCTGGAAATATTTTTTCATCTAAATTACAAGCCACAGGAACTATAATATCCTTAAATCCGCATTTCATAGCTTCTTTTACTCTTTCTAAACATCTAGGTACTGAACGAATTTCTCCTGTAAGCCCCATTTCCCCTATAGCACAAATTCCGTTCTTAATAATAAGATTTTTTCTCGCAGATAGCAAACTAAGTATTACTGCTAAATCACTCGCAGGCTCCGAAATTTTTAATCCCCCTACTACACTGAGATATACGTCTCTGTCAGAAAATGACATTTTCCCTTTTGACTCCAATACTGCCAATAAAATAAATAATCTGTTTATATCTAATCCTGAAACAGTCCGACGAGGAGCTGTAAAATAACTTTTGGCAACTAATGCTTGTATTTCAACTAAAATAGGACGAGTTCCTTCTACTCCGGCAAAAACTACAGTTCCTGGAATATTTTCGGAATGTCTAGAAAGAAACAAGCTTGAAGAATTCGGTATACTCATTAATCCTGAAGCATTCATCTCAAATATACCAAGTTCATCACAAGAACCATAGCGATTTTTAATTGTCCTTAGTATACGATAAGAATTACCCCTTTCTCCTTCAAAATACAAAACAGTATCTACCATATGCTCTAAAATTTTTGGTCCAGCAATGGCTCCATCTTTTGTTACATGACCTACTAAAAATACAGTAGTATTACTCGTTTTCGCAAAATTTATCAAAGTAAAAGCACAGGTTCTAATTTGATTGACAGTACCAAGAATAGAATCTACATTATTACTGCATAAAGTTTGTATGGAGTCCACAACCAAAAAATCCACTTCTGTGCCTAGAGAATTTACAATTGTATCTACATTAGTTTCACAAGCCAATTTTACATTGGACTTAGATAATCCTAATCTCTCTGCTCTAAGACAAATTTGCTCAGCAGATTCTTCTCCAGAAATATAAACACAATTACAGTTTTTAGAAAGCGAGGCCAAAATTTGAAGTAAAATTGTTGATTTCCCTATTCCCGGTTCTCCTCCTATCAAAACTACTGAACCTGGAACCGCTCCACCACCTAATACTCTATCAAACTCATTTACCTTCGTACAAACACGTGAAATCTCCTTATCACAAGAAGATAAATTTTGAAGTTTCATTTCTCCCAATATATTTTTTTTACTTAAAAAAATATCTTCTTCAATTGTATTCCATTGACCACAATCTTCACATTTTCCAAGCCATTTAGGATATTGAGCTCCACACTCTGTGCAATAGAAAAGTTTTTTGCTCATTACAAATTCCTTTCCAAAAGGAAATTATATGGTACGCGAAAATTCATACAAATAAAATAATATTTTAATTCATATTTATAAAAGGAACTCTTCAATTTCATTTCCTTTTTAGCTATAGTGATTTAGTATTTCGGTTTGAGGATATTGTCTAGGATAAGATGCGTCTTCCTCTCCAGATGGAGTTAATTCACACCTTTTCCCACAAGCTGAAAGACAAAAAAGAATTAATAAAATAGGGATATGTTTCATGAGTATTTCTTCTATAATTACCTCTAAAAAATATATAAGATATTTAGGAAGTTTGATAGCTTTTTTTTCTCTTAACGTTCTAGAATGCCAAGAGAATACTGATGTTCCTATTCCAGCCTCTACTATCCAAACTACGTCCGTCAATGAAACAGAGAATTCTTCAAAATTTCTAAAAGTACTTAACGAAAATAAAGAAAACTCACAAATTTCAGAAACTGATTCCAATGAAAAGACAGAGGCTACTCAAGCCCCAAAAGAAACACCAGATTTTTTTCAAAAAATAGCAAAAACTTTTGATGATAAACAACGTAAGCCATTTTCTGATCAAATAGGATACATAGAAAAAATTCCAAACATTAATTTAAAAATTAATCCACTGGATACAGAATCCAGCTTCAGCTTATCAGAACTTCAAAATAACGTTGTTATTTTGTTTTTTACAACAACATGGTGTCCAAATTGCCCTTCTGTATTCGAAGCTTTAGAAATATTACAAAAAAAGCTAACATCTCTAGAAATAACAAATGTTAGAATTATTACCCTTATTATTGATGATAATTTGCTCGATAATGGAGTAAAAATTTACTATAAAGCCCACAACATTTCTGCATTAAAGGCTTACAAACCTATTTCTCCAAGTGTTATTAGTAGTGATGATATTAAAGGAGTACCTACCTGCATTATTATAGATAAAAAAGGACAATTTGTATGGGGATACTCAGGAATTGCAAATTATCAAAGTCAAG
>CAZEAT010000092.1:0-3509 GCA_964510175.1 uncultured Holosporaceae bacterium
AAGCGCAACAACGAAGAGGATACTAGAAAAGTAGAAGATTTGCAGGTTATTTTATACGATATGACGAGAAGTCGTCGTTATAAAATTCAAGAAGCTTATCAAACAGCATTAAAGGAATTGGAACAAAAGGCAAATACTATCATTCAGAAAATAGCAGAGAAACGCCATATTACCGTTGTTATTCCTTTTGAAGCTGTAATATATCGTTCCAAGGAATGTATAGACATTACAGATGAAGTTCTTACCCAGTTAAATAAAACTGTATCGGATATCAATGTAAAAATGAAGGATTTTCAAGCAAAGTAAAGGAGTGAGAATATGGAACATGTACATAAGAAAAATTTAACGGAAAGAATGGATTCTCATTTTTTTGGAAAATTAAAAAAAGTAAAAGTTTCTGAGTTAGCAGTGATATGTGGATTTAAATCTGTAGGTGGCCGTGATTTTGAAATTGAAAGTATTGCTACGTTAAAAAATGCTCAGCAAGAAGATTTATCTTTCTTTGGAAATAAAAAGTATAAAGAAGATTTTATTAATACAAAAGCTGGCGCTGTAATTATAACAGAAGCGGATGTTTCTTATCTTCCCGATGGAGTTATGGGGCTAGTCGCTCCCAATGTTATGATTGGATATGCTACGGCTTTGAATATATTATGTCCTGTGGAAAAAATTCCGCCTCATATTTGTTCTACCGCGATAATCAGCGATTCAGCTAAAATCGGAAATAATTGCTACATCAGCGATTATGTGGTTATAGGAGATGATGTTGTTATTGGCGATAACGTAGTAATTGGAAGTCATACGGTTATTGAAAAAGGATGTCAAATTGGAGATGATGGCTTAATTCGGGATAATGTAACTATTTCTCATAGTATTATAGGAAAAAATGTAATAATCAATTCAGGGGCTCGCATTGGAGAATCTGGTTTTGGAATTATTCCAACTGGAAAGGGCATGGTTTATGTAAAACAGCTCGGTCGAGTTATTATAGGAGATAGAGTGCGCATTGGGGCAAATACAACAATTGATAGAGGTAGTATAGACGATACTAAAATAGGAAATGATACAATTATCGATAACTTAGTCCAGATTGCTCACAATGTAAAAATAGGCGAAAGGTCTATTTTAGTATCTCAGGTAGGAATAGCAGGAAGTACAACTATCGGAAATGGAGTTATTCTTGCCGGCCAAGTTGGGGTTGCCGGACATCTTGAAATAGGAGATGGAGTAATGGCTGCGGCCAAAAGCGGAATTGCTTCGAGTGTAGAACCTGGACAAATTGTGGGAGGTATTCCTGCAGTAGATGCTGGTATTTGGAAAAGACAAGCTGCATTTTTAAAGATGTCAGTTACAAAAAGAAAAAAAAGATAAGGAGCATTTTATGTCAGAAGAATTATTGAGTTTGAATATAAATGAAATAAAAGAGTGTTTACCTCATCGTTATCCAATGTTGCTAATTGATAGAGTAAAAGATTTAAAACTCGGGGAAAGTGCCATTGGCATCAAAAACGTAACTTTTAATGAACCATTTTTTCAAGGTCATTTTCCTACCAGACCTATTATGCCTGGAGTATTAATAGTAGAAGCTATGGGCCAAACTGCAGGAGTTATTGTTTCAAAAACAATGCAACTGGAAAATAGCGGCGGATTAGTTTATTTTATGTCGATGGATAATATTAAGTTTCGTAAACTTGTTGAACCAGGAGATGTTTTAAATTTGCATGTGTTTAAAGAAAAAAGTAGAGGAAATGTCTGGCGGTTTAATGGAAAAGCTTATGTTAATGGGGACTTGGTAGCTGAAGCTATATTTACAGCTATGATTGTATTGGAGGATAACCAGTAATAATGATTCATTCTACAGCAATAGTATCTTCTTCTGCGAAAATAGGTCAAAATGTACGCATTGGAGCTTACTCTGTTATTGGAGATGAAGTAGAGTTATGTGACAATGTAGAAGTAATGTCGCATGTTTGTATTAGCGGTCGTACTATCATTGGAGAAGGCACTAAGGTGTTTCCTTTTGCCGCTATAGGATTCGAGTCGCAAGACCTTAAGTATCACGGTGAAAAATCTAAGGTTATCATTGGGAAAAATAATTCTATTAGAGAATATGTAACAATTCATCCGGGAACCGAAAGCGGAGCTATGCAAACAGTAGTGGGTGATAATAACTTGCTAATGATTGGTGTGCATATTGCTCATGATTGTGTTGTTGGAAATAATACAGTTCTTGCAAATAATGTTACTTTAGCTGGTCATGTTATTGTAGGAAATGACGTTATTATCGGTGGGTTATCAGCGGTGCATCAATTTGTCAGAATAGGCCATAATGCTATTATTGGAGGAATGGCCGGAGTTGAGCGCGATGTTATTCCTTACGGTGCTGTAAAGGGAGAAAGAGGACATTTATATGATATTAATGTCATAGGATTAAGACGCGCTGGAATAAATAAATCCGAAATCAAAGCATTACAGGATGCTTACGAGATGATTTTCCACGGAGAAAATACTCTTATAGAAAATCTAAGTCAGGCAGAAAAGATATTGAATTATTCGCAATGTGCCAACGAGATTTTTAAGTTTATGAGAGAAAAAACAAATAGGTCATTTTGCTTAGCAAAGGAAGGACAATGATAGGAATAGTTTGTGGAGGAGGTACTTATCCTCATCTTGTAATTAAAGCTTGTCAAAGAAAAAAACTCAAGTTTTGCTTGCTATTACTAGAAAATTTTGAAGAGAGAGATACCTACTCAAATGTTTCCAAGCTTCATGTAAGTATGGGAAAAGTACGGGAAATACTTTCTTTTTTGAGAGCGAATGACGTTGATAAATTAGTGTTTGCTGGAGATGTAAAACGTCCTAAACTATCTGAGCTGGCATTGGATAGCCGTGGAATATCATGGTTAGTTAGATTATGGATACGTTTTTTGAGAAAAGGAGATAATTCTTTACTAATTGGTATAAGTGAGTTGTTTTTAGAAGAAGGTATTGAAGTTGTTTCAGGGACTTCATTTGTAAATGACACTTTTATGACAGAAGGTATTTTTTCAGAGGTTCAACCGACTAAAAAAGATCAAGAAGATATAGACTTAGGTATTCGTGAAGCAAAACTTTTGGGAATTAACGACATAGGCCAGAGTGTAGTAGTTTCTGATGGTAAAATCATTGGCAGAGAAGATAAAATGGGAACAGATGCCTTGATAGGAAGCTGCTATGAAGGTATTTTGGTTAAATTATCTAAACCGCAACAAGATGAAAGACTGGATTTACCTACTATAGGAGTTGAAACAATCGAAAATTTGCATAGACATGGGTTTAAAGGGTTAGTTATTGAAGCTGGAAAAACTATTGTTCTTGATAAAAATGAAGTAATTCGCAAAGTCAACGAATATAAATTGTTTTTTCAAGCCGTGGAAATTAAAAGAGATGTCAAAGTTTTTATTATGGCAGGAGAGGCTTCGGGAGATTATCTAGGCGGACGTCTTATGAATAGCATAAGGAGACAAAAT
>CAZEAT010000093.1:0-3443 GCA_964510175.1 uncultured Holosporaceae bacterium
CGATATAGGGGAAGCCGTTGGCCAGCATCAGATAGCCGGAGGAGCGGTCCATGTCGTGATTGGAGAGGAACAGAATGGGCATGGCGTCCGGGTTGGTTCCCGCCGTCTTCTGCTGGTAGGAGCAGATGTAATGGGTAAAGTTGTTGATGTCCCCGCCCTTGGCGGCCGTGGCAATGTGACCCTCGGCCTGGGCGGCGGCAAAGTTGAAGCAGTTCATGGCCTGATAATATTCCAGGACTTCGCCCTCTCCCGACCAGCACTCACCCACGCAGTAGATGTCGCTCTTATAGGCCCGCAACTCCTCCATGTACCATTTCCAGAAGTCCACGTTGCGGGCGGTCTCCCCATAGTAAATGTATTTGACGGCGTCAAAGCGGAAGCCGTCCACCCCCATGTCCAGGTAGAACTTGGCTATTTCCAGTACCTTCTCCCGGACGGCGGGGTTATCATAGTTGAGTTCCGGCATATCGGGGGAAAAGTTCCCCTCGTAATAGTGACCGCTGGTCCCCACCGGCTGCCAGGATCCAGTAGGACGCTCCTCCTCGGTACACCAACTGTAAAAATCATAGTAATCACTGTCCGTATTGCCCTGCTGGTGGGCCGAACGGAAGTCGTTGAACCAGCGGTTCCGATTGGAGGTGTGGTTGATGACCAGGTCCAGAATGACCTTCACGTTCCGCTGATGGCATAGGTCAATGAGTTCCTTCAGATCCTCCATGGTTCCAAAGCGGCTGTCAATGGAATAGTAGTCCTGAACATCGTATTTGTGATAGGAGGGGCTCTGGAAGATGGGGGAGAGCCAGATGCCCTGGATCCCCAGGCTACTACCTGAGTTAATATCCCCGTCGTTCAGGTAGTCCAGCCGGTCAATGATCCCACGCAGGTCCCCCACGCCGTCCCCGTCGGAATCGGAGAAGGAGCCCACAAAGATCTGATAGAACACCCGCTCGTTGCCCTCGGTGGGATCCACCACCGCCTGCTGAGAAGGCGGTTCGGAGCCCTGCTCCGTGGGCATACCACAACTTACCAGAGGCAATATCAGCCCCAGGCACAGTAACATCGCGATCAAACATTTCCCTTTCAATGGGATCCCTTCCTTTCCGATTCCGATCCTTAACGTGCGGATACTGAGTTGACCATGGCGTCGTCGATCTTGCCCCAGGCACCGTTTCCGGCCCCGGCGCACTTCACATAGAGGCCCACGGTCACCGTGTCGCCTTCGGCCACATCAAAGTTCTCAATACGGCCCTCGTCCCAACTGTTGTAGACCGTAATCGCCATGGGGGCGGCCGCCACCGTCTCCCCGTTGACCTTCACATAGGCGTAGATGTTGCTGGTTCCTCCGTCGCCGCCCATGATGGAGATGGCGAACCGGTAGGCCCCGGCGGGCAGTTCGGTCAGCGTCTGCTCCAGGGTGAACTCCACCGACCCGGCCTCCTTGCTCCAGAAGTGGTAGTGTTTGCTCCCGGTGATGGAGTCGGAGGGCTTTTCCTCCACATAGAGTTCATTCATGCGGCCGGTGAGGTCGGTGGCCACCCAGGGCGCGCCGTCCTCATTATCCTCAAAACTGTAATTTTCCAGGAAGTTATACTCCACCATGGAGACATAGCAGTGGGCCTCCATGCCCTGGGCGGTGCCCCTGATGTCATACTGCTTGGGGCCTCCCGCCTTCATGGCGGCGGCGTCAAAGGTCTCCCACTCCACGCTCACCGCCTGGCGGGAGTTGTCGGTCATAATGGCCTCCACCGTCTCGGGCAGGACGATCTCCCCGTTCAGGTCACAGATCAGTTTGGCGTCGGCTATCGCGTCCGCTTTCAACTCCAAGGCGTTGCCCTCCCGCAGGAGAGCGAAGACCTTGAGGGACTCAATGGGGTGGCCGGTGGGATCAAAGAAAGCCTGATTGTCCACCGCGCAACCGCCGTAGTATTGCCCCGCGTCCTGGGGGTCATAGCCCGCGGCGTAGGAGGAGGCCCAGCCCGAGCCGTACTGCTCCCAGAGAGCGGAATTCTCCTCCCAGGAGTTGCCTCCCGCAGTGATCCAGGTGCCCTCCCAGTAGAAAACACCGATGCCGTCGGTGGTTTTGTTGACCACCGTATCCACCACGTCCCGGACCAAGTTGGCTTGGCCCTGGACGGTCATAGGATAGCCCACGGCGCCGCCTTCACCGATGGTGTTGCTATTAAAGTCGGTATCTTCGGCGGTGAAAGCGTAGGAGGTCTCGGCCACCATTACCTTTTTGCCGTAAGTCTCGGCCACCTCGCTGAGCACGGCGGCCAGATTGTCCAGGGTACCATGCCAATAGGGGTAGTAGGAGGAGGCGAACACATCGTAGTCCAGTTGGTAGTAATCCAGTTTTTTGGCAAAGCCCATCAGGTTCCCGGCGATCTCCGGGTTGGTGAAATGGACGGCAATTAGGGCCTCGGGGAAAATCTCCCGGGTGGCCTTGCTGCCCGCGTCCATCAGTTTATAAATATTCATCCAGATCTTTTCGCCGCACATACTGCCGTTGGTCTCATTGCCCAGTTGGACCATACCAACGTCCACCCCGGCGTCCTTGAGTTTGTTCAGACAGTCGGCGGTATACTCCCCCAGGGCGGCGGCCTTGGTATCCACGTCCATGCCCGCCCAGGCCTTGGGGACCATCTGCTTGTTGGGGTCGGCCCAGAAGTCGGAGTAGTGGAAGTCGATGAGCACTTTCATGCCGGCCTCGGTGGCCCGCTTGCCGATGGCCACGGCGTTATCAATGTCACAGTTGCCGCCGCCGTAGCCCCGGCCCTGGGAGTCATAGGGGTCGTTCCACACCCGGATCCGAATGTAGTTCACCCCGTTTTGGGCCAGCACCTCATAGACGTCGGTCTGAGTATCCTCAAAATCATAGAAGACTACGCCCCCCGCCTCCAGGGAGGGAACGCAGGAAGCGTCCATGCCCAGAATAAAATCCTGAGGGAGACCGTCCACCTTCCGCACATGGAGGGTGTCCGAAGTCACCGGGGAGGGCGCCGCGGCCTTCCTTGGGGCGCAACAGGTCAAAAGGGACAACAGAAGAAAGAGGGAAAGGGCGAGGGAGAGGATCCGTTTCACAGCAAATGCCTCCTAAAAAAGATGGGCCCGCGGTTGGGCCGGAGGGGGTTTTTGTCTGACACTACAAAAATAATCTACTATGATTTTATTTATTTGTCAATCCGATACGAAAAGTACTTGCGGCAGACCCGTAAATGTGCTATATATGACTTACCCGCCTTTGGGCGAAATGCCGTTATGGAGCAGGAGGAGTCCCATGAAAAATTTTGTTGTCAATATCATTCACCGGCCTGAACTTTCCCCCGAGTACGCCGAGCGGGCCCTGGGGAAGAAAACCGATGTGCAGGACGAGTCCCTGAACATTTTCCTCTTCCAGCAGGAGACCGCCCACAAGTACGGTCTGAAGACCACCATCCAGATGA
>CAZEAT010000094.1:0-3423 GCA_964510175.1 uncultured Holosporaceae bacterium
TTTTTATTTTATCACAGATATTTCGGATTGTGTACTGTATATTTTCAATGAAATTTTGGATCTTCTCCCATAATGCACGCAGCTTTTGGACAAAATTCCCCTTGCTTTTTTCATCGCGGACCTCCTCCGATGCCTTTTCCGGACTTTCCTTCTCAGGTTCCGCCTCAATTTCTTTCCTCTCTTCTATTACCTCTTCTCTCTTTTCCTCTCTCTCTTCTTTCCCTTGTTCTCTCTCTTGCTCTTCCTCTTGTTCTTTCTCTTTGCTCTTTTCTCTTTTCTTGCCCTTTCCTGCCCTGTTCTTTTCTTTTCGCGGCAATCGAAATACCGGGATAAACAGAAGCCGTATGCGCAGATAAAATTCTGTGGAATATCGTATCAACACGTTGAGAAAGTGCAGCAGCCAGGTGATCTTAGCCTGCACGACCACAGGCGGCTCATTTTCCCCTTCTTTTCTGACTATCTCGATCCGATAACGGACAGGCACAAAAAGAAAGCATAGGAGCACCAAGATAAGCATTCCCAAAATGCAAAGAAATATGATCCCTATGATCTTTAATATCAGTAGCAGAATATGTAGCATTTCTTCTCCAAATATCTGTTGGCAGCAGCCTTTTCTTATCTCTGAAAGCTTTCCGGATCTGACTTGGAAAGATACTCAACCAGCGATACCTGACCGATAACCGCAAGCGCCTCCGCCGCAATCTGTTCTATCACTGTAAAGGCCTCCTCCTTACTGTTTGCAAGTCCCACAATACAGACAGGTGGATTTTCCTTATAGTACCACTGTGTAAGCATCAAACTGTGATAGATGGAAAGATCGGTCGTTTCCCCATCAAAAGCGATCACATAAAATCCCGGCAGCTTTTTGTGTCTTTTCAGTTTCTTTATGAGCCTTTCCGGCTTTTTTACAGTATCACCCACATAAAGATTTTTATAAACGTTCATCCAAAATATTGCACTCCCTGTGCGACCATTATAACATAAAAAAGATACCACAGTGTAAAATATTTATATCTGCTTCCTGACGATCCCGTACTCATCCTCCTGCTGATAAAATGCGCATTCAAAGTTACCACCCGAAAGGAAACGGCTCATCTCATCCTCATCCAGATCCACCATACACACATAATACTCGTAGTCCTCGTCATACTGATAGTTGCTGCATGTGTCACAAATACTCATTTTTCCCTCTTTCCGGGGCGCCTTGCCCCCAAAATAGCGATGCAAGAAAAGATTGACTTCTCCGACAGAAGTTTTATACTATATAACAGAAGTCACTACTATATCTGTACATAATTTTACATAATCCGACTTTTCACTACAATATCTGGTAAGGTCTGCTTTTTCTGGACAGGCAGGCCGGAATGGAGGAACTATATGAAAGATGTGGCCCGCATGACCCTGGAAAACGGCATGGTGATCGGCGAGGACGTCTACAACTATCAAAACGAACTGATCTTTCCGAAGGACACAGTGGTGGATGAGAAAGTGATCAAAAAGCTGGCCCGCCACTCCATTATCTGTGTTCCCATTAAGGAGGACATCGACTTCGCCACCACACACTTTGAAAAAGTGCGTCTGAGCAAGGAATTTAAAACCTTCCAGCTCACCTACAATAACTGTATGCCCATCTACGCAAAGCTGATGAACCGCTTCGTAGAGACCGGCGTGTGGAAAAGCACCAGCCAGCTTAATGATATCTACCTAAAGCTCACTGCCTGCGCCGGAAACGGAGAATCACTTCTGGATTTTCTGTATAATATGCTGCCCAGAGAGGACACCATGACCCATGCCCACTGCTTAAACTCCGCTCTGATCGCCGGTGTTTTCGGCACCTGGTGGGGTCTTTCCGAAGAGGATGTGGTGGTGTTGATCCAGTGCGGTTTCTTTTACGACATCGGAAAGCTCAGACTCCCTCAGGAACTTTTATGGAAATCCGGCAAACTGACAGATCTGGAATTCACCAAATTAAAAACCCACACCATGCTGGGCTTTGAACTGTTAAAGGACCAGACCGGGATTGACGAACAGGTGATCAAGGCAACCCTCATGCACCACGAGCGCTGCGACGGCTCCGGCTACCCCTCCAGACTTCGGGGCGATAAGATCAATATCTTCGCCAAGTATATCGCTGTCATAGATGCCTATGAAGCCATGACTTCCATACGCACCTACAGACAGTCGCTGCATCCTTTTCAGATCATCGAAAATTTTGAACGGGACGGCTACGAGAAATACGACAAGGAAATCCTGCAGCCTATCCTCTACCACATTGCCGCCACACAGCTTGGCTTTATGGTGCGCTTGAGCAACGATGAGGAGGCCCGTGTCATGAACATCAATAAAGATAACCTTTCCAGGCCCCTCTTACAACGGGAGGATGGCAGTCTCATTGACCTGTCCTCCAAACCGGATCTTGCGATAACGGCTATCTATTAAGGATGGCCGCATCCAGAATCCGCTTCGCCACAGGCACGGCATAATCGCCGCCGCTGCCCGCTCCCTCTATGATGATCGTCACGCACACCTGGGGATCTTCCACCGGGGCAAAGCCCGTAAACCAGGCGTGCGAATCTGTCTTGACACTGTTATATTCCGCAGACCCCGTCTTGCCGGCCGCCGTATAGGAAAGCCCGGAAAGCTTTGTGCCCGTGCCGTTCTCCACCACCTCAGTCATCAATTCCTTCATGATCTGCGATTCCTGCTCGCTCATCAGACGCTTGTAGGAATCCGGAGAATACTGCTTGACCACTGCCTTTTCCTGGGTTTCCACCCGTTCCACAAGATAGGGCTTCATCAACATTCCATCGTTGGCAACGGCACAGGTGATCATATTCAAATGCAGGGGTGTGATCTGGGTTGTGCCCTGTCCGATGGCTGCCTGCATCACATCAGCATCTGAACTATCCTCTCCTATAGAAAGCCGGCTTTGATTATAAGCAAAATCCACCTTCAATTCCTGATTGAACAGCAGATCGTTTATGGTATTTCCAAATTTTTTCCGATCCAAATCCAGTCCAATGCTGGCAAAGGCTGAATTACAGGACTTTGCAAACGCTTTCGTAAAATCCTCGCTGCCGTGGGCAATCCCGTGATAACAGTTGATGCGTTCCTCCCCGTGAGTGAAGCTGCCGCTGCACTGAAACCTAAACTGACTATAAGAGTCAATATTCTCTCTGATATATTCTAACGCCGTCACGATCTTAAAGGTAGAGCCGGGCGGATACAGACCCTGTGTCGCCCTGTTTAGCAGTACGCTGCTCTCCTTGTCCGAAATGAGGTCATCCCAGATCACTTCAATCTCATTGGGATCAAAGTCCGGCTTTGACACCATAGCCAGAATCCGCCCTGTGGAGGGCTCGGACACGATGACCGCCCCCTTGTATACTCCCAGCGAATCGTATGCGATCTGCTGTAAGTCCA
>CAZEAT010000095.1:0-3423 GCA_964510175.1 uncultured Holosporaceae bacterium
TCATGCGGGACACCCCGGAGGAATTCACAGAGGAGGAACTGACCTTCTACTGGTCCGAGGAGGACTATCAGGAATTTTTGGGGGAATTGAAGGAATACACCACATAACACACCGGGCAGTTACCTATTTGGGTAACTGCCCATTTTTCTCTTGACATATCGAACAAATGTATTATAATAACCGCAGGGCGCTCTTGCTTTGCAAGTGCGCCGGGCTGTCGCCCTACCCCCGCTGCGCGGGGCTGCGGCATTGACGGCGTCGCAAAAATGCCCTTGCAAGCAAGCATTTTTGCTCCTGGTATAATCCATGCAGTACATTTATGGGAGGGGTCTTATGCGGCTGACCGGGCTTGTGGGAAATGAAGCCCTGAAAAAACAACTCTCGGCCCAGGCCGGAGGCCGGGGACTCTCCCACGCTTACCTGATCAGCGGCCCCATGGGTTCGGGGAAGAAGACCCTGTCCCGTCTCATGGCCCGCGCCATGGTCTGCACGGGGGAGGGGGAGAAGCCCTGCGGAGTCTGCCCGGCCTGCAAAAAGGTCTTGGGAGATATTCACCCCGACGTGATCACCGTCACCGGGGAAAACGGGAAGGATATCTCGGTGGGACAGGCCCGGGCCCTGCGCTCCGACGCCTACATTCGTCCCAACGAGGCCGACCGCAAGGTCTATCTGATTTTGGACGCCCAGAATATGAACTCCAGCGCTCAGAACGCGGTGCTGAAACTTTTGGAAGAGGGCCCGCCCTACGCCGCCTTTCTGCTCCTCACCGACAACCCGGGAGCCCTGCTCCCCACCATTCGCTCCCGGTGCGAGGGTCTGACCCTCTCCCCGGTCTCCCCCGGGGAGGCCGAGGAATTTCTCTCCCGCCGGTACCCGGACAAGCCCGCCCATGTCCTACGGGAGGAAGCCCGTACCTGCGAGGGGATCCTGGGCCGGGCGGTGAAGGATCTGGAAGGGGACAACGGAGACGATCCCGTTCCCGCCGCCGCCCTGGATCTGTTGGCCCTGATGGCCAAGCGGGAGGAACTGGGCCTGTGCGCCAAATGCGTAGCATTGGAGCGGTGGGACCGGGACAGTCTTACCCGGCTGTTTGAGGATCTTCTCTCCCTTCTGCGGGACGCTCTGAAACTTCAGGCGGGAGGCAGGGTGGAACCTCTGGCGGCCCAGGTCAAGGCGGCCGCCGGGCTTCCCGGCGCCTCCCTGAGCCGTTGCGTCACCGTTCTGGAGGAACTGCGCCGCCACGCCGACTTCAACGTGGGCCCGGGACACCTGTGTGGGGCCCTGAGCGCCGCCCTGGCCCAAGCGTTGGAACTTTGATTGATAAAAGGTCGTGATACGATATGTTTCACCTGATGCTTGTCCTCCCTTTTTTGGCCTTTTGGGGTGTCGTCGCGTTTTTGGCCTATCGGATCCTTCGCTTTTTGTACTGTGAGATCAAGGAACGTTGGAATAAAAAATAAGTGGTTCGATTTTGGAGGTTTGCTATGACAGAGATCATTTCGGTTCGCTTTCGCTCCGGCGGAAAAGAATACTACTTTGACCCCAAAGGCGCCAAGGTCAAGATGGGGGACGAGGTCATCATCGAGACCGCTAAAGGCCCCGAGTTCGGCGTCTGTTGCCGGGGGAACTCCTTTGTCGCCGACGACAAGGTAGTTCAGCCCCTGCGCCCCATGCTCCGCCTTGCCACCGACAAAGACCGGGAGACGTTAGCGAATAACCGCCAACGGGAGAAGGAGGCCTTCAAGGTCTGCGAGGAGAAGATCGCCGAATACGGCCTGGAAATGGAACTGGTGCGGTGCGAGTGTACCTTCGACGGAAACAAGCTGCTGTTCTTCTTCACCAGCGAGGGCCGGGTGGACTTCCGGGCCCTGGTGAAGGATCTGGCTACCACCCTCCACGCCCGCATCGAACTGCGGCAGATCGGTGTCCGGGACGAGTCCAAACTCATCGGCGGCCTGGGTATCTGCGGCCGGCCCTACTGTTGTAACGCCTTTTTGGAGCAGTTCCAGCCGGTCTCCATCAAGATGGCCAAGACTCAGGGGCTCTCCCTCAACCCGGTCAAGATCTCAGGGGCCTGCGGGCGGCTTATGTGCTGTCTGAAATACGAGCAAGAGGCCTATGAGGACGCGGTGAAGCGTCTTCCGAAAAACGAATCCTTTGTGGAGACCCCCGACGGGGCGGGCAACGTGTCCGGGGTGAACTTCCTTCGTGAGACCGTTACCGTCCGGCTGGAAGACGCCCCCGAGGCGCCCCAGACCTACGCCGGGGAGGAGATCCGGGTGATCCGCAACGGCAAGGGCCGCCGCCCCGAGGGCTATGTGGCGCCCCCCCAGTCCGAACTGGAACAACTGCGGAAGGTGACCCCCCGACTGGTCAAGCAGGAGAAACCCTTGTTTGGCGGCATGGAGTCGGCATACAGCCGGGGCGACGCCCCTCGGTATGACGAGCAGAAGCCCCGTCAGGAGCAACGGCCCAAACAGGAGCAGAGATCCCGCCGGGAACCGCGGCCTCACCAAGAACAGGATACGCCCCAGGGAGGCTTCCAGCCCCGTCCCCGCCGCAACAAGCACAAGGGCAAAGGCAAGGGCCGCAGCGGCGGCGGCAATCAGGGCTAAAATTTTTGAAAGAGTAAAACACAAGGGCGGCGGTCAAATGACCGCCGCCCTTGTGTTTTTAGATCGTTACCACTTAATTCCAGAAAATGGATCAAGTAAAACCATTACCGCCAAAATGAGACTTATGATGACGACCCAAGCCAAAAAACGGTCGATTTTATCCCACTTTTTCATTCCTACCACCCAAAGTTGCCGAAAGGCCAGGACCAGGTGTTCTGCTGTTGCTGTTGTTGCTGGTATTGTTGCTGATACTCCTCCTGCAGTTCGTTCATCTCCTCGGCGCGCTGGAGGGTGTTCTCGTCCAGGGTAAGGG
Organism: uncultured Holosporaceae bacterium; assembly: GCA_964510175.1. Taxonomy (GTDB): domain Bacteria; phylum Pseudomonadota; class Alphaproteobacteria; order UBA3830; family UBA3830; genus UBA3830. Next base: position 2,929 of record CAZEAT010000095.1, read on the forward strand.
TGATGGTCAACTCCTCCCTGTTGCGGTAAACGGTCAGGGTGATCTCATCTCCCGCCCTGTACTCCTTCACCACAGACTGAAGGGCGGTGCTGGTGCCCACAGCGTGATCTCCCACAGCGGTGACGATGTCGCCCACCTGTAAGCCCGCCTTCCGGGCGCAGGAGCCCTCCAACACGGCCTCGATATAGGCCCCCTGGGGGATCCCGTAACGGTAGGTGGCCTCGGCGGACACATCGTTCATCAGGATCCCCAGGCTGGGCTTCCCGGTGACATAGCCCTTCTCCATCAGATCCTTTGCCATACCCTTTACGTCGTTGATGGGAATGGCGAATCCGATGCCCTCAATGGAGGCGCCGGTGGAGGAGGAGCCGGCGGAATATTTGGCGGTGGTGATGCCGATGACCTCACCATACATATTGAAAAGGGGCCCGCCCGAGTTGCCCGAGTTGATGGCGGTGTCGGTCTGGAGCATATTCATCACCTCGCCGTTCTCCA
>CAZEAT010000096.1:0-3409 GCA_964510175.1 uncultured Holosporaceae bacterium
TTTTCTGTATCTACATTTTTATCCATTCTTACCTCTCCTATTATTTTTTCAAGCTCGTTAACATTTCCTCCACATTGTACGAATAAAGGCCGTATCGTTCTCGATGTCAGCAGACAAAACAATAAATTATCAAGTCCTATGAATTTGTCATTTAACTGTTTGGCTCGAGTATCCATCGCTTGAAACACTGCATACAACTCATTTGACATGGATAGCTGTCCATTTCCAAACACTTGAGGTATTTTCTGTATCTCCTCACTACATAAACTAAGAAGACGACTTTTATTTATATTTTGTAAAATTTTAGATATTAGATAATCTTCCTGCGATAATACAGCTTTCAGTAAATGAAAAGGAGTTATAAATTGTTGCTGTTTTTGTTGAGCATACTCCTGAGCTTTCTGTAACAATAAAACAACAGTTTGTGTCATATTCTGATTCATAAGTAGACTCCTATATCTTCTTAGAAATTATAACACTTTTTATATTATCTGATAAAGTTTCCGAATGGTGCCGCCGGTGAGAATCGGACTCACGACCCCATCCTTACCAAGGATGTGCTCTACCACTGAGCCACGGCGGCCTGTGGTGCCCGTGGAGGGACTCGAACCCCCACGACCGATTGGTCAGCAGATTTTAAGTCTGCAGCGTCTACCATTCCGCCACACGGGCAGCAACACGAATGAAAATGTATCATCAAAATTAAACCATATCAATAGGAAATATCTAAAATTACAAACCTGTATATAATAATATAGTACCAATTATCTAATTTATAATAACTGTTGATAATTATCCCCAAATTTTGTTAAAATCTCGAAAAGTGAATTGTTTTGGAAGTTTGATTGCAAAGCTATGTTGAAAAGGAATGAATTATGGTTGAAAAACTAAAACTTACAACAGCTAGTTTAGAAAAGATTTCGGTAAAACTTCAAAACAATATAGAAAAGCGTATTGGTGTAGTAGAGCGCAAACAAAGCAGTGGAATGTTTGCAGAAAAAAGCCAAGGTAACTTTTTTAAAAATAAACCGACAAAACAATCCTTAACAAACACTGTACAAAAGTTAAAAGAGCAAAATCCTGATTTTTCGCCATGGACAGCAACAATGACGGATTTATTAAGCGAAAACACAGTTCTCTCTCGGCAACAGAAAATTGCTTTAGCTCGTAAAGCTCAATCCATAAGGGTAAATACTTTTATCAATTGGCTCTCTCAGAAATATCCTGCTTGCTTTTCCAAAGAGAGGCCGAAACCTTTAAAAATCGGCATAGCAAAAGATATTTTGAAAAATTTACCACCTCAAGCTACAAAAATTTTAGCAAAAAAATCTTTAGCTCATTATGCTAATATGAAAAACTACATTAAAGCACTGCTAACAATTCCATACAGGTATGACCTCAGTGGCAAAGAAGCAGGGCCTGTAACTGAGAGCGAAAAAAGACAAGCTAAAGAAAAATTACATAAACTCTCTCCTAAAAAACATCCACGAACTTTTGTCAAAAAATTTACAAATTCTGTAATTGATGACCCGGAAGATGATAATCGTTTTAACAGATAAAACTTTTAAATAACCTTTTATTATCATCGATAAATTTGGCCTTTTCGATTGACTTTTCCTTTTGATATGATAATAATCTAGCCTGAAAGGGAGTTTTTTTCATGAAAGTCGTAAATTCATTGAAAACTATAAAGGTTCGACACAAAAATTGTCGTATGGTTAGACGTAAAGGACGTATTTATGTAATTAATAAGACGAATCCTCGTTTTAAGGCAAGACAAGGTTAATTTTGGTTGGGTTTTTTATAACAATAATATAAAGGTAAATTTAATGTCAGAAGAGTTTAATACTCAAGTTAAAGGTTTTGCAGAGCTATTTGAAGAGTCTTGCAGAAATTTTACTTGGGAAGATAAAGTAGTAAAAGGAAAAATAGTTGCTATTGACGATAATTTCGTAACTATAGATGTAGGTTTGAAGTCTGAAGGACGCATTGCTACATCAGAATTCATAAGCAACGGTAAAAAATTAGAGTTAAAAGTGGGAGATACAATTGATGTTTTTATCGACCGCTATGAAAACAAAAGCGGGGAAATTGTTCTCAGTCGTGAAAAAGCACTGAGAGAAGCCGCTTGGGATGATTTCGAAAAAGCATTTAACGAAGGAACACCTGTAATGGGAACAATGTTCAATCGAGTTAAAGGCGGATTTATGGTTGACCTAAAAGGAGCCACAGCATTCTTACCGGGAAGCCAAGTAGATGTACGTCCAGTAAAAGATATCACTCCATTAATGGGAGTTGAACAACCATTTTTAATCTTAAAAATAGACAAATTAAGAGAAAATATCGTTGTTTCACGTCGTGGTGTTCTAGAAGGAGCTAACGCAGAAGAAAGAGCAAAAGCTGTCGCAAGTCTTCAAGAAGGTCAGGTCATTGAAGGTATCGTAAAAAACATCACAAACTATGGAGCTTTCGTAGATATTGGTGGTGTTGATGGATTATTGCATAATACAGATATTTCTTGGAAACGTGTAAGTAATCCAGCTGACGTATTAACTCCAGGTCAACAGGTAAAAGTTAAGGTTATTAAATTCAACAAAGAATCCAAGAGAATTTCTTTGGGTATCAAGCAGTTAACACCAGATCCATGGGAAGGTGTTGAGAACGAATTTAAGCAAGGTATGAAAGTTACCGGAAAAGTCAATAATGTAACTGAATATGGTATCTTCGTTGAAATTAAAGAAGGCGTAGAAGGACTAGTTTATCTTTCTGAAATCAGCTGGAATAAAGGAGTATCGCCTTTCAAAGTAACCAGCGCTGGCGAAAATATTGAAGTTATCATTCTTGATATCGATGTTGCTAAGAGACGTTTAGGATTAGGTATTAAGCAGCTTCAAGTAAATCCTTGGGAGAAAATTACTCAAGAATATCCAGTAGGAAAAACATTTGAAGGTACAATTACCAATGTTACGGATTTTGGAATTTTTGTAAAAATTACCGATGATGTCGATGGAATGGTTCATCTTAACGATATTAGTTGGGAAAGAATTAAGCCTGAAGAATTGGAAAAATACAAAAAGGGCGATGCTGTTCAAGTAAAAGTATTAGAAGTAGACGCTGAAAAAGAGCGTATTTCTCTTGGTATGAAGCAGCTTACAGAAAACCCATATGGCAGCGATGACGAAATCGAAATTAAGAAAGGTGTCGTTGTCACATGTATCGTTTCCGAAATTAAAGAAGACGGTATAGAAGTAACTTTAACAAACGGCATGCACGGATTTATCAAAAAAGTCGACCTTGCTAAAGATAGACAAGATCGTAAATCTGATAGATTTGCAGTCGGAGAGAAAGTCGACGCTAAAATCACTTCTGTTGATAAAACCGGTCGTAAAATTGGATTATCAATTAAAGC
>CAZEAT010000097.1:0-3409 GCA_964510175.1 uncultured Holosporaceae bacterium
TATATCACTTATTTAGTTATTTACCGATAGAGCTCTAACTAAATTTGATACAGATTTTCGCAATCTTTCATTAGATATATTTTGATAATTACGCATAAGAGATGACATCTCACGAGATTGTACCATCTCTGAAGCCCTCCCTGAATCCTGTAAAGTATAATCCTTAAAACCTTCAAAGAAGTAAGAAATATCTACAAGTAAAACTCTTGCTAGACGAAATAATGAAGTAATTTTCATAGCATTACGTCCAGCCTCATATTTCTGAACCTGTTGAAATGAAACGTCTAGCATTTCGGCAAGTTTATTTTGAGTAAGTCCCAACTCCATTCTCCGAAGTCTAATTCGATCCCCAACATATGACTCAAGTTCTCCGTTCTCATTATGTGATATCTTATACTTCATTAAAAACTCCATTGGAATACTATGCTTTGGTAAACATAACATAATTCATTGTTTTTTCAACAATAAAATAAATATTTTATTTGTATTTTACTAAAATTTTTCATGCTCATATATCACAGAATCAATCGCGTTTAGGATTTCTTCCACTGAAAGTAGTTCACTAAGTAACAAGCCTTCTTTCTTACGAGGTCCATATACAATGGTAAAAGGTATACCTACTCTTGAGTTACTATGAATATATTCTAATATTGAGGAATTTCCTTCTGAAAAATCTAGCTCTATCAATTTCACATTATGCTCTTTCATTTTTTTTGCCACAAGAGCATCAGATATCTTTAATTTATTATACTGACAAGACATACACCAATCAGCGCTAATATTAACTATGACTACTTGGTTTTGCTGAACTAAGGACTGGATACGTGAAAATGGTAAAGTTTCAACTTTTTTATTGGACGTTCCAAAAGAAATTAATGTAATTCCCAATATTAGCATTGCCCAAATATTTTTCTCTCGCAGAAATAAAAAAGTAGCTACAAAGTAACAAACTATGATAGCTATTAATTCTTCTAAACTTACTCTATTAGCTACTAGCCAAAGAATCCAAAGAAAAGTCCCTACTACTCCTAGATTAATTAAGATTTGAATTTTAGGATACTGAAATTTTCTAAACACAGAAATATCCATAAATAATACTAAAAAGTATGGAATGGAAAATCCGGTAGCTATAGCAAAAAATATAAAAAACAAAATATACCATGATTCTTGAATAGCAAAAGTTGCCGCACTTCCTAGCAATGGTGCAGTACATGGAATTGCCAGTAAAGTTGTAATTAGGCTTGAAAAAACATTCTTCAAAAATCCTTTCTTACTTTCTATATTTAATTCCATACTCATAGAAAAATTAATTTTATGAAAAGACATTAAAACAAATATAAACATAACAACAGCAGCGGTTTTTAGGAAATATATATTTTGGAAATGTAGCCCCCAACCAATACTTTTTCCTAAGAACTTTAATAAAACTATGGCGAAAGCAAAGATTAAAAATCCCAAATAATTGCCTATCACTGAAGCAATAATAGCTGTTTTTGAAGTCAAGTGTTTTACTTTCAACATAAGTACAGGGAAAATACAAGGCATTATATTGAGCAATAATCCTCCTATTAATCCAAAACACAGCATTAAAAAGAAATATTGCTTATTATCAGGAACTGGAAAATGAATTTTTTTATCGACAATACAACATATATCTTTGCAAACGAAAAATCTAAAATTCAAAAAAGTTGATTGAGAGCAGTTTATTTTACAAGCCAATCTATAAGAATTATTATTTTGTTTTAGATTTCCATCATAAAGAATTTTAACACCAGATAATTCCGCAGAAATCTCTGGAGATTTTGCTAATTTCCATCCTTGTGGCACAGTTACAGAAAAAACAACAGTATTTTTATTTGATTCCAATATGTCTACTTGTAAATCTTCTGATTTGAAAGAGAAACAGCTGGAAAGTAAAGAAAAAACTAAAACAACTACGAAAAAAATACGATTAATATCTTTCATATTAGTAAAAAATTAACCTACATGACATAGTATTATAGTGTGAGAGATATGAACAATAAAGATATGAATAACAGAAATAATGATTTACAGAATCTAACGGGTTATATTTTATTAGCGACCCCGACAATAGTATCTGAATATCTTAGCCAATCAATGATTTACATATGTGACCATTCGAAAGATGGAGCTATGGGAGTGGTAATCAACAAGCTTATTCCGGATGTTCACATTTTAAATATATTCAGAAAATGGAAATTAGGAAACAACGATTCTTCTTTTAAAGACTTACATATCCATTTTGGAGGAATGGATGAAATAGACAAATGTTTTATTATTCATTCTGATGACTGTATGGTTAAAAACAGTCAAATAATTAAAAATCACACAGCACTTACAATTAGTGATGATATCATAAAATCGTTCATAACCTCAGGAGGGCCTAAACGCAAGATACTATGTATGGGATGTTGTACTTGGACCAATGGCCAGCTAGAAAATGAAATTGCATCAAATTATTGGATCCCGATTCCTGCAGATGAAGCTTTAATTTTTGGAGATCCTTTTTCTGATAAATGGGGTAAGGCTTTCCTCAAAATAGGATTACATTCCAAGCTTTTTTCCGACAAGTCCGGAAATGCTTAAAAGGAAACATCACATGTACAAATTAAACCAAAAACTCTTTTATTTAATAAATTGCTTAATTTTTATCGAATCTTTGAAGTGTTTTCTACAAACAGAAACATATCTGTCATTTCCTCCTATTTCCATTTGTGCACCTTCTGTAATTTTATTGCCGTCTTTATCTATTCTTATATTCATCACGGCTTTTTTGCCACAGAAGCATACAGTTTTCAGTTCCAAAAGAATATCGGCAATAGCAAGAAGACGTTCACTTCCTTCAAAACAATTCCCTTGAAAATCTGTGCGCAAACCATATGCCAGAACAGGGATTTCTAGAAAATCTACAATATCTCCGAGTTGATCTACTTGTTGCCGTGTTAAAAATTGCGCTTCATCAACTAATACACAGGATAAATTTTCTAATTTTTTAACATATGAAAAGAAATCAAAATTTTTATCATAGGTTATGGCTGTTTTTTCTAAACCAATACGAGACTTAATAATGCCTTTACCATAACGAGTATCAAGGGCATTTATAAAGAGAACAGTTTTCATTCCTCTTTCATAATAGTTATGGTCGGTCTGTAACAAAGATGTAGTTTTACCAGCGTTCATTGCGGCATAATAAAAATAAAGACTAGCCATCGATTCTCCCATTTGATTATTAAGGAAAGCCTAAAAACCGTCGCCAAGGAATCTGCATGTAGCCAATTCCTCAGGTGGGCACCGGAAATATATAGACCACGATCCATACAGAGCCAGTTCCCTTTCTATAATTAGGCCACTGAGATATAACACTAACGTATTTTCACGCCTTCCTTAT
>CAZEAT010000098.1:0-3374 GCA_964510175.1 uncultured Holosporaceae bacterium
ACAAACATACAGATCAATACGGTTTCCAGTTGGATTCCCACAAGATTTTCAGCCTTTACCATGCTCTCTGTAACATTCTTGGGGAATGTCTGTACAAGAACAAATTCGTTTTGCTGAAGGTATCTCACACAAATATTATCTGTTTTATAACCGTGAGCACAGATAAAAGCGCCTTCGCCGCCGTTCTTAAATACAGCATCCGTCTGTTCTGCAGTATTTTCGTCGATCATTCCTGTTTCCAGAAGCATATCGATTATTTTTCCATCGTGTCCCTTGGCGTCAGAGCACGCCAGAATTGTTCCGTCCGGCATACACAGATGCACCGATGCCGCCTCTCCGAAATAAGTGGTTTTAAGCATATCCTTCAGATATTCCTCCGCCAGATACGCACCCCGCAGTACCCCAATAATTTCCCCGTTGTACCGTACAGGCGCATAAAAGCAAAGCATGGTTCCATCATAAAAAGCGGAATCAAACACTACGCAGATTCCTGTTTCTCCCTGCATACCATGAACATAGAAATCTCTCCAGAAGGCATCGGATGCACGTCCGTCAGAAGTATGATCAATCCCCTCCGCGTCTGTAAATAAAATAGCGTCAAATAATAAATTCTCTTTAATTTCCTTCAGCATTTGGTTGGTTATTTCCGGTTCGGTAAGACTTTCTCCAACAAAATATGAATATGTATTGATCAGATTCAGTGCATTATTCAATTTTTCGTCAATCTGATCAGCCATCTGGCGTGCCGAATCTGATGCATAGCTCATATTCCGGTCTTCCATGCGCATTCTGTTTTGCGTGGTATACCACTGGAATAATATAATGATAGCCACCAGAAGCAGCACAACATATATTATTTTTTGCAAATGCTTTCTTCTATCCATAATGATGCTCCTCTTTTAATTATGTCCATAATAACCATTTTAAAAATGATGTACAACCCTGCATTCAAGTCATATACACAGAAAGGCACTCCTTATTTAAGATAGGAATGCCTTAATTGACATCTCTTCTAAACAGTTACATTTATTCAAAGATTCGGATATTTTCTTTTGATAAATCTTCTATGATCTGAATCAACATCTGAAAATCTGAAATCAATTCCTTTGAGCAGATCTCCGCTTTATCATAAATATGCTGTAGTTCTCCGATACGACCGGAACGTACGGCAGAAATCATTTCTGTGCCATATGTATGAAATGTTTTATGTTTTTCTTCCAGACCGTTCCAGATTCCTGTAATATTTGAATTTAAAGGTTTAAACGCATAATAGAAACGACCCAATCCACATTTTGTACAATCTGTCTGTAATACTTTCAATTTTTCGGTCCGGGCTATATCCTCTAAGATGCCCAGCCAGCTTTTATGCGCATCTATTGCACTGTTCAGGCAATTTATGACTACCTGATTATCCAGCATATAAAATGCATCCTGTGCCATGGCACCCATAATCCTGGCAGATTCTTCCAGATGTTTTTCAATCGTTTTGGAAGGTTCTACAAGCTCTGCAATGGAATGGCTGGAGATAGTCAAAGAATCTGTATCTTCATTTAATTTCTGACATTCCTCATTTACATACTGCATCTGACTATCCAGTTCATTCATGGAACTGCTGATTTCCTCACTGACGGCAGCCAGGGAAGATACAGAATCTGAAATATGATCCATACTGGTACGATTATTACCGGTAATTTTCCATACATTTTGGATATTTTCATTTATGTGCTCAAGTTCCACAACGGTGGTATCCACACTATTGGAACTCTTTTGAGAAGCATCTTTAATACTGGTCACAAAATCCCCCATTTTCCCTGTCAGCGATTTTGTTTCATCTGCCAGCTTGCGGATTTCATCCGCTACCACTGCAAATCCTTTTCCCGCTTCTCCTGCCCGGGCTGCCTCTATGGAAGCATTTAACGCCAGAAGATTAGTCTGGGAAGAAATTGAATTGATTGCCTCGATCGCCTGATTCATGTTCTGGATAATATCAAGCAATCCATAGATATCTTCCTTCATTTCCCTTGCAGTAGAGATGGCAGAAGATGAAAGTCCTGAAATGGAAGTAAGTTCACTTTCACAATTACGAATCTCTTCCATTATTTTATTTGATTCATCAGCCACTTGAATAATTGTGGAAGTAAGGTTTTCATGTGCCTTTGATACTTCAGCGGCAATATTCGCCGTTGATGCCGCCGATTTGCTGATTGAATTTACGGCAGTCGAAATAGAAGTATTAATCTGCTCTACAACGGCAACATTTGCCTCCAGCATCAGATCCATGGAACTCATCTGAATTACGGCATCCATATTTTTAGTCACAGCCTGTTCAAATTCTTTTCTCCCCTTCATCAAACGTCTGTGAATATTATTTAATTCCCCATTTGTCGAATCATACGGCATATCGACAAGTCTTGATATAGAATTGACAACAGAATCTGAACCTTTTTTTCTGATTTTCATAACCCTGCTTTTCCTTTCATATTCCCTTATAATCCCAAAAACTGTAATAATTCAGAGCCAACCTCAAAAATATTATATATTTCTAAACTATTACAAATTATTTTAACATTTTCATATGTTTTGTCAACGCAAAAAGGCATATGCTGTCCCGCATATGCCTTTTCTTATTCCCATGCCACCCCTGGCGGCACAAATCTTTTGACTGCTTTGCAGACTATTTCACCTTATTCGCGCACAGCCCGGAAAAATACTCCCTCATAATAGATCAAAGCGTTATCCGCGTCAATCTGATAAAAATACTGTCCGAACAGCGAGGCGGAATCTGACACTCCTTCCAGTTCATAATAATCAAAAGCCGTTATGGAAAGTTCCATATTTTCTGTGTCAGTTCTGAAGTCCTCCTCAAACTCTCTGGCGGTAACTGATTCTTTTCTGTAATTTTCCACTGTATAGATATCATCGGAACCTAATAATTTATACCAATATATTCCATACTGCAGATGCGTACCCTCAAGGCTTTCGATTTCCTCATCAGACAATGCGTAAATACCCGTAGGAGGAATATGCTCTGTCACCTTCCACATTCCATAGATGGAGGTTCTCATAAAATAATCCTGATACTCAGGTTGAGAAACAAAATTCTGTATATCCGAGATCGTTTTCTGGTCATGAGAATTATTATATGCTTCTTCCAGAGTAGTTTCCTCAATAAAATATCTGCCCTCTCTGCCGGTATAGATACGTGCTTCTGAAAGTGTGCGCTCTGTAAGTGCGCCTTCGTTAAACACATAATTTGTTATCGTAATCACATCCGTATAACCGTCACCGTTGATATCAGGAAAGGCGACTGCTGCCACATTATGAAATTTCCATATATCTTTATCGATCCCTATGCCATATCCGCCAAAATTATA
>CAZEAT010000099.1:0-3366 GCA_964510175.1 uncultured Holosporaceae bacterium
GGTGCGGTCGTAGAGCACCCCCTTCTCCCCGTTGAGCCGGGCGGCAAAGTGGGGGGCCAGCAGAGGGAGAACCCGGTTTTTGGGCTCAATCTCCCCCACCAGAAAGCCGTCCAGGTCGGAAAAGCGGACAAAGCCCTTCAGGTGGTCCTCCTCGGTGGCCAGCTTTTGGAGGGCCAGGGTCACCTTGGCCATGTTGGGGTCGGTGAGATCCCTGCGGACCCGGTCCCCCTCCTCAAAGCCCCGGCGAATGAGGGTATAGAGGATCATGTCCCGGTCGGGCAGGGGGGTGAGGTAGGCCCGCTCTATCTGGTGGCGGAAAAGGGGGGAGGTCTTACGGCCCAGACCGTCGAACACCCGCCGGGCGTGGGTTTCATCGGTGACGACCTCCCGCTCCTCCCAGAGGGTCATCTCGTCCCGGTCCGGGGTGAGAAAGGCGCAGGGGGGCTCACGGTTTACATAACTTTCAAACACGCAGGTGAGAAAGCCCCTGAAGGTGCCGTCGTAGCGGTAGCAGACCTGGGCCATAGACTTCACCCCTCCTCCTTCCTCCGGCCCATCCAGGAGAGCCATTCCCGGTCCAGCACGGTGGCGTGTTCCCGGTGAAGGAGTTCCTCACAGGGGAACTCCGGGCATTTTGGGCAGAACTCCACCCCTTTTTGCTCCACACAGTCCCGGGTGAAGCAGTCGCCGCTCCGGTGGGCGGGGACGCAGCCTTCACATTCGCGGTTGACATAATTAGGACAACAGCCGCAGTAGAACCCGCAGCGGCCGATGGGGGAGCCGAGGGGAGCGGGGTCGTTCTCCCCGGCCAGGAGAAAGTGTTTCAACGCCTCGAAATCGGCGATCCCATCGTAATCCCCGGTGATGCCATCCCGGTGGTAGACCACGCCTTTGGCCTCGTTCTGTTCCAGACAGTCCAGCAGCTTATCCACGCCGTATTGCCGGGCAAATTGGGTAAAGCCATAGGGCTTATCCTTGGCCAGCAGGCCCTTCCGGCACCCGGTGTCCGGGCACTGCCAGCAGCCCTCCAGCCCCTTTTCCCCGGCGCATCTCCGGTTTTCGCACCAGTCCTTGTCCCGGCAGCCCTCGGCCCGGCAGCCGGGACAGGTGTCGTTTTCCGAGCAGAGGCAGCAGGCCAGACCGCAGGGGGCGATCCCAAACTCTCGTTTCATAGTGGTCTCCCTCTCTTTCTGTTATGTCAACTAGATAGATGTATTATGTAAATGATATTATGTTAATAAGATTATGTCTATTACATTATGTCAACTTACCTTGGCGTCGAAGAGGCTGAGCTGCTCAAACTCCGCCGGGGGCAGGGTCTCCCGCTCCAGGCCCGCCAAACGGCGGTAGACGGTGTCCTGCCCGCATTTGAGGCCGGGGAGGAAGTGCCCCGAGCAGGTGATGAAATACTGGGCCCGCTTCATGACGATGCCCAGCCGCTTCACCCCCTCGAAGGTGAGGGGGCCCACCCGCCGGGCGGTGACGATCCGCTGGGCCCCCCGCACCCCGATGCCGGGGACCCGCAGGATATGCTCGTAGGGGGCGCGGTTCAACTCCACCGGGAAAAACTCCGGGTGGCGCAGGGCCCAGTCGCTCTTGGGGTCCAGGGCGGCGTCAAAGTTGGGGTGGGTGTCGTCCAAAATTTCCCCCGCGGAAAAGCCGTAGAACCGCATGAGCCAGTCGGCCTGATAGAGCCGGTGTTCCCGGAGAAGGGGCGGCTTGAACCCGGCCGGGGCGGGGAGGAGCTTGTTGTCGGACACCGGCATATAGGCCGAGAAAAAGACCCGCTTCAGGTTGTATTTCTGGTAAAGCCCGGCGCTGAGCCGCAGAATATGCAGGTCATTTTCCGGGGTGGCCCCCACGATCATCTGGGTGGACTGTCCTGCCGGGGCGAATTTGGGGGCGTGGCGGTAAAGCTTCAGTTCCTGCCTGGACTGGGCCGACCTGTCCCGGATCTGGGCCATGGGGGCCAGAATGGCGTCCTTGGATTTGTCGGGGCAGAGGAGGTTCAGGGACTGCTCGGAGGGCAGTTCGATGTTCACGCTCAGACGGTCGGCCAGGAGCCCTAACTGGTGGGTGAGCATAGGGTCGGCCCCGGGAATGGCCTTGGCGTGGATATAGCCCCGGAAGTGGTACTCGGTGCGGAGGAGCCGCAGGGCCTCGATCATCTGCTCGGTGGTGTAGTCCGGGCTTTTCAGCACCGCCGAGGAGAGGAACAGCCCTTCAATGTAGTTGCGGCGGTAAAACTGAATGGTCAGTTCGCACAGTTCTCTGGGGGTGAAGGCCGCCCGGGGCAGATCGTTACTCCGGCGATTGACGCAGTAGGCGCAGTCATAGCGGCAGTGGTTGGTCATCAGCACCTTGAGAAGGGAGATACACCGTCCGTCCGCCGAGAAGGAGTGGCAGCAGCCCGAATTGGAGGCGCTGCCGATGGTCCCCGCCTTGCCGCCCCGGGTGGTGCCGCTGGAGGTGCAGGCGGCGTCGTACTTGGCGGCGTCGGCCAAGATGTTCAGCTTTTCCATCAGGTCCACGGCGGGAACCCCCTCTCAAACAAATGTACCATTATTATAATACATTTGTTCGATATGTCAAGAGAAAAAATGGGCAGTTACCCAAATCGGTAACTGCCCACGATACAAAATCCTATTATGGTTCAAATTTTACGGTTTCGGTCCTTGTGACATTATGGTTAAAAAGATAGGTTATTTCGGCGCCGTCCTCGGACCAAATAATTTGATAGACACCCTGGTTTCTCAGGCCATCGTCTGTGCCGAAGGTTCCAATCACCACGGCGGTATTGTCGCCTTTGACCTGGTATATGGTTCCGGTGCCGGAGAATAGAAACGATGTTTCCTCAATGACAATGGTATGCTGCCCGTCGGTAAAGGTATAGCACTGTGGGTCTAAATCCTCTCTCCTTACCGCCCCAACTGCCGCAGCGTCACCGAATACGATCATGAAAAGGCTGGCAAACCCCACCAGCCAGCAAATCATCAGATTTACCGCTATTTTCTCTTTCCATTTTATCTTGGAAAAGACACAAAGCACAGTCACCACGGCCACGCCACAGGGAACGAGGTACAAAAGCAGACCGGCGGCGCATGCAAACCAATTCTGCCAGGAATGTACGATGATCGTGCCGTTCTCGTAGGTATAGGATTCATAGGCAGGGACATGGGAAAGCAAAATGCCGGCGACCAGAAGGAGCAACGATACCCCAAAAGATATTTTGGGGACGAGTTTCACGATTTTCTCGCTGTTACGAGGTGTACCCATTCAATTCCTCCAAAAATTCCTGATAGTCCTCCTCAGACCAGTAGAAGGTCAGTTCCTCCTCTGTGAATTCCTCCGGGGTGTCCCGCATGA
>CAZEAT010000100.1:0-3349 GCA_964510175.1 uncultured Holosporaceae bacterium
GCGACCCCGGCGAGACCCGGTTCTTCCTCTCCCTGGAGGACGACATCATGCGGCTTTTTGGCTCCGAGCGGGTCATGGGCATGATGGAGCGGCTGGGCGTGGACGAGGATACCCCCCTGGAGCAGAAGATGCTCACCAACGGCATTGAAAATGCCCAGAAGCAGGTGGAGTCCCGGAACTTCCAGACCCGGAAAAACGTGCTGGAGTACGACGACGTGATGAACACCCAGCGCGAGGTCATCTACAAGCAGCGCCGCCAGGTGCTGGACGGGGAGGACCTGCAGCAGAGCATCCGTAAGATGCTTCTCACATCCATTGAAAACGCAGTCTCCGGCCACGCCGGAGAGGACGGACATCTGGATTCTTCCGGCTGGAAGGCGGCCACCGAGCACTTCCGGGGGGTCTTCCTGGACGGCGCCGAGCTTTGGTATAACGACGAGGAGCTTGCCCACAAGTCGGTGGAGGAGCTGACCGGGGAGCTCACCGACAAGGCGGTGGGCCTCTACGAGAAGAAGGAGCAGGAGCTGGGCTCCCCCCTCATGCGGGAGCTGGAGCGGGTCATCATGCTCCGGGTGGTGGACGAATACTGGATGGACCACATCGACTCCATGCAGGAGCTGCGCCAGGGTATCGGCCTGCGGGCTTACGGCCAGAATAACCCGGTCATCGAGTATAAGCGGGAAGGCTACGATATGTTTGAGGAGATGGTGGCCGCCATCCAGGATGAGACGGTACGCCGGATCTTCCAGGCCCGGGTGAAGCCCCAGAGCGAGGTCAAGCGGGAGCGGGTGGCCAAGGTCACCGGGGAATCCGCCGGAGGCGACGGTACCGTTCAGAAGCGGCCCGTGGTCCGCAAGGGGATCAAGATCGGCCGCAACGATCCCTGTCCCTGCGGCAGCGGCAAGAAGTGGAAAAAGTGCGACTGTAAGGAATACCACTCCGAAGAGAATATGTGACCGGCAGGCCCCGGACGAACGCCGTGTAGCCGAAGGACAGAGGGACGGTTCTTGCTGTCTTGGACCCTCACAAGACAGAAGAACCGTCCCTGCTGTCCGCAGGCGAGTCTATTATAAGAAAAAGCGCGAAAGGAGAACTGCCATGGACTTGGTTGACATAACTTTAAAAAATATCCCTATGCAGGTCTCCCTCCGGCTTACTATGGGAGGCATTCCCCACGGTTTTACCACCCGGCAGGGGGGCGTGTCCGAGGGGATCTACGGCTCCCTGAATCTGGCTTTTGGCCGGGGGGACGACCGGGAGAGGGTGGAGGAAAACTACCGCCGGGTGTGCGACGCCTTTCCGATTGACATGAATAAGCTGGTGCTTACCGCCCAGGTTCATGGAGACCACATTCGGACGGTGACGGCGGAGGACTGGGGAAAGGGCCTGAGCCGCCCCAAGGATTACGAGGCCGACGGCCTCATCACCGACGTGCCGGGGACCACTCTGGTGGCCTTTGGGGCCGACTGCCTCACCGTACTGCTCTATGATACGGCCCACCATGCCATCGGCGCTGTCCACGCCGGTTGGCGGGGGACGGCCTCCGGCATTTTGGAGCGGGCGGTGGAGGCCATGGGAGAAGCCTACGGTACCCGTCCCGAGGATCTGCTGGCCGCGCTGGGCCCCTGCATTTCGGGGTGCTGCTTTGAGACAGACCGGGACGTACCCAACGCTATGACGGCGGCCTTGGGCTCTGCCGCCCTTCCCTTTATTACGGACAAAGGAGAGGGAAAATTCCTTGTGGATCTGAAGGGGCTCAACGCCCTGCGGCTCCGGCAGGTCGGGGTTCGGGAGGAGTGTATCGACGTCTCCCCGGACTGCACGCTGTGCAAGCCGGATAAATACTGGTCCCACCGTTATACCAAGGGAGAGAGGGGAAGCCAGGCGGCATTGATCTCCCTGCCGGCGACCGTCTAAACCATGTAAGTCAAAAGGGCCTGTGGCCCGGGAGTACCTATGAAACCAAAGAGATTCCCACAACTGATCCTGGCGCTGGCTCTGCTGGCCACCCTCCCTGCCTGCGGGGAGAAGCCCCCGGAGCCGACCCCGACGCCAACGCCAACGCCCACCGTCCCTCCTGTCCAGGTGACGGCGCCGGTGGAGTTTGTGTTGCCCTGCGATCCCACGGGCAGTTTCCACCCCATCACGGGAAGCAGTAAGGTGAACCTGACCCTGGCCCCGCTGCTCTACCGGGGGCTTTTTGCCCTGGATCGGAATTTTCAGGCCCAGAACGACCTGTGCCGGAGTTATACCGTCAGCGAGGACGGTCTGATATGGACTTTCACATTGGCGGAGGCCCTCTTTTCGGACGGATCTCCCCTCACCGCCGGGGAGGTAATGGCCTCCCTGAATCTGGCCCGGCAGAGCGACCGCTACCGCAGCCGTCTCCGTGATGTGACCCGGGTGGGTGTGGGAGAAGGGGGGACGGTGACCGTCACCCTGACCCGGCCCAACGGAGCGTTGCCCGCCCTCCTTGATGTGCCCGTGGTAAAGGAGAACCGGGAGGGGATCGCCCCCCTGGGCACCGGGCCCTATGTGCTCGTCCGGGACGAGGAGACCGAGTCGCTGTCCCTGACGGCCCGGGAGGGAGCCCGGGTGCCCCGGGATACCATTCCCCTGCGAAGCGTGGGCACCAGCGACGATCTGATCTACGCCTTTGACGCTGGGGAGATCTCTCTGGTGGATGTGGATCTGAACGGCTCCAATGCCCTGGGGTTTTCCGGCCGGATGGAGACCACCGACTATCCCACTACCGACCTCATTTACCTGGGCTTTAATATGAAGACCGGGCTGTGCAAGGAGGAGGGGATACGCCGGGCGCTCTCTCTGTGTTTTGACCGGCCCACCCTGGTGGAGCGGTATCTGGACGACCACGCCTCTGCCTCGGCTCTACCGGTCCACCCCCGGAGCGGGGACTATGACCGGGCGGTGGTCTCCTCCCTCTCTCAGGATATGGAGGCGGCTCGGGCGATCCTGACCGAACTGAACTGGCAGGTCAACGAGGAGGGGGTATTGGAACGCCGGAAAACCCTTCTGAGCCTGAAACTCATTGTCAACCAGGAGAATACCGCCAAGGCCGCCCTGGCCGACGCCCTGGCCGACAGCCTTCGGACTTTGGGGTGTGTCGTGACGGTGGACAAACTCCCCTGGGAGGACTTTACCGCCGCTCTGGGACGGGGGGATTTTGACCTCTACCTGGGAGAGACCGTGCTTACCGCCGACTTTGACCCAGAGCCGCTGTTTCACTCCGGCGGGGAACTGAACTACGGAGGGTGTGAAAGCGCTGAGTTGGACGCCCTGCTGGACGCCTACCGGGGAGCCATGGGGGAGGAGCGGACAGCCGCCGCCT
>CAZEAT010000101.1:0-3307 GCA_964510175.1 uncultured Holosporaceae bacterium
GTTTAAATTACTTAACTTATTGATTTAACTTTAAGGGTAGTAAAATCAAATTGCATACCATTTTGTCCGAGTTTATGTCCTTCTGTGTCATAGGCAATATGGAGGTCTTCTAAGGCTACGTAACAGAATGTGAACATTATTTTATCAGCTTCTTGGTCATAAGTTTTAATTAGACAAGTTTTGTAAAATAGTTTTTGAGCAATAATTATTTCGCCATTGATATCCATCAGTCTATATATACCTATGGTATCCAATTTTGTACCTTCATACATATATTGTTGTAAAATTGGTCCCCAGGAACCATACTTCATAGTTATTATAGGGTCTTTTCCAGTTATTGCTGTATCTCCTGATAATTTTCCTGAAGCATCAAAGGAAGTAATACGAGAACCTCCAGTTATAATAGAATCACAAGGAGCGCAGTCTTCAAGACCTTTCATATCGCTACTAAATATTTTATCACAACAAATTACATATTTAGGTGTTTTGCCATGCTTTTTTGCTTCTGTTTCACCATGTTCTGGATGTATAACTCTGCTATTAAAACTCATCATATCTGACATAACTAGTCCTCTTTCTACATATCTCTCAATATTAAATACAAAAATTACTAGTTACAGAATATCTAAATATATTTAAAATGAAGTTAAGAAAATTATTGAATATAAAAAAAGATACAAAAAACCTCTCATTGAGAAATGAGAGGCTTTTATAAAATCGTTTTTTATTCGATTACAGAAATTCCAACGCGATTTAGGCGATTGATTTCTTCAGTTGAACCTGTAGCAGCGATCGGACGGTCTTTACCATAAGATACGGTTCTGACACGTTCTCCTGCGATACCATGATTGGTAATGAATTTAGCAGCTGTATCTGCTCTTCTTTCACCCAAAGCAAGGTTATATTCTCTAGTTCCTCTAACGTCACAATGACCTTCAATTAAAACGTTTCTGTTTGGATGAGCTTTTAGCCATTCTACTTGACGTGATAAGGTTACTTCTGATTCATTAGAAATGTTGGATTTATCAAATGCGTAGAAAACTCTATCTCCGGCATTTGCTATAAAATCTGCAGAATCTGCACTTAAATCATTATTAGTGATTTCTTGTACGTCAAAAGTATTAACATCTTGTTGCCCACATTCACAGGCAGCCAAGAACACTAAAGCTACTAAAGAAACTAAACTTTTCGCTTTCTTTTCCATTTTTGTTCTCCTAAACAATAACACAATTGAGTTACCTCAATTTTAATACAAACATATCATTATTATATTAACAAAAAGTAAACCCTGCAAGACGGGGTTATTAATAAAGAATTTATTTTTTTGCACCATATAACTAATGCCATCCTAGACTTGTTGACCATTCTGGATCTATTGCATTTAGAGGAGTTTTAACTTCATGTTTGTTGTATCCTGTGACATCTACTCTAAAAATTTTTTCCCTATTTGAATAATCTTGATGGGAAAACATTAACTCACGTCCTCCTGGAGACCATGTAGGAGCTTCAACAAGATATCCTGAGGCTAACATTCTTTCTCCAGTTCCATCTGGATGGATAATTCCAATGAAAAAGCCTTCTTTTCCGAATTTTGTAAAGGCTATCCAATCTCCTCTTGGTGACCACACGGGTATTGCATATCTAGCGTGCCCAAATGATAATCTTCTGATATTTGAACCATCAGAGTTCATTATATATAATTGCTGTGACCCTCCACGGTCAGAGTTAAATACAATAAATTTTCCATCAGGAGAATAACAAGGAGAAGTATCTATGCAATTTCCTTTTGTTAGACGTGTAACTTGGTGAGTTTGCATATCAAAACGATATATAGAAGATGCTCCTTTTCTAGATAAACTAAAAATCAAATACTTTCCATCAGGAGAATAGCGCGGAGCATAGGTCATTCCTTTAAATTGAGCTACCAATTGAGTATTTCCAGTAGCAAAATTATAGCGGTATATACATGCAGTTAATGGAATATAACGTCCATTTACTTTTTTCTCTTTATATCCAAAGAAACAAAATTCTTTACCATTTGGAGCCATACGAGGAGTTAATACCATCGTATTGCCATTAGTCAAATATCTATGATTCGCTCCATCCTGATCCATGATAGCTAAACGATGCATCTTTGTTCCACGAGAAAGTTTTTGAGTGGCTACATAAAGAATTTTTGTATCAAAATATCCTTTTTCACCTACAATGCGTTCATACACTTGGTTAGCCAACATATGAGCTATTTTACGCCATTCTTGAACATTTCCGGCTAATGTATATTCAGTAATTTTGGTTTGTGATAATACATCATATAGAACCATGTTAATGCGAAGAGTTTGCCCTTGTAAATGAACTTCTGCATTCATAAGATATTGAGCTCGAATCATTCTCCACAAAGCGAAAGTAGGTATTTCCTTTACACTGCGAAAATTTTGCATAAAGGCTTCATTCGGAATGGCTCGAAACAAAAAACATCCTTGTAAATCATCCTTTATTACTCTTAAAATCAATTCTTTCATATTCTGAGTGCCATCATGAATATGTAAAGCGATGTTAACAGGTTTCATGACTCCTTTGTTGATATCAATTACTACTCTATCTTCTGCTTGTACCGAATTGCAAAAAACAATAAAACACATCAAAAATCTTTTGATAAAATTTGACATAGTATTAACCTCCTAACGCTTTGTCGGTATTAAAGTTAAGTTCAAAATCTCGGAATAAATGCATTTTCTCTGGAGGAATTTTGAATGGACTTGCTTCCAAAATTGCTCTTTTAGCGCTATCCGCTGCAGACCTAAAAACATAATCTGAATTATACCTGTTCGTGTCTAAAATTTCTATGGAAGATGGTATAACTTCTCCATTATTTTTTAATTTTATACGAATCTTTATAATTAAAGTTTCTGCATTTTTTACTCCACTGGATACTACCCAGTGAGGAGTAATCTGAGAAATAATAATAGCTGCATCGCTTTCTACGAAACCCATACCATTGCCGTATTTGCCCAAACCATTTCCATGTCCACCCATGTTCGGACCTGTTCTTGCTGCTAATCCTCGAGAGCCTGATACTTTTTTAGAAGCAATAGATTTCTTTTCTTTAGAGAGCATCTTGTCAAAATCCAAGTCTTTTTTCTTTTTTTCTTCGGCTTTCTTATTTGCTTTTGCTATTTGTGCCAATCTATTTTTTCTGTCCTTTTTCTTTTTTTCTATACGTTTTATTGCTTCAAGTTCTCGTTTTTTTCGTTGAGCCTCTTTTTTCTTTTTTTCTGCTTCTCTTTTCGCTTTTTGTTCAGCTTCGATT
>CAZEAT010000102.1:0-3280 GCA_964510175.1 uncultured Holosporaceae bacterium
AGCTTCATCAATAGCCTTAAGCTCATCCACCGCGCCACCAATCTTTTCGACAACGCACTGATGGCAGACTATCCTTTGTTCGCCTGGTAAGATGAAAGAGATTCTCGACTTTCTCGCGCGGCTCGACGCCAACAACGACCGCGAATGGTTCGACGCCCACCGCAAGGAGTGGGCCCATGTCAAGGGGCTTGTCTCCAAACTCACCGAGGAGCTGATCGAAGGCATCTCGACGTTCGACGCTTCGGTCCGCGGCCTGCGCGTGCAGGACTGCACCTACCGCATTGCCCGCGATACGCGCTTCTCGGCAGACAAGAGCCCCTACAAAAACTGGATCGGCATCTTCGTGGCCCCACACGGCAAGAAATCGGGCTATGCCGGCTACTACCTGCACCTGGCACCCAAAGGCGACCACCTTGTGGGCGAGCACATGCTTATTTCGGGCATCTACTGTCCCGAGCCGACGCTGCTGCGCTCCGTACGCGAGGAGATTCTCGACAACGGCGCCGAAATGGTCAAGGCGATCGCCGCGGCCAAAGGATTCCGGCTCAACGAGGACAACAAGCTCAAGCGTGTGCCCGCCGGCTTTCCGGCCGACAGCGAGTATGCCGAGCTGCTGAAGCACAAGGACTGGTGCGTCGGGCGGCCGGTCGACGAAAAGTTCCTGCTGGCGCCCGACCTCGTCGGGCGGGTCGTCGCGGAGTTCCGCAAGACGCATCCGTTCATCGAGCTGCTGAACCGCGCCGTACAGTACGCCTACGAGGAGATGATGTGATTCTTCCTCTACCGCAATTTCAGCCCCGGATTTTTCCGGGGCTTTTTGTTTCCGATGTCGAAAACGGCTCGGCCCGAAACAAAAAACGCACCGCCCGAAAGCAGTGCGTCTTCCCGAAAAAAATCGGGAATTATTCCACCGTAACCGACTTGGCGAGGTTGCGGGGCTGGTCGACGTTGCGGCCCTTGTAGACGGCGATATAGTAGGCCAGCAGCTGCAGCGGGATCGACACCACAATCGGCATCAGGCACTCCGTGATGACGGGCACCTCGATGCAGTAATCGGCCGAGTGGCGGACATGCTCGTCGCCCCGCGCCATCACGGCGATGATCTTGCCGCCGCGCGCCTTGACCTCCTCGATGTTCGAAGCGGTCTTTTCATAAGTGTGGTCGGGCGTCGCGATCGCCACGGTCGGCATCTCGGCGTCGATCAAGGCGATCGGGCCGTGCTTCATCTCGGCGGCGGGGTAGCCCTCGGCATGGATGTAGGATATTTCCTTGAGCTTCAGGGCTCCTTCGAGCGCCGTGGGGTAGTTGTAGCCGCGGCCCAGGTAAATGAAGTTGTGGGCGTAGGTGAAAATCTTCGCCAGGTCCCGGACCTGGTCGCCCACCTTGAGAACCTCCTCCAGGGTCTGCGGCAGCTCCAGCAAAGCTTTCGACACCTCGCGATAGTAGTCGTCCGCGACGCTTCCTTTCTCGCGGCCGATAGCCAGCGCCAGCATCGCCATGACGGTAACCTGTCCCGTAAAGGCTTTGGTCGACGCCACGCCGATCTCCGGCCCGACATGGATGTAGGCCCCCGAGTCCGTCGCCCGGGCGATCGAGGAGCCCACGACGTTACAGATGCCGAAGACGAAAGCCCCGGCCTTGCGGGCCAGCTCCACGGCGGCCAGCGTGTCGGCCGTCTCTCCCGACTGCGACACGGCGATGACGATGTCGTCCTCGCGGATGATCGGGTTGCGGTAGCGGAACTCCGAGGCGTACTCCACCTCGACGGGGATGCGGCAGATCGACTCGATCAGGTGCTCGCCGATGAGCGAGGCGTGCCACGACGTACCGCACGCCACGAAGATGATGCGCCGCGCGTTGACGAACTTGTCGCGGTGGTCGATCACGCCCGAGAGCTTCACTTCGTAGGTCTCGGCGTTGATGCGGCCGCGGATGCAGTCGACCAGCGTGCCGGGCTGCTCGTAGATCTCCTTGAGCATGAAGTGGGGATAGCCGCCCTTTTCGAGCTGCGAAATCGAAAGCTGCAGCTTCTTGATGTCGATATGACTCTCCCGATTGTCGAGCGTAACGACTTTCAGGGGCTTATAGCGGTTGATGACGGCGATCTCCCCGTCGTTGACGTAGACGAATTTTTCGGTATATTCGATGATCGACGTCGCGTCGGAGCTCAGGAAATATTCGCCCTCGCCGATGCCCACGACCATCGGGCTGCTCTGACGTGCCGCGATGATCTCGTCGGGGTTGTTTTTCTCGACGATGGCGATGGCATAGGCGCCGACGACCTGCTTCAGGGCCTGCTGCACGGCTTCGAGCAGCGAGCAGCGGTTCGTGCGGCGGACATACTCGATGAGGTTCACCAGCACCTCGGAGTCGGTATTGCTGCGGAACGTGTAGCCGTTCTCGACCAGCGCGTCCTTGAGGATGCGGTAGTTCTCGATGATGCCGTTGTGGATCAGGGCGATGTTCTCCGACTCGGAATAGTGGGGATGGGCGTTCACGTCGTTCGGCACGCCATGCGTCGCCCAGCGCGTGTGGGCGATGCCGATGGTGCCCCCAAGGTCCTTGCCCTCCAGGAAATTTTCCAGGTCCCCGACCTTGCCCTTGCATTTATAGACGTTGAGCGCTCCGTCGGTGCCGACCAACGCGACACCCGCGCTGTCGTACCCGCGATATTCGAGTCTGTGGAGTCCCTTGAGGAGGATGGGGCAGGCATGACGCCCGCCGACATAGCCGACAATTCCGCACATGGTTCTTCTATTTGGAGTGCAAAAATACGAAAATTTTCCGATCCGCGAAGCAAGGGCTATGCAAATTTTCCCGTTTCGACCCTCTTATCGGGCAAAATAGGCATAAAATCGCGGGATCGTCTCCAAACCTTTGAAAAACTGGTCGAGGCCGAAGCTCTCGTTGGGCGAGTGGATCGCATCCTCCGAGAGGCCGAAGCCCAGGAGCAGCGACTTGATACCCAAAATCGATTCGAAGCCGCTGATGATCGGAATCGAGCCGCCCGAGTAAAAGGGCAGCGGCTTGCGGCCGAAAGTCTCCGCCACGGCGCGCTCGGCCGCCTTGTAGGCCGGCATGTCGGTCGGTGCCACGTAGGGCATGCCGCCGTGCAGCGACTTCACCGCCACCTTGACGCTCCTGGGCGCCACGGCCCGGAAATGCTTCTCGAAAAGTTTCGCGATCTTGCGGTAATCCTGATTCGGCACCAAGCGCATCGAAATCTTGGCCGTCGCTTTCGAGGGAATCACCGTCTTGGTGCCCTCGCCCGTGTAGCCGC
>CAZEAT010000103.1:0-3232 GCA_964510175.1 uncultured Holosporaceae bacterium
AGACCTTGGTGAGCAGGTTGAAGACCGTGGTCTTGCCCGCGCCGTTGGGGCCGATGAGCCCGGCGATCTCGGTGCGGCCGATGGTCAGATTGAAGTCGCTGACCGCCGAGAGGCCGCCGAAGTCGATGCCCAGGTGGCGGCACTCCAGAATGGGCAGCTTATCCACGTCACGGTCCGGAATGATACTGGTGGAGGGAACGGGGACCAGACGGGTATTTTCGTTATAGCGCTTCATTTTGCTCCCTCCTTTCCGGCGGTGGGTTTGCCAACGCCCAGCTTTTCCAGGATCCGGGAGAGGGAGAAATCATAGTCTCCGAAAAGGCCGGAGGGCTTGAAGATCATCATGAGGATCAAGGCCGCCGAGTAGGCCACCATGCGGTAGCGCTCAAAGCTGCGCAGGACCTCGGGCAAAACCGTGAGTACGGTGGCCGACACCACCGACCCCAGCATGGAGCCCATGCCGCCCAGCACCACCATGACCAGGATCTCGATGGACTTCATAAAGCCGAAGCCGCCCGGCTGGAGGGAGCCCAGGTTGCCGGCGTAGAGGCAGCCCGCCACCCCGGCAAAGAAGGCCGACATGGTGAAGGCCATCACCTTGTAGAAGGTGGTGTTGACCCCGCAGGACTCGGCGGCGATCTCGTTCTCCCGGATAGAGAGAATGGAGCGGCCGTGGCGGGATTTCATCACCATGTGGATCACAAGGCAGGTCAGAACCACGCAGAGCGCTACGTTCAGCACCGAGGTAAACTTGGGGATCCGCTTCAACCCGGAGGCGCCGTAGGTGAAGTCAAAGCCCAGCACCGAGTCGATGTTGGTGATGACCACCCGAATGATCTCGCCAAAGCCCAGGGTGATGATGGCCAGATAGTCCCCCTTGAGCCGCAGGGCAGGAACGCCGATGATGACGCCGCAGAGGGCGGCCACCGCCCCGGAGAGCAGAATGGCGCAGGCCACGGTGAGGACCAGACGGACCCCCCCGGCGTTGGCGGCGTCCATAGCCTTCAGGAAGATACCCCCGGTGTAGGCCCCCACCGCCATAAAGCCGGCGTGGCCCAGAGGAAGCTGTCCCAGATAGCCGGTAGCCACGTTGAGGGAGACCGCCAGGATAATGTTGATGCCCACCAAAATCAGAATTTTGGTGAAGTAGCCCGAGAGCATACCCGAGGCCGAAATGGCCTCGATCCCGATGACCAGGGCCAAAATCAGCGCCGTGTTGATAAGGTACCGGGCGGGCATGGGGAGAACGGCTTTTCTTTGTTTCATGCGCTCCACCCCCTTAAACCTTTTCCACGATGGGCTTGCCCAAAAGCCCGGTGGGCTTTACCAGCAACACCACAATGAGAATGGCGAACACGGCCCCGTCCTTCCACACCGAAAGGCCGGCGGCTGAGACCAGAGCCTCGGTCAGACCGATGGCAAGGCCGCCGATCATGGCCCCGGGCAGGGAGCCGATACCACCCAGCACGGCGGCCACAAAGGCCTTCAGGCCCAGCATGGAGCCCATGGTGGGGGAGGCCTGCCCATAGGTACACAGGTAGAGTACCGAGCCCACCCCCGCCAGGGCCGAGCCCATGGCAAAGGTAAAGGAGATGGTGCGGTTCAGGCTGATGCCCATGAGTTGAGCCGCCGACATATTTTCCGACACCGCCCGCATGGCCTTGCCCAGTTTGGTCTTCTGGACCAGGAAGGTGAGGGCGGCCATACAGATGACCGACACCACGATGGTGAGCATGGCGGAAAAACTCACCGTCACGCTGCCCACCTGAAGGCTGGGGCCGGTGATGAGGGTGGGAACGGTCTGGGCCCCCGCGCCAAAAATCAGTTGGAAGCCGTTTTCCAGCAGGAAGGATACGCCGATGGCGGTGATGAGCAGGCTCAGCCGGGGGGCTGAGCGCAGGGGGGTGTAGGCCATTTTCTCAATGAGGACGCCCAGCAGGGTGCTGCACGCCACCGCCAGGATCATGGAGGGGATAGGGTGCAGTCCCAGGTTGGACACGAAGTACCACACCACATAGGCGCCCACCATGATAATGTCCCCGTGGGCAAAGTTTAAGAGCAGGATAATGCCGTACACCATGGAGTAGCCCAGGGCCACCAGAGCGTAGATGGAGCCTGACTGCAGACCGTTGATGAGTTGGCTGACAATGATGGAGAACAAGAGCATCCGTCCTTTCTTCTCTCTTTGAAAACCGGCGCGGAAACACGGAAAAGCCGTGCGGGAGAGGAAGTCCCCTCCCGCACGGTCCGTATCTCTGGGCAGGTCGATCCCAAACTTAGAACAACTCGGTAAAGACCTCGGCGCCGTTCTCAAGCTTCATCATGGAAGCCGACTTGATGGGATCGTTGAACTGATCGAACTGGAAGGTGCCGGTAAGGCCTTCCAGGCCGGAGGTAGCCTTCATGGCGTCGATAATGGCCTGCTTGTACTCGGCGCTACCGGCGGTGAGGCCCTTCTTCTCGGCCTCGCCGATGGCGTTGCACATCAGCATGGCGGCGTCGTAGCCCAAGGGCTCGAACATGCCGGTGATGGGCTCGCCGTACTTGGCCTCGTAAGCGGCCTCAAACTCGGGGTTGGCGCCGGCGCCGTAGCCGGAGCAGTAGACCGCGCCCTCCAGGTCGGCGGCAGAGGCGTAATCCTTGACCCCGGCCCAGCCGTCGCCGCCCAGGAAGGTGCCGGTGACCCCTACCTGACGGGCCTGGGTGACGATCTTGCCGTCGTCCTCATAGTAGTTGGGGCAGAAGACCACGTCGGGGTTCTTGCCGGCAATGTTGGTCATCTGGGCACGGAAGTCCACGTCACCGTTGGAGTAGGCCTCGGTGGCCACGATCTGAATGCCCAGGGTCTTGCACTTTTCCACAAAGGCGTTCATCAGGCCCTCGGAATAGTCGCTGCCGGTCTCGTAGATCACGGCGGCGGTGGCGGCGTTCAGTTTCTCCTTGGCGTAGTCGGCCATCTTCTCCCCCTGGAAGGGGTCGATGAAGCAGGCCCGGAACACGTTGGGACGAATGTCGGTGCTGCCGCTCTCGGGGTCCAGCCGGGTCACGCCGGCGGCGGTAGCCGAAGCGGTGATCTGGGGCATATTGGCGGCGTAGGTCTCGTCGGCCACGGCCATGGTGGCGCCGGTGAGGACGCTGCCGATGATGGCGGTGACGCCGTCGCTCACCAGACGGTTATAGGCGTTGATGGCCTCGGTGGCGTCTCCCTTGTCGTCGTACTCCACCACTTTGA
>CAZEAT010000104.1:0-3174 GCA_964510175.1 uncultured Holosporaceae bacterium
TTTGACCTATATCTGAGAGCAAATGTCTTTGAGGTATGCGGTATGAACTCAACAGGCTATTTTGAACTGGACAGACTGCCCTCCAAATGTGCCAACAGCTATATTCACTGTGCCGATACCAACGACTACCGCACAAATATCTATTCTGTGGATGTCAAAGGAACCGGTGCAGGCGGAGCCTTTATCACCGTAAAGGACATTGTCAGCTTTTGGACTAATTTGCTGGAGGGAAAACTCATCTCCAAAGAATTGGTTTCCGAAATGCTCAGCAGACAAAGCGGGAATGGCATGGATGCGGAGGAAGGATATTATGGCTATGGGGTATGGATCATTGATAATCCGAAGGGGAAGGATCTCGCCTATTTTCAGGGCTGCGACCCGGGGGTAAGCTTCCTTTCGGAGTATAACCCGAATAATGGCATGATCTCTGTTCTGGTAAGCAACTATGGAGATAACGTCTGGAAAGGAATGCGGAAAATAAGAGAAGTGCTCTATTGAGGAATCTCAGTGCAATCCAAATTTTACATTTCAATGAATGCCTATCCAATGTTAAAGCATAAGTATTTTGATAAAACGGAAGTGAACCGTGCTATATATAGATTAACGGTCAGCGACATCCGTATTACCTGAAAATATATACGGAGGAACAATAAAATGGAAAAACTTAATGTAGAATCAGAAAGAATTATGGCAGAACGCTTTGGCAAAGACAATGTGATCGCATTGGCGACCATAGAAAACGGCCTGCCATGGGTTCGCAATGTAAATGCATTTTATGAAAATGGTGCATTCTATGTGATCACCTGCGGGCGTTCCAACAAAATGAAGCAAATAGAGAAAAATCCCAATGTGGCAATCGCCGGCGACTGGTTCACTGCGCACGGAAAAGCCGTCAATCTTGGTTACTTCGGGAAAAATGAAAACAGAGATATTGCCGAAAAGTTAAAGGAAGCTTTTGCGGCCTGGATCAATAACGGTCACAATAATTTCGATGATGAAAACACTTGCATCCTCTGCATTCAACTGACCGACGGCGTTCTTTTTTCCCACGGAACGAGATATGATATTGATTTTACAGCGGACTGATCAGTAAAATGCAGATACTGTCTGCATTTTGCTTTCAGGGAAAGAGAATGCCAACATCATCTGGCATCAGCCAGACCAGCCGCCTTCATCTGCATCTTATGCTCATACATGCGGTCATCCGCCGCCTGATAGACCTTGTCAATGTCCTCGCCGCACTCTTTACCGGACGCATAGCCACAGGCAATAGACAGCCCCAGCCCTTCTACCTGCCGGTTTTTCTTTTCAATATTCACCCGAAGCTGTTCCATCAACGCCTCGACTTTCCTGGAATCGGCTGTATTTACCACAGAAAGGAACTCGTCACCGCCCATTCTCGCCACGATTCCATGCTCTCCAAAGGTTTCCGCAAGAACCTCCGCCGCGCTCCGGATCAAAATATCCCCCTGCGCATGCCCATATGTATCATTTATCTTTTTCAGATTGTTCAGGTCAAAGCATATCACTGTATAGTCAGAGCTCTTCTCTTCTTTGAGCTTATCCATGTACTCTATGCAATAGCGACGATTGTTGAGCTGTGTCAGTTCATCAGTGTAAGCCCTCTTGATCAAAATGAGTCTCTCGTTCTCCTGCATCATCTTCTGCGTCATCTCAATGTAAAATGAGAGGACCAGAATAAAAATGAAGCTCAAAACCCCGATGGAAGTCACTCCCTTCACCGACAAAAACGAACTGTTGCCGTAGTAGCGCTCATTTCCATAGCTGATCAGGTCATAGGAGATACAAAACACAATGATCAGCACCCCCGCCAGATACATCCGATCGATCATCCTGCCGGACTTGAAGTTCATTATGATCACAACGGAAAAAAAGAGCAGGCAGGCAGCTATAAACAGAATCACATACTGCAGCATTGAGGCAAGATGGACAATATTCTGCGTATG
This sequence comes from uncultured Holosporaceae bacterium, assembly GCA_964510175.1. Taxonomy (GTDB): domain Bacteria; phylum Pseudomonadota; class Alphaproteobacteria; order UBA3830; family UBA3830; genus UBA3830. The sequence continues at coordinate 1,968 of CAZEAT010000104.1, forward strand.
CAAAGCTATCATCACCGTCAGGGCAGCAATATAGATGCCTAAAAGCAGCCAGTAGAACACCCTGAAAAACTTCAGCTTCAAATTCTTCACATCCTCATACATATAGGCGATCAGAGGCACCGGTCCCAGATAGAGGGAAATATATTCTATCAGACCTATAGAATACAGGGGAATGGAAAAAACCAGAAGCACCCTGTAGTAGCAAAGCGTCCATAGCCCCATACATATCGAAAAGACCGAGATGCACAGCAGCCGTACATATTTGCGTGAAAATACCAATGCAAAAGCAGTAATGATAAATATAACAAGCCCAAATATAGTCAGAAAGCTGCCCAGAAACAGTGGCAGACGATTCTCTGTCATAAGTACTCGGAATGCATTCTCCCACGCATAAATCCGCACGGGATCCAATTTTGTAAAAGCCTTATTTTCAGATAGGAGAAAGTGGATCGTCAATGTTTTGCCCTGATATTCCTCCGGAAAATTGACGAACTGGAAACCGCTTCCCACGGTCTCATTATTCGCCATCCGGTCATAACCATACTCATACACCATCTCATCGTCAACATAGATCCTGACCGCCGTCTGCCTGATGTATAACCGCAGCGCTCCTTCCGTTATCTCCCACTCCTCCGGGAGCGTCCTGCTCATAGTAATCTGGTCGCCCCGATTGACTGCTGGAAAGTGAAAGTCGTTCAGCGCCACATCCTGATAGGAGTTCTCGTTTATTGTGATCTCCCAGGAATCGTTCAGATCAACATATTCCGAAATGACAGCATAGTCCCTGGTAAACAGTCCGTCTACTTTCGGAAGCCAGACTATAATGCTCATAACTGCAAACAACAGCCACACTATCTTCAATATATTTTTAACGGAAAACACCTTCTTCATTGAATGCCCCTCTTTTTGATTCCTTATAGTGTTCAAATTTAAATCCATCCTTACATTTTTATTATATTGTTACATAATACAAAATGCAAGTTTTTCCATGTCAAAAACGGATTGTATTGCACTCCTGCGGTATTCGCCGATTAGCCGCCTCGTTATGAACTCATGGGGTAAACTATTACGATATGTTCAGACTAAAGAAAAAATTTCTTGCCATACAGAACTTTATATGATAAAATAATCCTGTTGTTGGAAAATGCATGAATGCCGGCGTGTCGGAATGGCAGACGAGGCAGACTCAAAATCTGTTGTGGGCAAC
>CAZEAT010000105.1:0-3169 GCA_964510175.1 uncultured Holosporaceae bacterium
ACGATTGGCGTTGCTGTCAATAAGCGCAATGTTTCTGTTGATCAGCAGATGGAGCTGATCAAGAAGGAGTTTAATAGCGTGACAGCCGAGAATGCCATGAAGCCCGGTGTGATACATCCGGCTGAGGGTGTCTGGAATTTTGGCCTGGCTGACAGCATAGCTGATTTTTGCCTGGCTAATGGCATCAAGATGCGCGGCCATACGCTGGTGTGGCATTCGCAGTTTGCTGATTGGATGTTTACTGACAAGAAGGGCAAGCCTGTGAAAAAGGATGTTTTTTACAGGCGTCTGCGTGATCATATCCACACGGTGGTCAACCGGTATAAGGATGTGGTCTATGCATGGGACGTGGTCAATGAGGCTATCTCTGACGGGGGCCCGGCTTGGCCCGGAATGAAGCCGAATCCTTATCGCGATTCTAAGCTGTATCAACTATGCGGCGATGAGTTTATCGCCAAGGCTTTTGAGTATGCTCACGAGGCTGACCCTGACGCTTTGCTGTTTTATAATGACTATAACACCACGTCAGCGCGCAAGCGTGACAATATCTATGCCATGGTCAAGAAGATGCAGGATGCCGGAGTGCCCATCACCGGCATCGGAATGCAGGGCCATTACAACATTTATGGGCCGTCAGAGGATGATGTCGATGCGGCGCTGACGAAATTTTCAGAGCTCGTGGATCACATCAACATCACTGAGCTTGATGTGCGCACAAATGATGAGATGGGCGGCCAGCTGCGATTCTCACGTGGCCAAAGCAAGCCGCTGCCTGATTATATGAGCACGCTGCAAGAGGATCAGTATGATCGCCTATTCCGTGTTTTCCGCAAGCATAAGGATGTGATCGACAACGTGACGTTCTGGAATCTGTGTGACGCTGATTCTTGGCTTGGCGTCAATAACCACCCGCTGCTTTTTGATGAGAATCTGAAGCCGAAGAAGGCATATCTCGCCGTCAAGAATTTTGATCCGGCCCTCGACTCGCGTCAACCGAAGGAGGATTTCAAGCCTAACGAACTAAACCAGCATGGCCGGGAGTATCCTATGGTGAATTCCGAGGGCTATGCTCGATTTAAGGTTGACGCTCCATCGGCCAAGTCTGTGATTGTCACCCTCGGCCTTGGTGGTCGAGGCGGCACTGTGCTGCGAAAGGGCAAGGACGGCGCATGGACCGGCACGACTTTGGCTCCGATGGATGAGGGCTTTCACTATTACCATCTGATCATTGACGGTGCGGCGGTCAACGACCCAGGCACCCACAATTATTTCGGGTCTACGCGATGGGAGAGCGGCATTGAGATTCCGGCCCACGACCGTGAGTTTTATGAGTTGAAGGATGTGCCGCATGGTCAGGTCAGCCAGATACTATTCCCCTCGCCGAGCACCGGCGAGCAAAAGCGCGCATTCGTCTACCTGCCGCCGGATTATGCCTCAAGCCCGGCTAAGCGCTACCCCGTGCTTTACTTGCAGCATGGCTGGGGCGAGGATGAGACGGCATGGAGCAGCCAGGGCCACGCCAACCTGATCATGGACAATTTGATAGCCGAGGGCAAGTGCGAGCCCTTTATCATCGTGATGACCTACGGCATGACCAACGACGCGAAATTCGGCACCATCGGGTCGTTTAATTACAAGGACTTCGAGACTGTGCTTGTAGATGAGCTGATACCATACGTCGACGCCAATTTCCGCACCGTGGCCGATAAGGAGCACCGCGCGATGGCCGGCCTCTCGATGGGCGGCATGGAGACCAAGAATATCACCCTGGCGCGTCCTGAGGTATTTGACTATTACGGGCTGCTGAGCGGAGGCGTCTACGCGCCCGATGAGTTGACAGTCGAGCCGAAACTGATTTTCATATCTTGCGGCTCGCGCGAGTGGCCCGAGCGCACCATCGAGGCTGTCGATGCCCTCAAGGCCGCAGGGCACAATGCAGTGTCATACGTGTCAGACTCGACCGGGCATGAATTCCTGACATGGCGCCGCAGCCTCAAGGAGATGGCCCCGCTGCTCTTCAAGAAATGATTGACTGGCGCTATAGCCTGAATATCATCATTCTATCAAATCCCGTCACCATGGTCTGAGGCTTTGTGTGGCGGGATTTTATTATTTAGGCGCTAATAATGGCGATTTTGGTGCAGAATTGCGGATTTTTTAGTAATTTTGTGGTTGATTTTGTTTTTGACTTTATTGAAAAGTATTCTTGCATATATATTATCGGCAATGCTGATTTTGCTGGCTGTTTCGGCGGCGACATCGTGCGCTACCGGCGGCGGCGTGCCTGTGCGCGGCGGTGATGCCGGTATGAGGGTGCCCGGCGGCATTGTGGCCCACCGCGACAGCACAGGGCTGGTGATCGATGCGTCGGATGCTGATGCTGACAGCCTCAAGGATTTCGTCAGCAGCGCAGTGGCGCGGGCATCGGCTGGATCGGACTCGGCCCGGGCCGATGTCGACAGTGTCGCTCACAGCGCGTTAACGGCTGACGCTGACACTGCCGTGGTCAAAGCCGACAGCATCGCTGCGAAGCCGGCTGCGGCTGCAGCCAGGCCGTCGAGGTTTATCCGCAAGAAGATGGACCTTGATGCCAAGGTTGACTTTTCGTCGGCTGACTCGATGATAATGGTGCGCCGTGACACGGCGTATATGTATGGCTCCGGCTCAGTGTCTTACGGCTCGCTCAAGCTTGACGCCGACAACATAGAGATGGATATGCAAAACAGCAATGTTTTTGCTGTCGGCACCGTCGACTCGCTCGGCGAGGTCATCGGCCGACCCGTATTCAATGAGAACGGCACCGACTATGAGGCGCAGACCATGCGATATAACTTCAAGACCCGCAAGGGATTGATCACCAACGTGGTGACAGAGCAGGGCGAAGGCTACCTCACTGGCGGCATAACCAAGAAGGGTGAGGGCGAAGACTATTACACCAAGGATGGCAAATACACGACCTGCGACAAGCACGATGATCCTCACTTCTATTTCCAACTGACCAAGGCCAAGGTGCGTCCCGGCAAGAATGTCGTGTCTGGTCCGGCCTATATGGTGCTGGCGGGCCTGCCGCTGCCCATTGCTGTGCCTTTTGGCTTTTTCCCGTTTACGAGCAGCTACCAGTCGGGCGTGATCGTGCCCACATTCGGCGACGACTATCAGCGAGGATTCT
>CAZEAT010000106.1:0-3053 GCA_964510175.1 uncultured Holosporaceae bacterium
TCTCGCCATCCTTGCCCGGTTTCCACTCATCGCAAACGGCAATGCCCATCTTGCGTAGGTTGCGGATCTCGCTCCGCGCGTCTCCTATGTGCAGACGTATTGAAATGTCAATGGCCGAATACTTGCCTCCGTCACACAGTAGGTTGAAGAGGCGTGTTTGTCTCGGTGTCAATTCCCTCGCTGGTTTGCGTGGTTGGTCGAATAGGGACGGTTCTTCGTTAAGGTCGTGCGTGTTCATGCTGTCACTCCTTTCCCCATTTTCATAAGCATTTGTTCAATGTCACTCGTACGATATAGAACTTTAGACCCGATTTTTACCGGGGTCAAATAACCGTCCTTATTCCATCTCCAAAGAGTTGAAAGGGTGACGTTGAGCATCCGCGATGCCTCCTGCCTGGTAATAGTGGCACGTTCTTTTTGGGCCTCAATGGCTCGCTTTACACGCAACTGTTCCTCATGATACATTTCCTTTACCACGGAGCGCAAATCAGCTTCAGAGAGGATAAAGCACACCCCGCCATTTTGTGGCGTGTTTCTGTTTTTTTCAAAAGTTTTATTACACATGATGTTTATTAGGCTTATGCCCCCTCCACATCATCCAATACAACATCATCTGAGGGTGCGGTTAATTCACTCACAAAGATAATACGCAATGCGGTGTCCCCGAATGTAATAAATACGGCCCCCCAATTAAATCCGAAAAAAAAATCAAAATTGAGGCTCTATAAATCGCAATCCATTTCTTTTATATATGTCGCAAGCAAATCACAATCATTGTTCGATGAACTTTCACAATGATACATGAATGTTGAATAACTTCCAACATTATACCCAACGAATGACTCTTTCACCAAATCAAATAAAGCCTTTTTCTCAACATCGGGAATAATACGGCATAAGGCAAGCATGAGTTTCGAGAAGCCTTTAGGAGAATTTTCAAAGTTATTTTGGTAACGCTGGGTGTTGTCAATATATAAAATCTTATTAGTTGGCTTATTTACCAATTTAATAAGCCAGCATAAGGTCTGTATGAATTGTTTAGGACTAATATTAACAAGAGAGCCAATTAAAGGTTTCTCCTTACGGCTTACACGCCCAGGCCTCCGTCCTTTAGGTCGAGGGAGCGGGAACGCTTCAGGATCATTCTTGATCAACACCCGGAAAAATGCGGAAATATCGACACCCTCCCGCTCAAGTTCTTCAAGATGTTTCATACACCACCTTGCCACCCTCTGTTCTTCGCTTCTTGTTGCCATATCAAAGCAGGTTTATAAGATCTCGTTTCATATCCTCATCAATATCACGGTAACGTGCAAAAGCCTTGCTACCCTCTTTGTGGCCGGATAATTTACCTACTAAATTGGGGTCTTTTACTTTGCGGTATAGATTGCCCACAAAGGTACGGCGGGCAATATGGCTACTTGCTATTTCGTTGAGGGGGCGTTGTTCCTCCTGCCCGGTGGTGGGGTTAAGGATAGTAACGGCGCGGGTTATTCCGGCCTCGGTGAAAATGCGCTTTATCGCGTCGTTGTATCGCTGGGCGGATATAAAGGGCAACAATCGTCCATCGGCACGCCCTGCATACTTTGCCAATATATCGAGTGCGGCGGGATGTAGAGGTACGCGGATAACCTCTGGGCGTTCCTGCTTCGTCTTGCTGGCGATATACTCAACCGCGCCGGTTATAATATTGGCCGGGGTAAGCCGCAACAAATCCGACACACGGCAACCAATCAAACAATGAAAAATAAATATATCGCGTTGGGCTTCCAGATCTTTATTTGTCGACAAATCAAAGTCCGCTATTTGGTTGCGTTCTTCAATAGTGATATAATACGGCGTTCCGTATTTCTCCGCACCTATTCCGTGAAATTTAGCAAAGGGAGTATTTTCGGTTAAGCCTTGCTCATTGCACCAATTGAAAAAAGCCCTAAAACGCTTAAAGGTGCAACAAATAGTGTTATTGCCTTTGGGTATAGGTCGGCGTGTTTTCCTTACTTTCCGCGTGTCTGCCGGTATTGCTTGATATATTGCCGGGTATTGGTCGAACAAATCCGGCTCAGCACGCAAAAACTCCTCAAATCTTTCAAGGTCTTCGGATGTAAAGTTGTCGAGGGTTACTCGGTAGGGGTCGCCACTTGCGGCGGTGTAGAGTTCAAAACGGCGCAACGCCCGGCTCAATACTTTGTAATGATTTGCGCGGGCTTCGGATAAAGGGTGTTTTTCGAGATATTCGTTAAACGCCTCAAAAAAGTCAACCGGGGAGGCCCCCTCCTCTCGGTAGGCCTCCGGGTGGCGGTGTCGAGCTATCTTCTCGTTGAGGTAGTCTTTAGTTAGTTTTTCTTTGGGGGTGTCGGCGCAAAGATTGAGCAAAAATTGCTCAAGCTCTGTTAACGCGGCCTCAATTTTCCGTAACTCTGCGGCCTCGGTCTGGTTTGCTCTCGGCTTGATAATTGCGCCATCTTTAAAGCGAGACGTGGCGATAAATAACCCGGATTTTAGGCGAGGTTGCACACCTCGGCCAATAGTCAGTCTTATTATGATTTCGGATTTGCCCGCACTGTTGATTTTCTGCGATAATTCGCGCTTAGTGGTAGCCATAATTTGTAATGTTTGAGTTAAGACATTACAAAGGTAGTCAAATTTTTAGTTTTTTTGACTACCTTTTGACTACCAAAATTAAATCTACTATAATTGTGGGGTATATCTCACGGCACAAATTGGCGTAATCAAACAAGGTTATTTATTTTATTACCACACATTTACAATATTTAGAAAAAATATCATTTGATTGTATTCGGTTTTATCGAATTTAATATTTGTGTTCCCTCCGGGGTCACAACAAGCGCTAAAGCACATGCTTTGGCGCTTTTTTCGTCTAAAAGGCCTATTTTTTTGCCCGGATTTATCGGGCCAAAAGAATGATACGATAAATGGCACGATAAATGACACGGAAAAATCGATATATAACCGTATCGTTTCTTCACCGGGTATCAGCGCGGTTGCTTTAGCGGATGAATTGGACAAGAGTATCATTACAATTAAACGGGCTT
>CAZEAT010000107.1:0-2894 GCA_964510175.1 uncultured Holosporaceae bacterium
ATTGAAATGGATGAAGGCATTTCCGGCGAGTTCAAGATAATTCACCAAGTACGACATAAAGGCGCTCCGCCCCTGAGAATCATTGGGACGAGCAAATAAAGCAGTTAACTTCTTATTTTCTGATAAATCTGAATTTTTTACTATAATAGGAATAGAAGAAATTCCATTGGAAATAAGGCTAATTGCTCTATATACAAACACATTTTTGAAAAACCCCTCTGAAACAAGAGATGAATAATTACCTGAAGTCCATGTGGGAGAAGTTCCCTGCCAAGCAAAAATACACTCTTTTTTAGAGGAGTTAAAATGTTTCAATAAATTAAACATTTTTATCTCCGTTAATTATATTTTAATTGGGAAATCCACTGATAAGTCACTGTGCAGACTCAAGGGAATCAGGGGTTAATTGTTAAATATCAAATATTTTTTATTTAAACCTATTTATATATTAACTAAATTTTTAATTTTTTCAAGTAGGGAGTCAAAGAAAAATTAAATTTCCCTTCTAAATCAATATGTTGCTTTGATTATTATTTTTTATCGTTAGATAAATCTAACTGTAAAGTAAAGGGCCAAGCTCTAAATAGTTGGTTACCTATTTTTGCTTTTACAGATTTCATAATACATAATATATAAAAAAAATTAGCTCTACAAAGACCTAATCGTAACAATTTCCACTAAACCCTATCAGAAAATTTTCAAATTAAAAAAAAGATTGAAACCGCAAATTATAGACCATCGAAAAGTGAAAAAATCACTTCCAAATAAGTATCTTAAGCTAAGAGCTATAATTATTTACAATGAACATTTAAAAAGAGATTTCAAGCTAATTACAGTCTCCACAACTTTTTTATGAGTTACTCATTTTTTATATATGCAGAATTTCGACCGCTTCCTATTTTTTTGATATATCCTGTTTTTACCAAGTTTATCAGCGTACGTTCTACTGTTACCTTACTGATTTCAGGATAATATTCCATGATTTGTTTTTTGGAAATACTGCCAATGGTTCTATCGACCAGCATTTTTATCTTATCTGCCTTTTTGATTTTTTTCAAATAGATGACTCGGTTTTCAAATTCTTCATAGGCTTTCAAAAGAATCCCTAAAGTGTAACTCAGAAATGGCTCATAGGTATTTCTATTGTCATGCCATCCGATAGAACTTTTCTGCAGCGATTCGTAATACGTCTCCTTCGTTTTTTCGATTAACATTTCGATACTTATGTATTTTCCAACTGTGTACCCGGCTCGATACAAGAGAAACAAAGTAAGCAGACGACTCATGCGCCCATTTCCGTCATTGAACGGATGAATACATAAAAAATCCAGAATGAACATAGGAATAAGCAAAAGTTTATCGATTTTATCCTCTAAAAAAACCTTCGAAAATTCTTGACATAGGTTACTGATAAACTCCGGAGTTTGAAACGCAGGAACAGGCGTAAATCGCGTAAATTGATTACCATCCAAATCGGTTTCAGCAATAACATTGTCCACATTTTTAAAATTCCCGCCTCCGGGAGCATAGGTATATAAATCGCGATGTAATTGAAGAATAACATTTGGCGTCAAGCTGATATAATCGTGGCTCTCATGTATGGTTTTCAGCACTTCACGATAGCCTGCGATTTCTTGCTCAGAGCGATTTTGTGGAGCCGACTTTTTTTCGACCAATTCTTTCAATCTTTTGTATGAGGTAAAAATTCCTTCGATTCTGTTCGAAGCATCAATACTCTGAATTTTGGAAGCTTCAACCAAAGTATTTAACCCATCTCTATTAGCTTCGAGCAACAGATCCTCCCGTCCCTTGTACTCGTGAAGCTTCGCGATTGCCGCCATAATCTCCGAATTTAGTTCAATTTCGTATTTGAAAATATGCATTACTCTATCACTGCGTATATTATCTCTATCATTTTACAGATTTTTGATAGTGATAACAATAAAAATGATGATGAAAAATCAAATCCATCTGATTTTTATTCGGTTTACAATGACTACAGGGAATCTTATGCAGTAAGTGAATGGAGCAGGCAGAATAAAGGAATAGTCCCAATAGCTATTCTTTTCTTCTTTATTGGAAACAATATTAGATTTGTTTTTATATTGTCTTTACCTTTCAAGATTTTCATAAAACCTTATCTGCTCTTTTCAATATTTACACATTTTTGTATTTGCAGTTTTATACCTTTTTGTAATTGTTTTTAGCATTAATATTTTTCATATATTTTAATTTACTAATAATTTCCTCTCTTGATATAATGTTACCACTGTATAAGAAATTTCTTTTACCCTTTTGGAAAAACCGAAATTGCTTTGATATTTATAAAATTCTTATTACATAGCGAGGACTATACCGCTTTCAGGTTTCCAATATAAGAAGACTTTATCATCCCACTGAATTGGGCGTTCAGCGACTCTGACAAGGTTAGCGGTAGTGGCAAGAACGATAGCTCCAGAATTTAATTTGACATAATAAATTGAGACATCTCCAAGGTAAGCTATATCCTGAACAATGCCACTAGTCCAATTATATTCGCCAGATGGTTCTGACGTAGTGAGCATAATTTTTTCAGGGCGTATAGCGACGCTCATTTGAGCACCTACAGGAACAGAAGCCGAATGAGTGACGTAGAGATTTTTTTCTAGCATAGTAGATTTTACAATAACGTGGTCGGAGCGTTCTTCAATAATCAAACCATCGAACAGGTTAATAGACCCTATAAAGTCAGCGACATATTTTGAATTAGGGTATTCATAGACTTCTGTAGGGCTTCCAACCTGCAATATACGACCACTATTCATTACTCCGATACGAGTAGACATAGTCATCGCTTCTTCCTGGTCATGGGAAACCATAATAAATGTAATACCGACTTTTTCCTGGATATTGAC
>CAZEAT010000108.1:0-2883 GCA_964510175.1 uncultured Holosporaceae bacterium
CTTTTCTACTGTGACGGCGAAGAACTTACCGGAGAAGAATATCTTACTTTAGGGATCGATCATGCAACCTGCCCCTACTACAAACTGACTTTGGAGTACATTGACGACGTTCTGACCCAATACACCGGCCTGACTCTGGAGCAGACCAACAAAGTCGACTTCTCCTTTTCCTACGAGGAGGCCGTCGGCGCCTATGTCTGGGGCCACGGAGATACCAACGATCCCGGCGACATTGAATTTCTCTACGGCACCCGGGAGGGTAACACCGTCAAACTCTACCACCACGGCTGGGGCGACGGCTACGACTGGTTTTGCACCACTTTGGCCGAGCAACCCGACGGCGGCTATTGGTTTGTCTCCAACCAAAAGAGCGAAAAGCCCGCCATTCCCACTCCCCTGCCCGCCTGGGAGCCGGAGGTCACCATTCCCCTGTCCGACCTGGAGCCCTATGTGGCCCCCACGGTGGCGGTAACGGCCTATCCCGGCCACTACTCCTACAACTACGAAACCTGCTACGCCAACTGGGAGATCGACGGCCATCATGTCATGGTCTACCGGGCGGAGGACGGCGTGGTGTACGCCGCCTACGAGGAAAACGACGTCTATCATGTGTTCCTGTCCGGCTTGTCCGAAGAGAGGGATTGCGTATCCTATTATGAAGACCTTCTGGGCCACCGGGGCTTCTATCTGGACTACTCCGGGCAATATAGCGAACACTCCTATGGTCCCACCCGGGATTATTACTATTTCACCGGGGACGGCGTTCTGACTCTGCTGGCCCGGTGCCGGACCTCTTACTGGGGAGAATCCTATCAAATCGACTGGGACGGAGATGGAACCGACGAGTTGGTCGCCCCCCGGCAGCTTTTCTTCCTGCGGGATGGCGTGGTCTATGAGGCCTGGCCGGACGAATTGCTCCTCAACGCCTGCCCGGAGCTTTCTGTCTGGGACTATTCAAGGTGGGATAAATACAGCAAATATCTCTATGCCCAGGGGGAATCTGAGCCCCGCAATGAACGCAACGGCCGGCATTGGGGACGGTACCTCTACTTTGACGGAGAAAATCTCCTGTCCTACAAGGATCAGCGGTCCACCGTTGACCACATCGTAGAGGGCATCGACGCGGGGGTGCCCGCAGAAGTGGTAGCCGCCGTCAAGGAGTGTACGGAAAAAATCTACAAAGCCTCCCAAACCCCCACCGTCCCCGAGCCCGAAGGAGAGTCCTACGCCCTGGGCTGTCCGGCCACCTGGGACGATTGGCGGGTGGTGTCCTTCCGTGGGCCCTACTACTATTATACCTTCGGAGATGTGACCGTGGAGGCCTGGGGTTTTATTCCTATGCTTCATACCACCACCCCAGATGAAGTGATCCGTGCCGAGGGGACTTATCTGGACGAAGATAACTGGGTTTCCGCCGCCGCTTCCCGCAATAATGTTTTCTTCCAAAAGGAGCCTGACGGCTCTCTGACCTTCCTGTGGGACGATCATATGTCGGAACCTTTGAACTCCGAAGGCGCCAGGGACCGGGTTCTTCAAAGACTGATGGGGTTGACAGACGGTGCTACTACCACCGATGAGACACACGTCTATGTCTATGATTGGGGCTCGACCCTCACGATGGCGGACGGCACGGGCTGGACATGGGGCAGCAACACTTACGGTCAGTTGGGCGACGGCACGGGCGCATCGACCTCCTCGTCCTCCCCTACCACTGACGAGACCCGGCACATCTATACTTGGGGAGACAAAAACTCCAACCATTCGGGCGGCGCTGTTTGGATTGACTCCCAGCGCGTAATCGCGTTCTCTATCCTGGACCTTGATTTTGAACTTCCGGAGGTAGAATCTGACTTCGTCCTGTCCGGAATCTCCGCCAATCAAACCTATCAGGCACTCACCGACTCCTCCGACGAAACCGCCTTTGAATGGGCCGCCGGGACCTCTGTGACCTTTCTGGGGACATGGTTCCCCCAATCCGAAGGTCTGCAGCTCCGCCTGGAACTTGAGGACGGGTCCGCCGCCGTGGAGGAGACACTGGCGTACTACGATTTCCTGTCCATGACCGTTCCTGTCACCGGGCGTTACCAGGTCAAGGTGGCACCCGGTCCCGACGGGATCGATAGCGGGGCCCTGCTCCTGTTCCCGGGCGACTGGCACGACTGGCCAAAGAAGGATTAAGCTCATAAAGCACGGCAAGAGGGCGGTCAGGTGACCGCCCTCTTCCTCATGTATCCCGCTCGAACTCACAAAAAGGTTCCCACGCACCAGACCGCCACGGTCAGCGCCGCCCCGATGGCCATGTACCCCAGGGCAATGAGCCGCTCCTTCCAGGATCGTTTCGGTTTCTTCACATAGCCGTCGGCCACCCGCCGGGCCTCCTCCACCACCTGGTCGGCAGTGACGCCCCCCTGGCCCAGAATGTCCTCCCGGACGATGAAGATCGCCTCCTCAAAAAAGCGGCGGTCGGGGGCCTTTACCACGATCACCCGCCGGTTGATCCCCTTGATCAACTGCCATCCCTCCTTTTGCCTTTTTTCCTTTTCCAGTATGGCTGGTCGGCGGAAAAATATACCTCACGCCCCGCCTGCTTTTCCCTGGCATACCCGGCCCCGCTTCTGCGTAGGATACATACGGAGGGAGAGAAATGAACAGGAGAAGGCCCTGGCTGGCCCTGACGGCGGTGTTCGCGGTCAATATTCTTTTTCTTTTGCTGTATCTGGCCGCGAAATAGGAAGGCCCCGTCCTCCCGGGAGGACGGGGCCTTCTCTTTTTGTTTGCTTACCCTTCCATGTGGCGGCCCAGGAAGCCGGACACGGTTTGAAGGAGTTTCTGCTCGGTCTCCCCGGCCTTCAGCTCCCCCTCCTCCCCGGCGAAGAGGACGCA
>CAZEAT010000109.1:0-2847 GCA_964510175.1 uncultured Holosporaceae bacterium
TCGACTATCGGTATCCAGAATTTGCCGTGCACCATGATGTTGGGGTCGACCATGATGTTGGCTCCGAGCGAAATCTTATTCCACGAGCGCGAGGCGTCGCCGTCGCGGCCGTTGCTCTCATGCTCGACCACGAGGGTGACCTTGCCGATAAACCGGTCGTGGACAAACAGGGGCTTGGCCAGGCCGATGCCGGGGTTGAAGTTGAGGTCGGTCATGGGCATCGAGTTTTCAAGCACGTTCCAAAAGCATTTCTGCGAATAAAACAGGTAGAGGTATGTGCCGAAAGGCAGCGTCGAGCGCGTCAGTCGCTGGGCGATGGATATCTGGAATTTGATGTTGGTGTTTTCCTTCGTCGGCTTGCTCCCGATCGATGGGCCGAAGATGAAATAATTGTCCTTGTAAAGGCCGAAATATGGTTGGTCATCAAATGCTCGGCGTATGCTGTCGCTGTTGAGGCGACTGGCGGGCGTGGCCACGATCTGGCCCCTCAGCAGCGGGGCGCAGCCGAGTATGGAGACCATCAATGCAAGCAACAATTTTTTCATGCCGCAAATTTAGCAAAAAAATCATATAAATGTAATTGTTTTTCTCGACAATATTGCCTAATTTTGCAACGGATAGGTGTGCTGTGCGCTCTCGGCTCCTATTGCCACACTAACAAATTCGAAATACCAACCAAATAATTACCAAAAAACACAAAAGCTTATGAAGAAAATTCTACTTCTCATGACGCTGTTCCTCGCTCTCGGCTTCTCGGCCAAGGCGGCGGAATACACCTTCAAGATGGCCGACATCTACGGGTCAGCAAAGATTGATCCACTCCAATCTTCCAGCACTTGGGGAGACTTTGAGATCACTGTTAGCAAGAACAGCGGATCTTCTAATCCCGCGTATGTCCCAAACGGCGATGTTCGTGTATACGCCAAGGGGTCAATCACCATTTCGTCGTCCTCAGCAAATATCACTGATATAGTATTCTATATTTCAGACCAGGGAAAGAAACGCTTGGCACCCATCACTGCCTCAACCGGATCCATCGCAACACAAGCCTCAGGTGACGAAACAGTCACATGGACTGGTGACGCCAATGAAATAAAATTTACCGTTGGCGATAAGGCAAATTATGGTGCAGACGGTGCCACCAAGGCCGGCCAATTCTGCTTCCTGTCTGTCACTATCACCACTTCTGACGCAGCCGTGGCTGTGCTCGCTCCTGTTTTCTCAACCGGTTCTGGAAATGTAATGGCCGGCACCGAGGTTGAGCTCACTTGCGACACTGAGGGCGCTGATATTTATTATACCGAAGACGGCACCGACCCCACCGCCCAGTCGACCAAATATGATGGCCCCATCACCATCGACGAGACTGTGACCATCAAGGCCATCGCCATCAAGGGCGCCGACAAGAGCGCTATCGCAACCGCCACATACACTATCATCGAGTCCGTTAACACACTGGCAACGGCTAAGACATACGGTAAAGGTGGGGCATTCTTCTATACCGGTGACCTCACAATCGTCTACAAAAACGGATTGAATGTATACGTATACGACGGCACCGAGTATGCTCTGATCTACGGCACTGTCAACGGCGATGCCGGCCAGGTTATCAAGGGCGGCTGGGAAGCAACAGTCGATATATACTCGGGGCTCTTTGAGCTCAAGCCCGCCGGCAACCCCACTGTCGAGGGCACTGCCGCTATTCCCGCTCCCACCGATATCACCACTGCCAATATGGCTGACTTCTTTGTTGCTGCAAACGTAAGCGCATACTGCGTGATGAAGGACGTGACCATTGACGCTGCCACACCAGACGCAACTGTTGCTAACTTCAATGTTAAGGTTGGCGACACCAGCGTCACATTCCGCAACAACTTCAAGCTCGCTTCAGTCGAGCCCGGCAAATATGACGTGACCGGCTTCATCGGAATTTTCAACACCACAATGCAGTTCTACCCCACTGCCTACACCGTAAAGCAGGAGTTTGAGACCGTCGAGGCCCCCGTGTTCAATCCCGCAGCCGGAGCTGTCGCTCTCGGCACCGAGGTTGAGATCACCTGCGCTACCCAGGGCGCAACCATCTACTACACCACAAATGGCGTTGACCCAACTGAAGAATCAGAGGCTTACACCGGCCCCATCACCATCGATGAGGACGTCACCATCAAGGCTATCGCAATCAAGAACGAAGTCAGGAGTGAAATCGTCGTAGCCGCATACACCATCATTGGCGAAGACGAAGGCGAAAAGGCTGAATTTGTAATGGAAAATATCTATGCCAACTCGACTTTTGAAGCCGTCGACAAGTGGGGCGACTTTACTATAGCCACCAATAAAAATGGCGGCAGCAATGCTCCCACTTACAACAAAACTGGCAAAGACGTGCGCATCTACGCTAAAGGCACTCTCACCATCACCGCAACCAATGCCTCAATCGTTAAGATTGTATTTGATCTTTCTTCGCAAGGCGTTACAAGACAGGCAGAATTAACCCCCACCACCGGCAATGTTGAGCAGACAACTGGCAGCAGCATCGTAACCTGGACTGGCGAGGCCAATGAAATAACATTTACTGTTGGAGAAAAGGCTGTCTATAGCGCTGATACCAGCAAGGCCGGTCAGTTCGACTTCTCAAAGGTAACCATTTATTATAAGGATGACAACACATCTGGCATCAAGGCTATCGAGGTTGGCAATGGCGCTCCCGCTCAGTATTATAACCTCAACGGCATGCGCATCGAAAATCCCGCAGCCGGCCAGGTTGTGATCCGCGTGCAGGATGGCAAGGCCGCCAAGATCCGCTTCTGATCACTGATATCCCCCAAATAGATAATGGTTGCGCCGAGT
>CAZEAT010000110.1:0-2768 GCA_964510175.1 uncultured Holosporaceae bacterium
CTTCCGAACGAGCTGGTTAAACGTAGGCATAATCTTCCTCCTTTCTTCATTGATACTTCTATATTTTAACAGGAATCCAATGGATTATCCCGCTAAAACCAAAACATAGGTGCTTACTCGGCCACAGCCGCCGCCACGGCGGCCCCCACCGAGATGCCGCAGGCCTTGCCCAGCTCCCGCATGGAGGGAACCGTCTCGGCCTTCACGCCCTTTTCGGCGCAGGCTGCAGCGATGGGCTCTGTCACTCTGGGATCGGCGTCGGCGGCCAGAAACACGGTCAAAGCCCGGCCCGCCTCCAGGGCCCGCCTGACCTGCTTGGCGCCCACGACCTTGGCTTTGTTGGAAAGTTCCGTGAGCATCCCGCGCCCCTCCCATCTGAAAATGGGCGCACTTTTCCCATAGACGCCCAGGCGAAATGAGATTATAGCATATTTATCCAGTGAAGTCAAGCTATTTTCCCCTTGACTTTTTGCCCTCCCAAGGGTTTGACGCTATTGCTCCCTTTTCAGAAGCCGCTGATAGCTCCCATCCATCCCGATGGCCCCCAGGGGCGCCGTGATTAGGATGGCCAGCACCGCCACGGAAAGGACCATCTGCCCGCAGGGAAGGCCCAGAGCCAGCGGCACAGAGCCGATGGCGGCCTGGACGGTGGCCTTGGGGAGATAGGCGATGATACAGAAAAGCCGCTCTTTTCGGTTCAGCTCGGTTCCCGCCAGACACAGGACGACCCCCACGGAGCGAACCGCCAGGGCCAGAAAGATCATCCCCACCGCTTTGCCCCCGGCGTTCAGGGTATACCGGATATCCACCGCCGCCCCCACCAGCACAAAGAGGATCACCTCCGCCGCCAGCCACAGCTTGCCGAACTTCTCGCTCAGGCGGCGGGCCACCTTCTCTGGGCTTCTTTTCTGCAGCACGCAGGCCATGCTCACCACCGCCAGCAGGCCGGACAGGGCCACCTTCCCCTTGAGCCAGGTCTCCACCGCCATCAGGAGGAAGGCCACGCCCAAAATCACGATGACCTTCATGCTGTTGCGGATATACCGGCCCCGGGAGTAGGCCCTCTGAAAAAGCAGGTCAGCCGCCCATCCGGCCGCTCCCCCCAACGCCACGCCCAAAAGGATGGACACCGGGATATTCACGAAATCCATCACCCGGGCCGAGCCGCCCTGGGCCATGGTCACAAAGGTGGAAAACACCACAATGACGAACACATCGTCGCAGGAGGCCCCCGCCAAAATAAGCTGGGGGATGCTCTTCTCCGTCCCCCAGCCCCCCTCCAGGAGCTGGACCATCCGGGGAATGACCACCGCCGGGGACACCGCCCCCAGCACCGCGCCCATGACGGCGGCCTCCAGCCTGGTCACCCCTAAAATGGAGGGAGCAAACAGGAAAAAGGCCAAAATTTCAAAGCTTGCCGGGAGAAAGGACATCAAAACAGCAGGGCGGCCCACCCGCCTCAGATCGGCCAAATTTAAGGTCAGGCCCGCCTTTAGCAGAATGATGATAAGGGCCATCTGCCGCAGCTCGGCGGACACGGTCAGAATGGACGGATCCAGAAGATCCAGGGCATAGGGCCCCAAAGCGATACCCGCCGCCAGCATCCCAACGATGCGGGGCAGTCCCAGCCGCCCGCAGAGGGCCCCGGCGGCAAGCCCCACCAGGAAAATAAGCGCCAGAGAAGTCAACATGATAAAATTCCTCCTTAGGCCGCAAAAAAAGCCGATAACCCCTGCGACCATAAAAATCACAGAAGCCATCAGCTTTTTCAAGCGGTTTCGGTTACCCGGGGGAGCGCCTCATTCCCCTATATCATTGTATCTGTACTATAGCACCATTCAATACATCTGTCAATCTTCGGGAGCAGATTCACAGCTTCACAGGAACTTTCGATGTTATGTAAACCTCTCCGGGGATGACCTTACACTCATAAGCCAGCACCTCCACGCCCCCGGCGGCGGCCCTCCGCAGGGCCTCCCCGAATTCCGGGTGGGTGCTGTCATTGGGGGAGAACCCGTCCACCCCCGCCATCTGGATCACCACACAGATGGCCGCCTCGTAGCCCTGCTGTTTGGCCAGCAGCAGCTCCTCCAGGTGCTTCACCCCCCGCTCCGTGGGGGCGTCGGGGAAGTAGGTCCAGTTGTCCTCCTCCAGGGTGCAGCCCTTGACCTCCACGAAGCCCCGGCGGGCGGGTCTGGGACCCGCCCCTACCTCCTTCATTGGGGGCGCAGGGGCGGGTTCTAAACCCGCCCGCTCCCCGGCCTCCCAGTAGAAGTCGAACCGGGAGTGGCCCCAGGTGGTCTCAGGCCGCAGGAAGGTCAGTCCGGGCACGAAGTGTCCCGCCCTGGCCCACTCTTCAAAAAGCCTGTTGGGAGCCTGGGAATCCATATTGATGAGCCGCTCCCCCTTCTCCACCGCCACCAGATCGTAGGCGGTCTTCCGGGCGGGGTTGGAGGACTTTTCCAGATATACGGTGTACCCCGGCACCAGCAGCTCCTTACACCGCCCGGTGTTCTTCACATGGACGGTCAGCTCCTCCCCGTCCAGCAGCACCTTGGCGATGAAGCGGTTGGGCCGGGCCAAAAAGGTGGCTTTATGGATATTTTGATAGCGCACGTTTTCTCCCCTCCCATTCTTCCAGGTAAGTAGGGGCGAGCACAGCTCGCCCCTACAAGAACGTCAAAAGAAGGGACAAACCGAAGTTTGTCCCTTCTTTGTGTTGGCGTCACCTATCTTACCAGTCCGTCGCCAGACGAGTATTGTCGGCA
>CAZEAT010000111.1:0-2761 GCA_964510175.1 uncultured Holosporaceae bacterium
TGAAGCCCCGCTTGGTGCCCAGGCGCTTTTTCTGGGCGTCGATGACCTGGATGTGTTCAGGGTTGACCTCGGGGATGACCATGGGCACATCCTCGGTCCAGCGGTGGGCGGAGTTGTTGGAGATGACCGGGCACTCAGCCTTGGCGTAGCGCTCCTCCAACGCCCGGATCTCGTCTTTCTTCATATCCACGGCGCAGAAGATGAAGTCCACCTGAGCGGCGATCTTCTCCACGTCCTCGGTGGCGTTGAGGACGATGAGGTCCTTGGCCTCGGCGGGGATGGGGCCGTCCATGGCCCACTTGGCCCCCACCGCGTCCTCATAGCGCTTACCGGCGGAGCGCTCCGAGGCCGCCACCACCTTCAGCTCGAACCAGGGGTGGCCCGACAGCAGAGTGATGAACCGCTGGCCCACCATACCCGTGGCGCCCACCACACCGACTTGATACTTTTCCATACTATGTACTCCTTTCCATTCCTATGGTATACAAGGGAAATCATTTCCTTGGTGTATTTGCAAAAAACCGTTGAAAATGGTCGCCGTGTCCAGTATAATAGAGTTCACACATTAGACTTAATGTTAGCACACTCTTTTAGCCGTGTCAATTTTCCTTTGATACAGATTGGAGCCCATTATGACGAAAAAACTGGCAAAACTGTTAGTGGCCGTCCTGATCGTGTCCGCCCTATCAGGCCTGACCACCGCTCAGGCCGCCGAAGGAAGGATCCTGCGGATCGGCCTTGCGTTCCAAGACACCGCCATGACAGCGCCCAGCCTCAGCAACAAGGTGGGGGCCGGCTACGGCTTTGGCTATTATGATGACCAGCGGCACTTTGTCCCTCTGGGCTGGACAGGGGAGACGAAGATCAGCGTCCTGGTCACCAGAAACCTCTATCTGACCGCGCAGGGCGATTACAGCTACTCCCAGGAGAACAGCCGGGGCACGGTGGGGTGCTATCATGTGCAGTTGCCCTGGCCTTACGAGGACTTTGACGCCGCGCAGACTGCGGCCCAGATGGTAGAGGACGGCTTTGTGTCCTGGATCGAGGGGACCTATTACGTCCGCATAGGCTCCTATACCCGCCGCGCCGACGCCGAGGCGGCCGTGGCCGCCTTGGAGTTGGAAGGGGCCAGCGTGGGCGAGACGGGCAGTTACGGTTATGTGGCAGTCGTCACCGGGACCCCCCGCATCCTCTTCGAATTTGACGCCAATCAGGCCGGAGAGGCCGGCGCCTTTGGCGTTATGCCCATGGCGGCGGAAGGGGAAAAGGCCGTGACCACGCTGAACCAGGGCAGAAGCTACTACGGCGGCTTTCGCTTTGAGCGCATAGAAAGCGCGGCGTCTACGGTGGTCAATATCGTAGAGATGGAGGACTACATCAAGGGGGTCATCCCTTATGAGATGAGCTCCTCCTGGCCCCTGGAGGCCTTGAAGGCCCAGGCTGTGTGCGCCCGGACCTACGTTTCCCGCACCACGACGAAGCACAGCGGCGTCTATCACTTCGACTGCTGCACCACCACCGACTGCCAGGTCTACAAGGGAACCTCCGGGGCGGGGCCGGTCAGCGACCAGGCGGTGGAGGAGACTGCCGGGCTGGAACTCTACTATAACGGCAAGTGCATCGGCGGAAACGCGGTGTATTACTCCAGCAACGGCGGGGCCAGCGAAGACGTGAAATATGTCTGGGGCACCAGCCACGACTACTTAAAGGGGAAGGTGGATCCCTACGAGGCCGACGTGGCCGATATCGCGGGCAATTACCGTTGGAGCGTGACCCGCACAGCCGCCGAGCTGAAGACCCGGCTAAACAACAGAAAGTATATGTGCGGCGACATCGTCAGCGTGGCTACGAAGCAAAGCGCGCTGGGCAACACCATTGAGCTTACCGTCGTGGACACGGCAGGGAAGAGCTATACCATCTCCCAGGCCGATACGATCCGGAGCGTTTTGGGGACCAACTCCATCCACTTCACCATGACCACCTCCGGCGGCGTCCAACCGCAGTCAGGCTACGCCGTGGCAGGTTCTGACAGCGGCGCCCCCAGCCTGGACGGGTTATACGCGCTGAGCGGGGACGGCACGGTGCAGCCCCTGCCCAGTCAAAGCTATATCATCACCGCCGACGGCGTAAAGGCTCTGGAGGCTGTGAAGGAGACACCCGCTTTCAACAGCGCCGACCGCCAGACCACCTATACCTTCACCGGCACCGGCTGGGGCCACAACGTAGGGATGAGTCAGTGGGGCGCTTACGCCATGGCCAAGCGTGGCTATACTTATGAGGATATCCTGAAGTTTTACTATACCGGCATCACCATAGAGTGAGGAGACGCTGACAGCTTGAAAACTTCCGACTTTTACTACGATCTGCCCCCCGAGTTGATCGCCCAGACCCCCCTGGAGCGCCGGGACGGCTCCCGGCTCATGACTCTGGACAAGGCTACGGGAGCGGTAGGCCACGCCCATTTTTACGACCTGCCCCGATATCTGCGCCCAGGTGACTGTCTGGTACTCAACGACTCCCGGGTACTTCCCGCCCGCCTCATCGGCCGCCGGGACAGCGGCGGCGTGTGCGAGGTGCTGTTGCTCACCGACAAGGGAGACAAGACCTGGGAGTGTCTGGTGCGGCCCGGTAGAAAACTTCGTCAGGGAGCCCGGGTGATCTTTGGAGACGGCGAATTGACCGCTGAGATCACCGGCGTGCTCCCTGACGGCAACCGGCTGGTGCGCTTTGACTACGAGGGCATCTTTTTGGAGGTGCTGGA
>CAZEAT010000112.1:0-2743 GCA_964510175.1 uncultured Holosporaceae bacterium
CAAACCAGTGGGGAACCAGTTACCTCGCAGTAAACAATGAAAAGGCCCCGGCGGGGAATTGATAACAAATTGATAACTCTCGCCCACAGGGATAGCAATTTGGCTATCCCTGTGGTATGTTGTGTTGCTACGAAGGGAGTGACACACCGTGTTTAAAACCTTGCGAGACCTGTATCTCGGCAACATCCCGCTGTGTGAGCGGTCTATCCCCGGCGGCTCTCCGTTGCGGCGGCTGAGCAGGCGGCTGGAACAGCAGAAGGAGGAACTGGACCAACTACTGGCCGAGGAGGGCCAAGCCCAGCTTGCCGCCATCTTAGACACCCTACTGGAGATGGACGGCGTGACGGCGGAGGAGAACTTCATCCTGGGATTCCGCCTGGGGGTTCGGCTCATGGCGGAGTGCCTCACCGGGGAGGAGGGCGACTGATGGGCAAGCGCAGGCCCTCCGGGGACGGCATGGTGCGTAAGACGAAAACCGGGAGCTGGGAAGGCCGCATCGTGGTGGGCCACAAGGAAAACGGCGACTCCATCTTCTGATATGTCTACGCGGACACCCAGCGGGAACTGCTGGACAAGCTCCACCGGGCCATCGAGAGCTACCAGGACGCAAATCTGACCCAGGACAGCGTCCTGACGCTGGGGGAGTGGCTGGACCGCTGGCTGAAGGAGTACAAGGCGGACACGCTCCGGCCCAATACGCTCAGCGGGTATGAGAACTACATCAGGAACTACATCAAGCCCATCCTGGGCGACAAGGCCATATCCAAGATCACCCCGGCGAATGTGCAGAGGATGTATAACCAGCTAAAGGCCCACGGACGGGTGCAAAAGGACACTGTCCACGGCAAAGGGCTGGCGGACGCCACCATCAACCGCGTCCACGCCATGCTCCACCTGGCCATGAAGGACGCCCAGACCGCCCACATCATTGCCCAGAACCCGCTGGATCAAGTGACGAACCCAAAGCCTAGCCATAAGCCCATGCAGGTGCTCAACGAGGAGCAGTTGGACGCCTTCATGGCAGAGGTGCAAAAAGACGAGCCGTGGCGGGACTTCTTCTACACCGAGTTGACCATCGGCCTGCGCCGGGGCGAGATATGCGCCCTCAAGTGGGAGGACTTCGATGAGACGGCAGGGACGCTGAAGATCCAGCGCTCCGCAAGCGCGAAAAGGGCAGGGGAGATCATGGTGGGGGAGACAAAAATCAACCGGGAGCGGAAAAAGACCGCCCTGACAGAGTGGATATTCCCCCACCCCCTGCGCCCGGAGGAGCCCATGAGCCCCAGCTGGGCCTATAACCACATGAAAACGCTGTTAAAGCGGGCGGGCCTGCCGTCCATCCGCTTCCACGACCTCCGGCACACCTTCGCCACCCACGCGCTGGCGTCAGGGGTGGACGCCAAGACCCTCGCCAGTATCCTGGGCCACACCAACGCCAGCTTCACGCTGGACACCTACACCCATGTGACCGGCGATATGCAAAGACGCGCCGCCGAGATCGTGGGCGATTTCATGACCGACATCTTCGGAGAGGAGCTGAAACCATGGGAAGAAAGCGGAAAAACGGCCAGGGCACAGTAAGGCTTCGCAAGGACGGCCGCTGGGAGGGGCGGGTAGTCGTCGGCTACGATGAGCAGAAACGGCCCAAGACCAAGAATGTCCTGGCCAAGACCAAAGCGGAGTGCGAGGAAAAGCTGGAGACCCTGATCAAGACCCACGCCAAGGCGAAGATCGCCCCGGATATGCCCTTCGGGGACTGGATCGACCACTGGTACCAGACATACTCCAAGCCCCACATTCGGCTGACCTCCCAGTCCGCCTACGAAGCGGAGATCTACCTCCATGTGATCCCAGAAATCGGGCACATCCCGCTGGACAAGTTGACCCAGAACGACCTCCAGCAGTTCCATTCCAGAGTAAAGAAAAGCGGGCGGTTCTTGAGTAGAGTGGTCAACCTAAGTTTTTTACAAAGGTCACGCTGTCGCTGTAGGGATCAATTTGTGTCTTGTAGCCCACGCCCATCCAACTGGAGGCGTAAGAGTGAGTTCTGGTATTCGCCCAGAAGGATGGTTTGAAATTTCTGGCTGTGTCAGGTAGCGCAAAACCCAATATTTCCTCAATTTGTGGATAGGAAAGGGTCACTCTCATTTCGTTAGAGGACAAAAGATATTCGGCTAATTTGCGGTATTTTAAGCTGACATTGTCAAGTTGCCGTTTGTCGTACGGTTGAACTGCAGGGGCAGAGCGGAGCTGGTCTTCCAAGGTCTGCACCTTGCCTTCTAGCACCTTGATCCTCTCTAACATTTCTAACAAGACTTGGCTGTATTCCATAATCGTACCCTCCTAATTTAGATTGTGGAATTAATATAGCACGCCCAAAAGTGTTTGTCAAGACTTATTTAATGTATAAGTAGAAAATATTTTTCACCAACCGAGACTAGTGCTGTATTATCTCTAATTTGTGTGCGGGCGTGTTAGAGGCATTTTACCCATGTCACCGACACCATGCAGACCCAGGCGGCCGCCAAGATCGACCAGGGGATAGGAAAAGCGGCTCCGCAGGAGTTGCCCGCGGAGCCGCAAGAGAAACGAACCATGACCACCTTCCGGCCCTACATCGGCAAGCGACGCAAGCCGGGTACCGGCTGTATCAGCCAGATCAGTGAAAACTGCTGGGAGGGGCGGTACTCCCCCATGTGGCCGGATGGGAAGAAACATTCGCGGAATGTGTACGCCAAGACGA
>CAZEAT010000113.1:0-2725 GCA_964510175.1 uncultured Holosporaceae bacterium
AGATCCGCAAAAAGGTGGAGAAGCAGGGCCGCCACAAGAAGCAGACCGGCGGCTCGGGCCAGTTCGGCGACGTGTGGATCCGCTTCGAGCCCAACCCCGACGAGGAAGATCTGGTCTTTGACGAGGAGGTCTTCGGCGGTAGCGTGCCCAAGAACTTCTTCCCCGCCGTGGAGAAGGGTCTGCGGGAGGCCGTGCTCCACGGTCCTCTGGCCGGCTACCCCGTGGTCAACCTGAAGGCCACCCTGTACGACGGAAGCTATCACCCCGTGGACTCCTCGGAAATCGCCTTCAAGACGGCCGCTCAGCTTTCCTACAAGGCCGCCATGCCCGAGGCCAACCCCATTCTGCTGGAGCCCGTGGGCGAGTTGAAGGTCACTATCCCCGACTCCTACATGGGCGACGTCATGGGCGACATCACCAAGCGCCGGGGCCGCGTCATGGGCATGAATCCCGACGGTGACGGCAACCAGGTGCTGGAGGCCGAGGTCCCCATGGCCGAGATGATGACCTACGCCATCGACCTGCGCTCCATGACCCAGTCCCGCGGCTCCTTCACCTTCCACTTTGTCCGCTATGAGGAGGCCACTCCCCAGGCCCAGGAGAAGGCCATCGCCGAAGCCAAGGCCATGGCCGAGGAGGAGTAAGATAATAATAAGGAGCCCCCTGAAGTTGAAACTTCAGGGGGCTCTTTTTCGATCATTCAAAGCAGACCTCAACATGTGGATCTTTTTCATCCAAGTCCAAGAGGAGCTGATGCAGAATCTCAACCGACTCCGAAAGTTCCTTGGGTGCAGAGGCCTCGTTTTTCAGTGTGATACGGGTCGGTCTCATAAACCAAAGGTATAGGCAGTCCCAAAGGGCATCCATATTCATGCCGTAGTAGTCCGGCAGAGGAAACACCTTCTTGAAATATTCGTGCAGCTCATACAGATTGCGGATACCCGACAGATCAATAATATATTCGTCCATGTTAATAGTCCTCCCCAGAGATAATTTCAGAAAATGTCAAGTAGTGATCAAAAGTAACAAACAAGAGCCCATCGTTTGAATACAAGATTCGCTTGTGATTTCTATAGCCACCCTCATAATCGAAATCGGCTTCGTACCAAATGCGCCCGGGTTGTTGTGGGAGTCGACCATCCCGATTCTGGTAAATATCTCCTCCAAGCATCATTCCAGGAAGGACATCGCCAAGGTTGCCTAACATCGGAATCCATCCTTTGGCTGCTGCCTCCGCTTTGGTAATATACCATTCCGGTAAGGTATGATAGAACGCAAGATAAACATCCGCGCCATTTGGATCAAGAGAAGTCACTGTACCGGCAAGATAGGAACGAACGCGCTCCAAAACACAATGGCAATTTGGATGAACCTCCGGCCAGATAATCGTTGCATCATCAATGGCCAGAATTTTACCATGATTTCTCCTACAGTACGAGCAGGTTGCGGGTGAAAGATGTGCGACCCACTGAACCCATTTTTGGCTATACATGATAACTTCAAGCATAGCCTTTGCTTTGGGGATGGTATAATAAATATACCTCTTTATTACCTTCATGTCAAAGCCTCCTTCACATATTGCGTGAAGGCAGGAAAAGTTGTATGAAATGATACATTTAACGCTCCACTTTTTTCCCAAAACCCCTTGCAATTTCTGAAAAAGAGTGCTATACTTGACGCGTTGGTAATAGTTAGTAAGGTAGAGTGAGGCTTGTCCCTCACTCTTTTTGATTGGAAGGGGGCTGCTCATGTCAAAGGTGACCGATACCGTGACCCAACTGGCGCTCCCCGCTGTGGAAGCGGCGGGCTGTACCCTCTGGGACGTGGAGTATGTGAAGGAAGCCGGGGTTTGGTACCTGCGGCTCTATATCGACAAGCCCGGCGGGGTCAGTATCAACGACTGCGAGGCGGTCTCCCGCCCGGTGAGCGACCTGCTGGACGAGGCGGACCCCATCGAGGGCAGTTACACCTTTGAGGTCTCCTCTGCCGGGGCCGACCGGGTCCTGCGGAAGCCCGAGCACTTCGAGGCCTATCTGGGCAGCGAGGTGGAAGTCAAACTCTACCGGGCCCAGGAAGGCCGAAAAGACCATGTGGGCGTTCTCAAGGCCTACGAAGAAGGAAGGGTGACCCTCCAGACCGCCTCCGGAGAAAAAGTACTGGAAAAGCAGGACGTCGCTCAGGTCCGGCTCTATGTCCGGGTCTGACCCCAGTCCCCATTTGCCCCACCGAAAAATAATATGACACAGCGCCACTTGCCTGTGTGATAAAAGGAGATTGATCACTATGCCTAAGAAAAACCAGAAGGCCCCTCAGTCCAACGAGTTGGACGTGGCCGAGTTCTTCGCCGCCATCGACCTCATCGAGAAGGAAAAGAACATTCCCAAGGGGTATATGCTGGAGAAGATCACCCTGGCTCTGGTGTCGGCCTACAAGAAAGATCACCCCGACGCCGGGGACAACATCGTTCTGGACGCCGACCCCGAGAAGGGCACCGTCCGTATGTTCATGCGGAAAGATGTGGTGGAGACCGTGGATAACCCCGCCACCGAACTTTCTCTGGAGGAGGCCCAGGCCAAACTGCCCCAGGCCCAACTGGGGGACGTGATCTCCATTGAGATCAAGACCCGGGACTTCGGCCGCATCGCCGCCCAGACCGCCCGTCAGGTCATTATCCAGGGCATGCGGGAGGCCGAGCGGGGCATGATCTTTGACGAGTTCTCCTCCA
>CAZEAT010000114.1:0-2678 GCA_964510175.1 uncultured Holosporaceae bacterium
GGAGTTAATTTAAATGCTGAAGCCAAATTAATACGACTCAACATTGTTTCATGAGCTTCTTTACGGAATACAGTTAATAAAGGAGATTCCTCTACTGCACCTTCTCTATTTTCATCATTTTGAGCCATAAAACCACTCTCCGTTACTTACGTATAAACTTAACTATAAAATCCAACGCCATTTTTTGGAATCTTTTCAAGGTAAACCCTTCTTTTTCTTCTATAGCTTTAACAATCGCCTGATTATCATTTTTACCAAGCGCATCATCAGTAATTTCATTTAAAACTTCAGTTAAAAGACTATCGGAAGAAGCTACAGGCTGTCCTATATTTGCTGCTGCCAATGTTAGACTTTCATCCAATTGCATAATGTAATCAATCTTGCGCCCTATTACACCTTCAAAAGACTCTTTTGCCAATGCACCTGCACTCGATAAACCATTTTTATTCGAAACGATAACTATTTTCTTATTTGGATGTTCTACCGATAAAAATTCTAACATTCTTGCAGCGTTTTGAGCCGAAGCCATACTCATTTCTACCATAAGAATAAAACTATCTGCTTTTTGCATTGCTGTTTTATTTACCAGATGTAAATCTCTTTGAGCATCAACCAAAACATAGTTAAATTGCCTCTTCAAAAGATCCATTAATGCTGTAAATGCCTCTCCATCTACCTGAATACCTCTTACTAGGTCACACAATCCACCTAAATAATAAAGACGATCCTGGCACTTTCTGATAATAGTCTCTACAAAATAATCATCTATTTTATCTGGAGACTCTAGCAAATCCAGATAAGCATTTTCTGCTTTAATGTCTAATAACAAATTGCCTGTTCCATATAAGAAATCCAAATCCATGATAAGTGTTCGTTTAAAATGTTTATTAGCCAAAAGCCAACCGACATTCGCTACTACAGTAGTTGCACCTGCGCCTCCTACTGTACTTACAACATGAATCAATTTTCCCGTTTTTTCAGCTTCATTCTTTAAAGTTCCGTTTGCAACATCTATTGCACGTTTTAAAAGCACATTATTTAAAGGTTTTACAATATAGTCTGTTACATTGTAACTTCTCAAATCTCTAAATAGCCCTACTTCATTACGAGTACCAATGGCAATTATCGCCATGTTAGGAGTACTATATTCCTTAATCTTAGCGATATCACCCAATGGAAGCTCCGAGTTAGATAAATCCACTATCAAAATTTTAGGGCTTCTTTCATTTTTAAGAAACTCTAATATTTCGGGAACACCACCTATCTTGGCTTCTGCATAAGCCATATTCATTTCTTTTATGACATTCAAAATAATTTGTTCAGACACTGGGTCATTTACAAATGCCATTAAGTTATGAGGTAAATCAGATGTACTTTTTGCCATAACAACCCCCTACTTTTATTTAGACGAACTCGAAGAACTTGAAGAGCTTGAACCCCCTCCTGACAACTCAGTAGATAATGCTCCAATGGCCGCTTCGGTCTTTTGTCCTTTATATTCTCTTGGAGCAACTAAATCTGCCTTATTAGCTATCATCTGTTGCAAATTCCAAGCATCCGCAAATCCTTTTTTAGGAAGATCCTTTTGAACATCACAATCTCCTACATCGTGATCACTATCAAAATATCCCATATCAAGTTCTTTAGATTTATATTTTAGTGCATCTATCCTAATATTATTTCCAGCTCCTTCATAAAAACAACTACCTGAATTTATGATACGACTTTCCAAAAATCCCGCTTTTCTTAAACTCGAAATAACCTGCTTAGCCAAAAGATCTTGCTCTTCTTTTAGAAGTGGTTTTTCCGTAATTAATGTAAAGCTAACATTCTCGACACCTGTACTTTTTTCTTCCTTAAGCTCTCCAATAATTTTCTCCATAATTACATCTGAAATCTGATGATTCGATTCCATAGGAAACAAATGATTTACTCTCTCTTCAGAAACCAAAACTTCAGGTAATGTATTATTACTTTGATCAATAGACTTTTTATGTTCACAGCCACTTAAAATCAAACACAATCCTGAACACATAAATAAATACTTCATGACTGATACTCCTTCTATTTCAACGAAAATCCTGTATTCGGCATTTTTACCATTTTATGATGAAATTTCCTCTCTAATATAGAAGCCACAGGCGACAGCATTTTAGGAGCCATTTCCGTAGGTAGCTTTAATTTAGATGTAGGTTTCACAATATAAGGTGTTACTATAATAACTAATTCTTTTTCCGTTTTTTGAACCGATGAACTCCTAAATAAAGATCCCAACAATGGAATGCTTGACAATATCGGATCTTCAGTCGTAGAGGTACTTTTTGTATTTTGTAATAATCCAGCTAATGCTAGACTTTGTCCACTACCTAACTCAACGCAAGTTTCGACATTTTTAGTTTCCAAGGATGGGGTTTTTGAGGAATCTTTTTCTTTTATTGTACTAACTTCTGCTTTAACCTGAATACTAATACGATCCTCAGCCAAAACAATCGGAGTAAACTCTAAAGAAGTTCCCCAATCTTTAAACTCTGTTGTATTGTTATCACTGCCACCCGGTTGAGTAACAATGTATCCATATTCACCACCTGATTTAAATGTAGCAGACTTTCCTGAAATCGCTACCAGATTAGGTTCAGCTAAAACATAAGCCAAAGATTCTGTTGCTAATGAATCAATTA
>CAZEAT010000115.1:0-2671 GCA_964510175.1 uncultured Holosporaceae bacterium
TATCTCGTCTGCAAAGATCGCAGCCGCCATCTTCTGTCTATCGATCCTGCCGTTCCTGTTCAGGACATCCTTCCCCAGAAGCGCCACCAGCGGTTCATAACAGGAACCTCCCGGCTCCTCCAGCTGATGGGCCAGCCGGTCCGCCATAATGACACGGCAGTTATACTTCCCTGCAAGATGGGCCAGTACCTCTGATTTTCCTGCGCCCACACCGCCCGTAACTCCGATAACCTTCATCTCTTTCGCCTTCTCTATCTTTGGCTTTTCTATCACTTGGCCTCATACCAGTCCGTGCCCGTGTGCAGATCGATCTCCAGCCGCACAGACAGTTCCGCCGCCTGCTGCATCTGATCTGTGAGTATCTTTTGCACCTGCTCTTCCTCTTCCGCATAGGTCTCGATCAGAAGTTCATCGTGAACCTGCAGGATCAGGCGTGACTTCAAATTCTCGCTGTGCAGCCTCTCCCACACCCGGATCATGGCAATCTTCATGATATCCGCAGCCGTTCCCTGAATCGGGGAGTTCATGGCCACCCGCTCTCCGAAGGAGCGCTGCATGAAGTTATTGGATGACAGTTCCGGAATGGGACGTCTGCGCCCGTACATCGTGGTCACATAGCCTTGCTGCTTCGCCTCCGCCACCATATGATCCAGAAACCGCTTCACTCCCGGATAAGTCTGGAAATACTGTTCGATATAGTCCGCCGCTTCCTTCTTGGAAATGCTCAGATCCTGACTGAGCCCAAAAGAGCTGATGCCGTAGACAATGCCAAAATTGACTGCCTTGGCATTGCGTCTCTGTAAGTCAGTCACCTCCTCAAAGGGGGTGTGGAACACTTTGGAGGCCGTGATCCGATGAATATCCTCCTCCATCTGGTAGGCCTCGATCAGCTGCTTGTCGTCGGACATATGGGCCAGAATCCTCAGCTCGATCTGTGAATAATCCGCGTCCATAAAAAGACAGCCCGCCATAGGAACAAACACCTTGCGGATCCGCCGCCCCAGTTCCATGCGCATGGGAATATTCTGCAGATTCGGCTCCGTAGAACTGATCCGTCCCGTAGCAGTGATAGTCTGGTTAAAGGTAGAGTGAATCCTGCCGTCTTCGGCAATGCAGGCGGACAGCCCCTCCGCATAGGTGGACTTTAATTTCACCAGCCCACGGTATTCCAGGATATCAGAGACGATCGGATAATCCGGCGCCAGCTTCTCCAACACATCCGCCGCCGTGGAATAGCCGGTCTTTGTCTTTTTGCCGCCCTTGATTCCCATCCGGTCAAACAAGATCTCTCCCAGCTGCTTGGGAGAGTTGATGTTAAACTCGCTCCCCGCCTGTTTATAGATCGCCTGTTCCAATTCCGCGATCCGGCCCGTGAGCGCCTCTCCGTAAGCCTTCAGCTGCTCCGGCTGCACCAGCACCCCGTAACGCTCCATGTCGCAGAGCACTCTGGACAGCGGCATCTCAATGTCATAAAACAGTTCCGTCATGCCCTGCTCTTCCAGCTTCTCCCGAAGCAACGGCGCCACCGCCAGACACACATAGGCCTGATAACAGGCGTACTGGGCAAAAGCCTCCGGCGCTTTCTCATAAGTTTCTGCATAGGTAGCTTTTCCGCAGACCTGTGCCCGGTCGGGGATGGTCAATCCCAGATACTCCCCGGCGATATCCTCCACCTGATAATCGCTTTTCAACGGATTCAGCAGATAAGCCGCCACCAGAATATCAAAGTAACGTCTTTCCCGATAGGGCCTGAGGACATCCTGCTTCCCTTCCGCCGTACGCCACATGCTGCCGCTCTTCGTATCCTCTATCTTCTCGTAAATCCCCTTGATTCCAAAGGTTGTTAGTTTACATAACTCATCCCTGTTCAGAGCCGTCAGTCTGTCCTGCAGATACGCCGCTGTCACCATTCCCTGACAGGGGATAAACAGGATCTCCTGCTTTGTCAGAGCAAGGGCTATGCCCATGCAGTCCTCCCCATGCGCGCCCCCGTCACAGAAGACAAACAGCCCGATCTCATAATTTCCCTCTGCCTGTCCGCCGCGCTCTCTGCAGTCAGCAAAAACCGTCTCCACCTGCCCCAGATCCGTCACGATACGGAAATATTTCTCCTGATCATTGGCCACCGCCGCTTCCGTGGAAAAACGGGACAGTATATTTTTAAAGCCCAGCTGTTTGCACAGCACATAGGCCTCCTGTGTATAGAAGTCTCCCACCTTCGCCTGAGGAAGATCAAAATCAATCTCGGCATCCACATTGATCGTGGCAAGCACCTTGCTTAAATCCGCCAGTTCCCGGTTCTGGATCAGCGATTCCCGGATTGCTTTCCTGGAAATCTCCTCCACATGAGCATATATATTTTCCAGGGAACCATAGGTCACCATCAGTTCCGTGGCTGTTTTTTCACCCACCTTGGGCACTCCGGGGATGTTGTCCGCCGTATCTCCCATCAGCGCCTTCAGATCGATAAACTGCAGCGGAGTCACCTGATAGGCTGCCTCCACATCCTTCGCATAATAATCCTCGACCTCCGTGCGACCGCCCTTGGTCTTCGGTATCCGGATCCGGATATGATCCGTAGCCACCTGCAGAAGATCCCGGTCGCCCGACACCAGCGATACCTCCAGCCCTTCCCGCTCACCGCGTTTGGCGATGGTTCCCAGAATGTCAT
>CAZEAT010000116.1:0-2643 GCA_964510175.1 uncultured Holosporaceae bacterium
ATCAAAGCAAGGACATGCCTTCGCGGCAAACTTATAATGCGGATATATATGCGCCTTTGGATATTTTTTCTTCAAATCTTTGAGCAAATTACTCATCGCTTCTTTCTGCTCATCGGTTCTCGTATCTTTCGGATTTCCTTCTGAATCGAGACCACCGATATAGCAAATGCCGATACTGATAGAATTATGGTTTAAACAATGCGCCCCTGATATTTTCTCCGGGCGACCGGTGTGAATTGAGCCGTCACGATAGATTACATAATGATAGCCGATATCAGAAAATCCTCTATCCAAATGCCAGCGGCGTATGTCATCGACCGTATAATCTTTGTCATACTTAGTTGCGCTACAATGTACGATTATCTCTTTTATATTTCGCGGATTATTGACAGCGACCGGAAACAACTTGCTCCATGTCTTGTCGCCTACAATTCCGTCTACAACTAATTTATTTTCAGATTGATATAAGCGGACTGCCTCTTCTGTAAGCGGCCCGAATATGCCGTCGGCAAGCAGATTAAGTGCTTTCTGCAGTTTCTTGACATCCTCGCCCCGGCTTCCTTTTTTGAGTAGCATTTATTAATCTCTATACATTTTGTATAAAGATTATAAATCACGGTCGTACTCGTAAATTAGATTTGCATATATATGTAGTTTTGTTTTCTTCTCGACAAATTCAAAACCAACATGTAAAATATCAGTTTCTGTCAAATCTAATGTCAAAAACAAAGTACCTATACGTTCATCATCCCAATCATATACATTATATTGTTGCTCGATAAGATTATCAGATACACATGCAACCCAATATCGGAAATTATATTGGAATACCCTGGCATCATAATCTCCTGTTGTAATCTCCTGCATCAATGACATAGAGCTAATTAAAGACCCATAAAACTCTTGGTCCTCCGGAGCAGTATCATCTGCAAAAGAAATATCAACAATATTAAAACATCTGTAAGTTGCAACATATTGTGGTTCATCGTCATGTGTACATGACGCAAATAAACATACGATTAACGTAGCGATAAAAAATATCTTCTTCATAAAATGTTATTATATTGCAAAATGACTGAAAATCCGTCTCGCACGTATCTGACCCTTACCGGTTATAGTAATAACATCTCCGTCTTTCGCATATCCAGAAGGCGAGATATTTGTGTGCCTGTACTCCGCTCCCATACAGTCGAGCAACTCGACTATTTTATCATATAGTTTTTCGTTTTTCAAATTGAGATAGCGGCTATATGACTTACTCCAGTACTTCAACTTCAAAGGTTCTTTGTAATTAGCAATTGTTGCAACCGCATCGCGGTATATCGGCTTCAATTTTCCGTTTTTGCAGATGAAAGATTCTGCAAACTTTTTCTTTGCGTCGTCTAATGTTTTCATAACTTAATGTTTTATTCATAATCAGATATATAATCCTCATCCGACGCAAAATGCGCATATATTGCATTATCCATATATAATACATAGATACGCTGTACAGCATTACGTTCCGGGTCGAGATCGAGCTGTGCGCATAGCGTTTCCCACTCCCATTCATCAACCTCCGCAGGAGTCAATAACTTTATCTCGCATTCGTCATTCGATACCAATTCCATAAAATCGGAATAGTAATCACCGATGCTTACTGGATTTCCGTTTGTCGCCATCACACCATCACGGATTTGCATGGCTGCTTTTCTTACTTCGTTCATAATATGTTTTGTTTTTATGGTTTTTGAATATTTATCGTTAGAATAGTCTCGCATTTTTAGGAGCCGGCAGCGAGCGTCGATATCGTCTCGCTATTATCTTCTGTCCGCGCTGTGTGACGAGCGCACATAACTCATCTGAGTCTGTAAGCCGAACCTCAAAAAGCCCTCTGTCAATATATTTCTGGTACGGTAGAGTCGAGCCGTCCATAATGTAATTCCAGTTGCGTAACAGTGCAAATAATTTCGTGCGTCCTATGGACGTGCCGGTATAAGTCGACAATAGGTTTGCAAACGTCTGCATTGTGATAGCCTTGTGGCTTATCTGTCCGTCAGTAGATAATAATAGAGCATTCTCTTCTTTGAGCTTCTCATTCTCTTCTTTCAGCTTGTCATTCGCTTGATGGATATTGTACGTTCCGGTTGCCCGGATAGTAGGAAGAACATCATAGCAAATCCAATTTTGGAATTCTATCGCTTGTTCTTTCCGCGACGAAAATATGCATTTGTATAGATTCGGCTCATTAATGTATATCATCATCTGCGGATCGCCGGATGTAGGAGTTCGCATAGTAGTAACCCCCTTTTGGTCGAGCCTCGTCTTGACACGACTACTGTTTTCCAAATCCAGGATCCTACAGACATCAGTCAAACAAAACATAGGACTCATCCAAGACCCTGTTGTTCTGATCTCGCCAAAGCGAGACTCATTAAAAATTGTAATGTTATTATCCATATCAGTTGTGTTTTATACGTCTCTGTCATCATCGACGCTGCAAAGTTAATACACGATTTTTTAATATGCAATATGGATTTACAATTTTTAACTGTTCGTAAAATTATGGAATAGAGCGAAATATAATGTGCAACATCAATCAAGTCGTAAAATCATCCTTCATCTCCTCAATAGTCCTCAATTTTGAGACAGTATGAAGAAGAT
>CAZEAT010000117.1:0-2630 GCA_964510175.1 uncultured Holosporaceae bacterium
TTAAATTGGTTGCGGGGGAAGGATTTGAACCAACGACCTTCAGGTTATGAGCCTGACGAGCTACCAGACTGCTCTACCCCGCGATAATGAGAAGAATTATATTATAAACGAAAAGTGAAAACAATAGGGAAATATTAAAACTTTTTACATATAAGTGTTTATGCTTCAATTTTATCATTTATGTTTACTTTCAAACGAAATCCAAGAAAAAACAAGTGTTCTATTTTCTAGTTAAAAAAACGGCTTAGTTATAAAACCAAGCCGTTGGAGTTTTTAATATTTCAATTTATCGGTAATAAGTTGTTGGACGTCTTTCTTGCGATTGGAGCTGAACTCGCAACTATAGGCATCTTTGAGACAAGCTCCAAAAATACCAGCTACGGTTGAGACTATTCCAACGACTTCTCCGGGGAGGTCATTTTTATAAGTAGTTAAGACGAGTAGGCAGAATATAAGACCTGAAGCCGCGCCAACGACCATAATAGTTAGTCTTTTATTACGGCTAAACGCATTGATAACATTTACGCTCCCGACATTTTTTTCATCACAATCTTTTGACTTATGAGATTTTATTTCTTCTACAGAAGGAATTATTTGCTGGGTTTTATGCAGCACATCGTCGATAATTCCATTTTTCATTTGATTAACGGAATCTACAATTATTTTTTCAACTGACATGATTAAATTCCTCCTTTTAAGCTATAGAAGTAATGGTTGCCGAAGACTCTTTTAGGAGAGCGATAGGCAGCCCAATAAGGTTTTATAGATTTTTCGTGATAGTGGTCGCAGCCATCAGTTAAATCCGGCCAAGTTTCATCTAGCACATTTTTTGCGACCTCTAAACAAGTTTTATATATAGGAGAATTTTCGTCAACCGTTTTAATTTTGTTATAATTTGGGTCGTTTTGATTCCAGCAGGAAAACTGATAAGGAGCCAAGCAAACATCAGCAGGATTTTTTGCAAAATGTTTTTTCCATCGATTTACAATGACATTTGCGATGGAAATTAGGGAAGCGAGGCCAAAAGGGTTTAATTCTCCACGAGCTTCTCCGTACAAAGTTTTAGCAACGATTGTCAAATCGTTATTAGTATATTTCATAATTTACTCCTTTATAAATTTTAGAGTTATTAAATTTGTTCCAATAATTTGGGAAACCGCACAACTTTTGTAATGCAAGGTTTCATTTTCTGAAATGAGCTCAATTTGGCATTCTCCACCCCTTATTTTGTCGTACAAACTAACGGATGGAGACGAAGAAAAATTGACTTTTTTAAATCTTTTAGAATCTTTGCGAACATCTGTTCCTCTATTTAGCAGTGAGGAAAATGCATAAGATTTTATTTTCAATAAATTATTTTCGAACATAGCCTGGCAAACGCAAGCCTCTATTTGTTTAGGATGACATCCATCGACGTAAAATCCTCCATAAGGATAAAATTTAGAAAATACTTTATTTCCATCTTTTTCTATTATTTGTGAAGCGGAGAAATTTTCTTGAACGCAAGAAGTATTGCATACATCAAACTGCATCTTGAATAAAACATCTACGAACTTCAGCTGAAAATTTGGCATTTCCTTATCCAACAAATCATATTTTTCTCCATTCAAGGAATAATAACCTGCATTTTCGTAGACCAAACTTACAGACGCACAGAAATGATTTTTTACTTCTGAATCTCTATGGAAGAATTCTTCATCATATATATTATTAATTTCAAAGGTCCTATTATCTTCAGTACGCAAAAGTTTAGTTTGAGAGGTAATTTTTTCAGGATTTATGGATGCCTGCAAAAAGATAGCGCTAGGAAAATCATCGTCTGTAATCACAGAGCTATTACTGTCATCTATATCTATGATGGTACTGTTTCGAATAATTTCGACTGAATTAGGAACGGTAGAAAAGCAAGTTTCATATTCTTGTTTAAAATTTCTTAAACTTCTTATTAACATTTATATCTCCACATTTGGTAGCCGAACATTTCGGCAAATTTCTCTTTTCACATTTAAGGGACGAAATTTTAGTCGAATTTTAGTTGCGTATCGTTTTAGAAAATTTTTAGCTATTTTTTCAGATTCAAAATTTTGGGAATCTAGCAATTTTTGTTGTTCTTCTGGAGGATTTATTATTTCTATATTTGTAATAATGTCTTTGAGTTCTACTTTATTTTTTTCATTTTCTATTTCGAATTTTTGACCTGAACAATTTACGAATCCGTCAGGAGCATATCCGAAAGTTAATTTTAGTATTCTTGAAGAGCTATTTAGAAGCAATTTAGTATTTACGACTTTTGCTATGATTTTTTTATCGGCAACATCCTCCAAGCAAACTTCATCATTCACAGAAAGGTTCCAAAACTTATTAGCGTCTAAGGATAAATCTATGAAAACATATCGTCTTGAATAATTGAGCAAAGCGGCGGCTTTTTGCAACGAATATTGAACACAATTTTTCCCACGAGGAGTAGCAAAGAAAGAATCCAAGGAATCATCATTTAACGCATCGGAGGCTTCTGATAATTTTTTCCAATAATTAGTGATAAAGCATTCTGAAGCGTTATGTTCTTGCACGCAAGCGAAAGTACAGCCTTTATAAATTACTTTATCTTCAGGAAAATAATTTCGATATGG
>CAZEAT010000118.1:0-2629 GCA_964510175.1 uncultured Holosporaceae bacterium
GTCCCGCAAGGGTATCCGCCTGTGCCTTCTCATCCCCCAGCACACTGATCCACACTTTACAGGTCTTCAGATCGGGAGCCACCTCCACAGCCACCACGGAGGTCATCGGCGCGATCCTCGGATCTTTGATCCCGCTGCGTATGATCTCTGCCAGTGCACGCTGCACCTCCCCGTTTATGCGGGTGTTTTTGACACTGTTTTTTCTCATATTATCTTGGTACCTCCACCATGATATAAGCCTCTACGATATCAAGTTCCTGCATCTTGTCGAAGCCGTCAAACACCAGACCGCACTCGAATCCGGCCTTCACTTCCTTCACATCATCTTTGAAACGCTTCAGGGAGGCAAGCTGGCCCTCGTAGATCTGCTCTTCACCTCTGCGGATGCGGATCTTACAATTTCTCTGGAACTCGCCGTCAAGCACATAGGAACCCGCGATATTGCCGATTGCAGATGCCTTGAATATCTGGCGAACCTCCGCGTGGCCGATCACCTTCTCCTCGAAGATCGGATCTAACATGCCCTTCATGGCTGCCTCGATATCCTCAATCGCCTGATAGATCACTTTGTAAAGACGCACATCCACGCCTTCCCGCTCTGCCACCGTCTTGGCGGTAGCATCCGGTCTCACATTGAACCCGATGATGATAGCCGAGGATGCGGAAGCCAGCGACACGTCCGACTCGTTGATCGCACCCACGCCGCCGTGAATGCACTTCACCACCACTTCCTCGTTGGACAGCTTCATCAGGCTCTGCTTTACAGCCTCCACGCTGCCCTGTACATCTGCCTTGACGATCAGGTTCAGTTCCTTCAGATTTCCTTCCTGGATCTGATTGAACAGATCATCCAGAGACATCTTGGTCTTTGTCTCTGCCAGCATTTCCTCCTTATGCTGTACCATATAGGTCTCCGCATAGGATTTTGCACTCTTATCATTTTCATGGACGATAAACACCTCGCCGGCGCTGGGTACATCAGATAATCCCAGAATCTCCACCGGTGTGGAAGGAGTCGCCTCCTTGACCCGTCTTCCCTTATCGTCTATCATCGCACGCACTTTGCCATGGCTTGCCCCTGCGGAGATAAAATCTCCCACATGGAGGGTACCTTTCTGCACCAGCACGGTAGCTACCGGGCCTCTTCCCTTATCCAGCTCTGCCTCGATCACCAGACCTCTGGCATTTCTGTCCGGGTTCGCCTTAAGCTCTAAAATCTCCGCTGTGAGCAGGATCGTCTCTAACAGATTCTCGATTCCCTCTCCCGATTTTGCAGACACCGGCACAAACTCCGTGGATCCGCCCCAGTCTACCGGAATCAGTTCATACTCTGTCATCTCCTGCTTCACACGATCAATGTTTGCGTTGGGCTTATCGATCTTATTGACTGCTACAATGATCTCGATCCCTGCCGCCTTCGCATGGTTGATCGCCTCCACCGTCTGGGGCATCACACCATCATCAGCCGCCACCACCAGAACCGCGATATCCGTCGAATTGGCACCGCGCATACGCATAGCGGTAAAGGCTTCATGACCCGGTGTATCCAGGAAAGTAATGCTCTGTCCCTTGGCGCTTACCGTGTAAGCACCGATGGCCTGGGTAATACCACCCGCCTCTTTATCCGTCACATTGGTCTTACGGATCGCATCCAAAAGGGATGTCTTACCGTGGTCTACATGCCCCATAACGCAGATGACCGGCGGACGCGCCACCATGGTGGTCTCATCCTCCTCTTCCTCACGCAGAAGCTCCTCGATCACATCCACCTTGACTTCTTTTTCACAGATGATCTCGTACTCAATGGCAATATTTTCCGCCTCCTCGAAGCTGACGTCAGAATTTAATGTCACGATCTGCCCCTGTAAAAAGAGTTTCTTAATGATCGCAGAAGGCTGGATTTTCATCTTATCCGCAAGATCCCTGATAGTCAAAGTCTCCGGGATCGTGATCACCTTGATCTGCTCCTCCTTGGACTCCTCGGGCTTCTTCTCCGGCTTGATAAACCGGCCCGCTCTGTTGCGGTTCTTTACTGCCGCTTCGTCCTCCTCATAGATATGATCCTTCCTGGACCGCTTATCCCTGTCCTGATTAGCTCTGCGCTTCTCGTCCTCACGATGCTTCTCCACTTCCTTGCCGGGCGCCTCAGCGATAAAGTCCTTTGGACCGTTATTTTTCCGAAATCTATTGTCCTGCCCGCCAGCTCCTCTCTGAGCGCGGTCATTATTTCCACCATTCCGGCCACCAGCGAAGGGAGCGCCGCCACTCCTGCGATCACCCTGACCGTTGTTATGATTCGGCCTGCTCTGGCCCTCAGTTCTTTGATTTTCTCCTGCACTGCCCGCTCTCTCCTGTCCGGCTGTCGTTGCACTCCTGTTGTTTTCCCGCTTCTCCTGCTGCCGCTGCTCTAACCTTCTCTCCTGCTGCTGCTTTTGTCGCACATCATAGGGCTCTGCCGTCACCGGGATCGGTTTCTGGGTAGGCCGCACAATCTTGTGCGGTGTGTTCTGCGGCTGTACAGGACGGGCGCCGTTGCCCATCGGTCTGCCGTTCCCCCGGTTTCCTCCACCCTGAGCCGGTCTTCCTCCCATCTTGGAATTCTGAGGATTGCTCACGAAGATGATCTTTT
>CAZEAT010000119.1:0-2615 GCA_964510175.1 uncultured Holosporaceae bacterium
TCTTCTATAGCATCCGTAAAATTTCCGCCTGTAATATAGATAAGCAATAACATTATGGCATTCAGTATAGCACTTAAATTGTAAATAAATAAAGTATTTTTAAAAAAATTTCAAAAATTCCGCTGCCCGCCTTCCAAATATATCTTTTGCTGCAAACCCTGACTATGCCAGCAGCGGGAAATGATATCGTTTCCTGTGTTTTTCACCGATTTCCCTGCTTATTTGTGATAAAAGGAATAAAAAAGGCATGCCCCGCATTTCCAGTCTGGTATTGGGGCTGTTTTTGCCAAATCGCCCCAAACAGGGCAAAAAGGGTGCCGGACGGTCTGTTTATCCACTTTGTCCAAACAAGGCCAAAAATCACCACATGGACGGACACAGGGGATAACAAGGCTTTCCGACTCCCTATCCGAACTAACCGATTCCATAGCCGCAAAGGACTGGAGGGTACTGCCGTATTTACAGAAATAAAAAAGCGCCTATCTTTCGATAAAACGCCCCGTTCCTGTTTCAGTCACAGTCAACTCTGCAGGCATAGCCCCCTAACCTCAGCCATACAACGCAATCTCTGCTTGTTTTCAGTTAATAATTTCTGGCTTGCTTTCGCAGATATTTGATAAACATCAAATCGTCTAAAATTTTATCCATCCTTGCACCAATGCTACAATCACCCCCGCTAGTACTGTAACTAAAAATGTTGTAACTATTGTTACTATTTTCCCTTTCACTCCCGCTTCAGCATTTTTTTTAATAATATTATCTTTTATTTCGTCTGTACTATTTCCTATTTTTTGTATATCTTCTTGCACTCTATCTAACTTTAAATCCGTTTTAACAGTTTTGCTGTCAAGTTCTCTTAATTGCACTTCGACAGAAGAAAATCTATCACTTAATGATTTATTTTCCTGTTCTCTTTTCGTTGATTCTTTTAAAAGATCGTTCGCAATCTGGCCGACTTTTTCTTTTAATCCGCGAACATCTTCACCTAATTGTCCTTGACTTTCCCGAAACGCTTTCTGCAATTCTTTCAATTCCATCTCAAGATTCTGTGGATTTACAGGTTTATATTTTTCAATAAGCGTTAAAAGCTTTTCAGGAAAAGACTCTATAGAAGCAGGCTTTTTATACTCTGAGAGCATTTCCTCTTTGTTCAATTCAAAAAAATTTGCTGCGACAATTTTTGTTTCCGGACTCAAAGG
Source organism: uncultured Holosporaceae bacterium (assembly GCA_964510175.1). Taxonomy (GTDB): domain Bacteria; phylum Pseudomonadota; class Alphaproteobacteria; order UBA3830; family UBA3830; genus UBA3830. The sequence goes on from CAZEAT010000119.1 coordinate 1,200, forward strand.
GTATGGTGTTCCTGCAACATTTCTCAATCCAAATACTAAATATCCCTCATAACCTGGGTCAATTGTTAATCCCCCCATTAGCTCTATTCCATCTTGTGCTAAACTCCGCTTTGGACTTAATTGTGCATAAACATTAGGCGGTAAAACTAATCTTTCTCGACTTAACACAAAAACTACCTCTCCTGGCTCTACCACAGCTTTCCTAACATCTTCAGCACTTTTTAAATCTTTTTCATAATCCATAACACGTCCAAAGTACGCCTTTAAGAAGTTACTTCCTAATCTGAAATCGTATTTTATACCCTCCGCACAAAGCAAATCACCATTTACAATGACAGTCTCCTTCTGGATCCATTCTCTAATTTGATTTTCTGTTATTACTTTAGACATGCACTCATACCTCTCATGTGTATTATTCATTTTCTGTACCTCCTATTGTTCATGGATACCTTCAATTAAAATAATAGCTTATCCGATGTACAATAAACAGGACAGTAAATCACTTCATCTATAACAATATATTGTATCCTACATTATCTCTATCGCATCATATTGATGCATTTATGACTTGCTTTTATTATAAAGGCTTACATGCTGCATGTCAAGGTTAACTACGACTCAATCAGTATAAATTTATAACCTGTTACTCAAACCAGTGCCAAAGAGTGCCATTTGAAATCATATGAAGACATGCCTTATTTTATAAATAAAACATTTTCCTCTAAATTTAATGCTTTTTTGTTGAGCGGTAACACCAACTCAAAGTGTTTTCCGCAACATACAAAACCCGCAAACATTAATGTTTACAGGCTTCCCATCTGCCGCTCCAGCGGCAGGTTTAGCTCCTCAAGTAGGACTCGAACCTACGACACTTCGGTTAACAGCCGAATGCTCTGCCATTGATTGATATGCAACCGTAAAATGGAAATTTACTGTTCAGATCGTTTCCTCAACTTAATTCTTCATAAACTGCGATATTCTCTGTGCATCATAGTTTCCTTTTTTGTACAGCCTCTTAAGCGCTTCCTTATCCCGCTTCAATGTATCTACCCCGCAGATATCCCGATTCCCAGGTCAAACCGGATACCCTGTTCCATATAATAATCCAATACACCGGTGGCATAGATTCCCCTGAGCCCGCCGCCTACGTCAATGACACCTGTTTTCATATGCCCCGCCTTATCTTTTCATCTTCAAAGACAATCTCACTCCTGACAATCACCTTATCCTCTTTTTGCAGCAGGAAAACATCTTTTCTGTATGCTGCCGATACAGTCTGCTAATGTCTTCCCGGAAAGCGCATGGACAATTGTCTCCTCCATCTCCATAAACATATCTGTCAGAACCGACTTTATATGGCATCCGACAATGCACCGGTCATTTGGATTCTGGTGCAGGTCAAAAAGGCCGATGGCT
>CAZEAT010000120.1:0-2606 GCA_964510175.1 uncultured Holosporaceae bacterium
CCATACATATAGTTATATTCTCTTAATCTAGACGCTAAATTTATATTATCACCTTTTAGTCCTTCTGTAGCTATATACAAATGTCGTACTATTTTTGCAAAAAAAGTATCTCTTTTTTCATTTGGGCTTACGACTCTCAGCCATATTTTTATAGCCTGCATGCAAAAATTTATTTCTGATTCTAGTTCCATAGGCAACTTGGCAGAAAATTTTATTCTTTGTCCCAAAATTATTGGAGATTCTAAATTCGTTCTTTGTTTTCTACTAATAGATTGAAGACGGGTTAAAAGTGCTGGTTGTGATAATCTATCATTTAAAGCAGCTAATTTAGAAGAAATTTTGTGCCTAGAAGGAACAGTCCGTGTTAATCCCATCGCATTTATTCTAAGAGGAGTTACTGAGCGGGATAAAGTTGGCTGCTGACTTTGACATTCTTGATGTACTTCATCTGCAATTTGCGCGCCTATAGTTGCATTCATTATAGGAGATGGAACAGCTACAGGAGTAACGAATGATGTCTGTACTCCTAACGATACATCGTCCTGAGTAGAACGCCCTTCATCTAAATCAAAAGAATACGAATGAGGCTCAACTATTTCTTCTTCAATCCGAACGGCTGCAACTGAACTACTAACAGCATGTTGATTTACAGAACGTCTATTATCTTGCTGTGTTGTTTGCTCAATCTCGCATCTATGTAGTCTTTCTTCCTCAATCATATTAAGTAAGGCAAGATTGCAGTCATTCATTAAAATTCTTTCTGGAGAATCAGTATTAGCAACCAATACGTGCGGATCCGCAAGCGGTTCATCTACGTTTATTTCAATGTCTGATGCCAATGTGGAAGAATGTAGAGCTCCCATAAAAGGAAAAATTATATTCCTTCCATCCATAATGCCATTTTCGCTACTGAGCATAGGAGGTTGACATCTCAAAGGTACACATATTTCATTTTCTAATAATGAATGTCTTCTAAAAGGGAAAGAAGCGCCCGCTACTGGTGTTTGAGGTCTTTCAAACATTGCTCCACTAATACCACATACTAATGAAAAAATTGAAATAAATATTCTTTTTTGCATGTTATTGTCTCCTTTTACCTAAATATAGGTAACAATCAATAAAATCACAAAAAAATTTAAATAAAAATTACTCATAAACTAATAAAAAAAGCAGCATTATCTTTTAGGCAATGCTGCTATCTATATTATATGGAAAAAAATGAATTATTTTTTATTGATAATATTTTTTGCTTCTTCCATTGACTCTTTCATACGCTTAGTAACGGCCGCAGTCAGTTCATTATTTGAAGCTACTAACATATCAGAAATTTGTTTACTATTTCCCATTGCTTTAACGATTGTATCTCTAGTGACCTCGTTAAACTTTGCCATCATATCTGCAGGTTTATTGGCTTTTTCAAATATGGAACCCATATCAGTCATCATTTGCTTTATAAATGCAGATTGTAACTTAGTAATTCCATTGCAGACTTCGATTGACATTTTATTGATTAAGCCTAAAATTTCTAAATTTTTCTTATAAGAATCCATAATGGCATTCATATCCATTGTTGGAATTTTAAAATCAGGAAAACTTTCCGTAGTTTTCTCAGTTCCTGTATTTGGTGTTGTCATATTTTCTCCTTCATAGACTAACTAATTATTAATAGAGTACTATATTTTTTAAAAAATATCAAATAATTTAAAATTAAATTTTAATTAATTAATCTGATTTGTGATTTTTTGTACAATTTTAAGCACTTCTTTTATAAAGCTTCGTATTTGTTTAAATAGCCTCTTTTAAAATAAATTTCTTGGTAATTTTTGCTACAACCCTGCGTCTATCTAAATGGTAATGGCGATTTTACTCGAGTATATTTTTTAAAGAAACCTATGAAGAATCCAGTTAACCGGCATATAAAAGTTAAAAAAAAATTAAAACCTTGTATATAACTTAACAATTCCTTAGATCAATTGTTTTTTTCAACTTTTATTCCAATAGCAACACATCCAAAAGTATAAACTCGATTCGCGCCAGGAAATGATTTATATACTTTTACTCCTTCTGCGAGATCATCTACATTTAAAAATGGCAGCATGTTGTGTACACCTTCTAAGGAAAGCATATCTTCAAATGTTTCATATTCATGTTTAAAACTTACAGTTCCTAATAAATATTCTCCTGTTTTGTTGTCCTTTAACATGAGCCACTCCCCGACATTAATTTTTCGCCATGCAGGAGTATTAACTCTGCCTTCAGCCGTTTTTTCTCCACTTTTTAACCAACACAAATAAAGCCGAGATTGTGTACTGATAATCGATTTAACATAAGGATTTTCAATAGTACCTAGTTTCTGTAATTTCATAGATTCTACCCTAAAAAATTCTTTAAATACTCCATACAATAGCCAAATCCGACTTTTTTTATAAAATTGATTAAATTTACTCCAAAACTTCTCATGTTTTCAAGGCCTCATGTTTCCCTTCTGCCGATACTTCTTTTTTTGTCGAGCAGCATGTAACTAATTCCACAACGTAATGATTTTAGGCATATTAAACCTCTTGCGGAAGTAAGGAGTTAGGCTAGGAGATAGGGAGACCTGCATA
>CAZEAT010000121.1:0-2605 GCA_964510175.1 uncultured Holosporaceae bacterium
TCCTGAATGGCTTTCATCAACAACATAGCGTATGATGTTTTCGATGCAAGACCTGATATACCGGAAATATTCAAATGAGCACCTTCTGGTCCTAATATGAACTGAGAATTCAAATGTACTGGTAGCGTTATCTCTTCATCTGTTCCCTCATACATTTTAAGAGAGCCGCACACTAGCGGGTTCTTAACATTTTTCAATCCAAGTGCTGTGTTAATCTCATCTGAACTTGCAAGAAAAACCTGAGCGTTATTATGTACGGGGGTATATATTCCCTCGCTATTGTATGAAACAGATGCCTCTACATAGTTCATACCAATCCTTAAAGTTGGCTCGTCTAATGTAACATCGCCAAAATCGCTGGAGATGAAATTGGTCAGAAAACTCTGTGCGTCCGTGATATGAGAAATGTTCTCAATGACACCAAATGTGTATGATCCCTCAATATGCTGTACTTTCACAATGTCAAAAGCATGCAGTTTTAAATCAGAATTCGTCCAAAAGGTAAACTTGTCCATTGTTGTTGGCGATTTTTCCGTTGCCAAAACCCGTCCGATTAGTTTGTTCATTATTATGTCCCTCCTATTTAAAACAGATGCAGAAAACTGTTTGCACTCAGATACTTCGATTTTACATACGACTCGGTCAAATATATCGGATACAAGTGATTTGCCCACCTTAGATCGGAGCCATAACATACCGGATTCCGCTCATTGATAATGCTTGCGCTCAGGAGATCCACCAGTTCACTGTCTATCCCGCATTCGTTCTCCTCCTGTGTAATGAGCATCTTCTCTACTTTTACAACACCATCAAAAGCCGTTCGTGTCCTAGATGTGTCTCGTATTCGGATGTACCATACCGCAAATTTGACGTCCCCAAAAAGTTCCTGATTCTTAAAACACGCAACCGGAGTTCTATGATACAAAGGTAAATCCGCAACATATCCCGGATTTGATTTGCCATTTATATCTTTACAAACTTCCGGATTGAAATTCTTTGATACGCCGAGCACAAAACTGTAATTATTCCTGAACTGTTGGTATTTTCTTTCATCAGCACGATCCTGTTTAGTTGGACGGTATTCTAAAGATCCATCTTTTATCAGGTAATTGTCCTGATCCAGCTTTCCGTCCCTGACAAGCTCCGCTACCATTTCACGTTCCCGAATAGACATCCTTTCCTGTACAAGAGCAGTACCCTTATCCTCATATTTGATCTCAGGATTCTTAGCAGTCTTGTATTCAAGAATTGTTGAAAATTCTATTTTTGCATTCTTCAGTGATTGGCAGTTATTAAGCTTTTGCGCTAATGCGGGAAAATACCCAGCCTTCCCGTCAGCATTAGCAATATCAGGCATTGATATAACGAACTCTTGATGAAATTTTTCTTTCTTCAAAACTCGATTTTCTCTATGTGTGCATCCGACTCCTATTTGACCGGCTATAACTGGATATATAACATTTCGTCCTCCCGGAAGAACAAATCCCATATCATCAACCTTGAAGACTCTTCTGGAGCCATCAAGGAAATATGACAGTATATTTGTGCCGCTGAAAAGCACCTTCTTGCTTTCATCCCAAAGAGGGACATAGTTTTTATGCCGCGTTGTTTCTGCTGTTTCCTGCCATATGATATTATCTTCGGTATAGTCAATGGTCGGTCGCTCTGCGTGATCCAAGCCATACTTGTGGGCCCTGTAACTTTTCCCACCGGTCATTTCTTCTAATATTGACATCACTTTGCTCGACATTTTATTTCCTCGTTTGACCGTATTTTCTTAATCTCTACAACGCACTTTTCTGCCGACTTTTTGGGTGTTCCAACAATATTGCCTGATTTTCCTTGTAATCATTAAAATGAGAATCTAAGGTTCGTTCAACTATAAGTATTCTTGTTTGACTCGCTTCTTAAACTAACATGAATAAGCCTGCTATAAAGATTCCTTTCAAGATCTATATTCAAATAAACTCATCTTTCTTTGAGCAATACATTCGTATACCTCTCAAAGAAAAATACATACAATAATACTATGTTATATAGTATATCTCATTTCACTACATTATTCTACTCCAAATCACAGCAGTGCCAAAGATATGTTCAAAATCGCCATTCAATAGTTGACATTTTTATATTCCTATTTACATTTAAATTATTACAATGTGCTACGTATATTGTCATAACCTAAATCGAAGGAGGTGGCACTGTAATGAGGTATTTCTGTTCTTCAAAACAGATATGTTGCGGTGAATGCCTGGGTGTATGGCACCCCTTTGTCACCAGCCCTCAAATATGATCCAAATGTATATGAACAGCGCGCAAAAGACTACTATTCGTAGTATACACTAAAATAGTCTTTTTTCCAATATCCGACATTATAATTTATTTTTTCACACACCCTAATCCCGGCGACTCTTCCCCATTACTTATCCGAATCAACGGATTCCTGCATCCCCTTTCCTATCCTCCCAAAAAACCCCCTCGCTCCCACCCCAATCATCCCCACAACAACCCCAGTAGGAATCAGCACCAGATATACCGCCTCCCTGCATCCGTCAAATAAAAACCCGTAAACCATCTGCCCCACCGGCTGCGCGCACATGGTAAT
>CAZEAT010000122.1:0-2580 GCA_964510175.1 uncultured Holosporaceae bacterium
TAAAGCAAAAGATAAAATTTGCTTACAAATGCCTGCGTTTATAGACAAACCATCAAAAGTTGAACCAGATGAAAATGTTCAGTTTAAGATATTGTTTGAAGATGAAGATATTATGGTGGTGGATAAACCTGCCGGAATAGTGGTTCATCCTGGAGCGGGAAATTATGAACACACTCTTGTAAATGGACTTGTATATCATTGTGGAGAAAGTTTATCCAATATCAATACAGACCTACGTCCTGGAATAGTTCATCGTATAGATAAAGATACTAGCGGCATACTTGTGGTTGCCAAAAATGATTTTGCCCATATGCAGCTTGCCAAACAATTTGAAGTTCATTCAATACAAAGAAAATATATATGCTTTGTATATGGTGTCGTGCGTCCTTTGAATGGAACAATTGAAGGTTTGATATCCAGAGATAGAAAAAATAGATTGAAAATGTCAGTTTCAGATTATTCAGGGAAAAGAGCAGTAACGCTATATAAGACATTGCAGGTATTTGATAACTTTGCTTCTAAAGTAGAATGTGAGCTAAAGACGGGGCGGACACATCAAATTCGAGTGCATCTTTCAAATTTAGGAAATTCTTTAATCGGGGATAGATTATATAAAGTTAAAAATTATTTTTTACCAAAAGAAAAAAGAGATCAGGTTAATAGTTTTCCGAGACAAGCTCTTCATGCATATTTATTAGAATTTATTCATCCTACAACTGGTAAACTTTTACATTTTGAAAGTCCTTTGCCAGACGATATGTTGCAATTAGAAAAGATTCTTAGTGAAAAGGAGAAAATTTGATTAATAAATTAATAACCTTTAAAGAAGTAGAAAGTACACATAAATTAGCTTTGAAAATGATAGAAAATCAAGAAGCTCAAGAGTGTGTAATTCTTGCTGAAAAACAAACCGGAGGAATAGGCCGGTGCGAAAGACAATGGGTTTCTGCTGAAGGGAATTTATATTCCTCCATTATTAGAAAAATTACTCCACAAAGAGATATTAGTAAAAATTCTTTAGCCGTCGCGTGTGCAGTACATGAAAGTTTATGTAAATATATTTCCGATGCCGATAATTTGTCGTTGCATTGGCCTAATGATATTTACTATAAAAACTTAAAAATTAGTGGTATACTAATTACAGTTATTGAAAATTGGGTAGTGATTAGTATAGGCGTAAATGTGTATTCGGTAAATGTCTCTACAGCAACAAGTTTATCAGAGATATGTCCTTCTAATGTTATTTCCGTTCAGCAATTACTGGAAGATATATTAATTACTTTAGATAAATGGATTTATTTACCAAATTTTAGTAATTTTTCGTGTATACGAAAGTATTGGTTGCAGAATATCTATGGTTTGAATAGTCCTGTAACTATAAAAAATGGTACAGATTCTCTTTGCGGAATAATGCGAGGAATTGATAAATTAGGAAGATTGATTTTAGAAACAAATGAACAAAATTTACATATATCAACTGGGGATATGTTTGTAAATGAGAAGAAAATAACGGTGGCTTATGAGTAAAAAAAATCAAAAATTAACTGGTTTGAATTTTATTTCTATTGGAGGATGTTCAGAAATTGGCATGAATTTATATGCCTATATATATAACGACCAGTGGATATTGGTTGATATGGGCATGGGCTTTGATAATACTTTTGGAAGAGAATTAATTGTGCCTTCTCCCAATGAGTTAATAAAAAACAAATCAAAGATAAAAGCGCTATTTATTACGCATTCCCATGAAGACCATATCGGTGCGATTCCATATTTATGGCCACTGATAGAATGTCCTATTTATGGGCGTCCATTTGCTATAGAGATGATAAAAGATAAATTAGCTCAATTTAATTTGGAAAAGAGCGTCCCTTTAATTAAGGTCGCATTAGGACAAAAATTAGAGATAGGTAATTTTAAAGTAGAGTTTATTCCTATGGCTCACTCGACTCCTGAATCTAATGCTCTTGCTATTGTTACTCCAGAAGGCACAGTAATTCATTCTGGAGATTGGCGCATAGATAGAGATCCTGTTTTAGGTTTGAAAACAGATGAAGAAAAATTGAAATTTTACGGAGATAAAGGCGTATTGGCTTTGATTTGTGATTCTACTAATGCTTTTAGAAATGAACACTACAGTACAGAGAAAGAAGTTCGAAATAATTTGATTGATTTGGTAAAAAAATACAAAGGGCGTCGTATATTAATCACATGCTTTGCTTCTAATTTGGCCAGATTGGAATCATGTTACTATGCCGCTAAAGAAAATGGTCGAAAACTTGTGGTGGTAGGGCGTTCCTTGAAAAAAATTGAAAAGGTTGCAAAGTCTGCTGGATACCTAACGGAAGTCCCAGCTTTTCTGGACGATAGGTCTTTAAAGGATTTAAATCCTGCAACTACGTTGTTAGTATGTACTGGTAGCCAAGGAGAAGTTAATTCCGCGTTGAATAAAATAGCTCATGACGAACATAAAAATATTCAACTTGATAAAGATGATGTGGTTATCTTCTCTTCTCGGACAATTCCAGGAAATGAAAAAGCTGTATTGGAAATACAGAATTTATTAATAGAAAAATCAGT
>CAZEAT010000123.1:0-2565 GCA_964510175.1 uncultured Holosporaceae bacterium
CTGGGCACCGCCCCCGGCATGACCATCGAGGAGAACCTGACCCTGGCGGCGGGCAGTGGCGGCTGGTTCTCCTCCCTGAAGAAGTCCGACCGCGAGTGGTTCCGGGAGCGTCTGGCTCTGCTGGGCATGGGGCTGGAGGACCGTATGAAGCAGCCGGTGGGACTGCTCTCAGGCGGACAGCGGCAGGCCCTTACCCTGCTCATGGCCACTCTGGATCCGCCCTGGCTCCTTCTCCTGGACGAACACACCGCCGCCCTGGACCCCGCCACCGCCGAAAAAGTTCTCTCCCTCACCCGGCAAATTACCCGGGAGAACCACATCACCACTTTGATGATCACCCACAATCTGCAAAACGCCTTGGAGTTGGGAGACCGTACTCTGATGATGGACGCCGGAAAGATCGTTTTGGACATCAGGGGCGAGGAGCGAGCCAAACTCACCCCACAGGATCTGCTTGCCCGTTTTCAGGCCCAGGCCGGGAAGGCCCTGGACAATGACCGGGTGATCTTCTCTCAATAAGGGCCCGAAGAAAGCGTACAAAAAGCCCCGGACAGAAGCTTCTGTCCGGGGCTTTTCTCTGCTTATTTTGCTCAGATCTCCAACTCGCCAAAGAGACCGGTGGTCTCGGGATCCTCGGCAATACGGACGGTGCCCTGCACCCGGGCGCCCTGAGCCATCACGATGGTGGCAGCGATCACGTTGCCCGCCAGCAGAGCGGTGGGGCCGAAACTGGCGGCCCGGGCGATCTGGAGGTTGCCCTTGATCTTGCCCTTGGCGTCCAGGTCGGAGGCCAGCACATCACCGATCACCATAGCGCTCTCGTCCAGCAACAGGCTGGAGGTAGAAGTGATGTTGCCCTGGACAGTGCAGCCCTCCAGGATCACGGCCTCGCCCTTCACATCGCCCAGCACCTTGCCCACCACACGGATGTTGCCGGTGGCTTCCAGGTTGCCCTTGAGTTTGCCCAGGACTTCCACATCGCCCTCGGCCCGAATGTCGCCGAAGAATGTGGCGCCGGCGGCGATCACGGTAGCGCCGGGACGGATAAAGGGAGGCTTCTGGCTCTCCACAGGGTTCTCCCAATCCACGAAGTAGGGCTTGGTCTCGGGAACCTCGGCGGCCTTCACCTCGCCAAACTCGGGAGTCTTCTCCTTTTCCTTCTCCTTGCCGAAGCCGAAGAAAGAACGCTCCACGGTGGTGGCAACCTTCTTCTGAGTCTCCTCCAGGTCGGTGGCCTGAGCCACGGCAGGCTTCTCCGCCACTTTGGGCTGCTCGGCCACCTTGGGCTGTTCCACCACTCTGGGCCGCTCCACCGTAGCGGTGCGGGTGGCAGTAGCAGTCTCAGGCGCGGGAGCGACCGGACGGGTCTGCTCTACCTGTTCGCCGGGCTTGGAACTTCCCTCCTCAGGGCCAAAACCTACCAGCCCAAGAAGTTCCTTCATCGCCTGTCTCATATTGTCTCTGTTTTCACCCATTGTTCGCACCTTCCATTTCCAGTCTGGGTCCCCAATCCTTTTTAGGGAACTCACCTGTGCATATTTTTAGCTCTCACAAGAGCTTGGTTCACGGATTCATATAGTTGAACGCCACCGGCAAAACCGCGGCAGTCAGGGGCTGAAAACTGTATCCCAGGCCTTGCAACTGGTCAATAATACTATGCAACGCCCCGGCAACCGCCGTACCGCCGGCGGAATCCTGGAACTTAATGATAGCACGATCCCGTCCCGCCATATCATTGATCACCTTGGCGCTGATCTCCTCGGCGGTCAGACTGCTATTCCCGGAAGATCCCACAGTGATGTTCCAGTCAAAGAACACAAAGTTCCGGCGGAGCATTTCGGCGATCAACTCCTGGTAGATCCCGCTGTTATAAGAGTTGACGCTTCCTCCGGGAAAACGGAAGATCTCGGCCCGGACCCCGGTGGTCTCATAGACCAGATTGTAGATCTCATTGAAATCCTTCAGATAGTCCTCCACCGACTGGTAAAGTTCCTGATAGGAGGTACTGTTCCCCCGAAGACCGATGCTGTGGCCCCGGTTCACGATCTCCCGCATGATCTCCTGGGTTTCGGGATCGGGGGAGCCGGAAACAAAGAAGGTAGCCTTGACCCCATAGGTATCCAGATTATTCAGGATCTCAATGGTGTTGCTACTGGGGATACAGTCAAAGGTAAGATAGACCGTATCAATGGCTTTGATCCGCTGTGCGGGGATCACCGCGGTCCCGTATAGGTCGGGATAAAGAATCTGATAGTCCAAAGGCTCTCCCACCTGTTCCACATCATAACTGGTGGGAACCACCGCCGGATCCCCCGAGGGCCTCAGGCTCTCCTGACTCTGGCTGGGCCGGCCGGGATTCTCCTCCATCTGGGCCAGTTTCCGTTCCAACTCGGCGGTCTGCATTCCAAACCATATGGCCAGGCCGGTGGGAATCACGATCATCAGGACCAGGACCAGCAGGATCAGGCGCTTGAAAAAGCGGACGCTGAAAGTCATTCCAGTCTCCTCCCCTACAGCTTTCGGTCCGCAAGCTGCAATTTATCTGTAGTGTGACATAATGATTAT
>CAZEAT010000124.1:0-2516 GCA_964510175.1 uncultured Holosporaceae bacterium
GTGATATACTTCTGATAGCCGACTTTTATTTAATTCAGCATACATATTATCAAACTCATCGAAAAATAATTCAGCAACTAAGCCTGCTTGCTCTGAATTACAAATTTCAGCCAGAGAAAATTTACAAATATATGAATCTCTAGCATCTCGAAATAAGGAAGCCAATTTATCCCCCCCTACTCCATATAGCAAATAAGATAATGACATTATATCGTGAAAAGATTCTATATTTGAAAACACCTTAAGAATTTGCCTCATTCCTATTTTAATAATCGACTTATCCTGGAGGTACAAACTCAGTGTTTTAGCAATATTTTGTATATCTAAGGTATTCCTATACAGCCTTTGTTCATCAGACATTAAAAAAGTACAAATACCCACTTGTAATTTTGTACAAATGCTAATGGTATAACCTCCGTTAAAACATGAAGTAGTAAAAATACTTATTTTTTTAGGATGATTTAATTCAAAAAAAGCCTTTAACTCACTTTGATTTTTTATATAGATATACTTACGTTGTTTTTTTTCTTTTCTTTTCTTTGGTTTAATCTATCTAATCTTTTTACTAATGAAGAAAAATTGTGACTATTTAAAAACTCTTTTGCTTTATCGATATCCAATTGTATTTTGAGCTTTGAAAAATCAGTATCTAAAGGGACCTCTTTGCATAGAGTAACTAGCTTCTCCGACAGAGATAGCTCCTCTCGATTAGCTTTTAATTTTTCTTTAATGCGAGCTGGAGAAACATTTTCTATTTTTTCATAAATATTTTCAATGGTACCAAATTCGTTAATAAGCTTGGCTGCAGTCTTAGGGCCAATCCCTTCTATTCCCGGAATATTATCTGTTTTATCTCCAGTAAGAGCTTGAAACATTATCATCTGATGGGGATAAACGTTATATTTTTCAAAAACTTCATTTTGTTTAATAACTTTTAGTTTAATAGGGTCAAACAAATATATATTATCTGTAATCAGTTGCATCAGGTCTTTATCGGAAGCAATAATTCTGACCTCATAATTATCCTGAGCAAGCTTATTTGCATAAGTAGCGATAATATCATCTGCTTCATATCCTTCTTGTTCAACAACAGGCAAACCAAAAGCCTTGCAGGCATTTAACAAAATAGGAAATTGAGATTTCAACTCTGGCGGAGTTTCTTCGCGATTATTTTTATACTCAGAATATAATTTTCTTCTGAAAGTATTCCGACTGGCATCTAAAACAACACAAAATAAATCAGATTGATGTTTATCCAAAACGGACAACAACATCGAACAAAACCCATAAACCGCTCCTACAGATTCGTTGCGTTGATTTGTTAATTGAGGTAAAGCAAAAAAAGCTCTATATATAAAACTAGATCCATCCACCAAAATAGCTAATTTCTTAGAAGAAGTTTCATCTATATTCTTTTCTTGAATATCCTCATTTACAACCGTTGATGCTGTCTCAGCAGAAACGCTCTCCTGGGCGAACGACATCAGAGACAATTGTTCTGCTATACTTTCTGAGTTTCCCTCTGATAGTTTACCTGTCGAGCGTTTCATATCATCAACTTATTGTTTAGTTTGATTTTTTGCAGCCAATTGCTGTTGATACAAAGCTGCAAAATCCACTGGAGCAAGATATAACGGAGGGAAACCACCTTCGTTCACAGTTGATGAGACTATGCTACGAGCAAATGGGAACAGCAATCGAGGGCATTCCACATACAAAATAGGCTCTAACAGTTCAGGAGCGAATCCACTAATTATAAATTCGCCGACATATGTAAGTTCAAGAATAAAAAGTGTTGTATTTTTAACTTTAGCAGTAATTTCAATTTTCAACGAAACGATATAGGAATCCGGTTGCTTACCATTTTCTCTATTTACTTTAAGTTGAACATCAATGTTAGGTTGTTCATTTGAAGGTTCTACTTGCGAAATTGGATTTACATTTTCAAATGATAAATCTTTAGTATATTGAGCTGTAATACCCAATACAGGGTCAGTTTTATTTTCCTCTGCCATAATTCCTCTCTAATAAAATCTGAAAATATGATACAAAATCAATGTAAACAACTCAATAGAACTTTTGTACTCCTGCGAGGGTTTATTTTGAACTCGATAAACAAAAAACGCTTCAACCATTCCATAAAAGCCAAAGCGTTAAAAAATCTTAAGTAGCAGACTCTCTTAAGTCTATTTACTTACTATAGCCTAAGGCTCCTAATTCATCCGTGGTAAGGAAATAATGCAACGCTGACAATTCATCTATCTTTTGTTTAATAAGTACGAGTATCTCATTTATATATAACCTAAGCTTCTCCAAATACTTATTTTCCGCTCTGATGGTATCATAAAGCAAACCGGACATACATCCCTTAGGAAAATCTTTATCCTTTTTCCCTGTAAGAGCTTTTCTTACTGAATCTATCTGTTCTGAATACTTTTTTTCTACAATCAAACTTCCTACGTTAGGCACTTTAATACCAACCATAGCAATCTTTTTAAATAATTCATCTATTTCTG
>CAZEAT010000125.1:0-2508 GCA_964510175.1 uncultured Holosporaceae bacterium
TGCATAGTTTCTCCTTATATTGGATGAAACCATAAAATGTTTAATAAAAAATAAATAAAGCTTTGTGAGCCACTAAATCACGGTATTGCATTTTATTTTTATAAATATAATATTAGAATGTATGATTGAAGAATAGAAATTATTGGTTGCAATATGAATAGTGTTTTAAGTTGTTTTTTCCCATCTACTGTTGTGCTTATCGACGATAATGAAGTGTTTCTCGATAGTTTAGTGGATGTTATTCGTGTAAATAATATTACATTTAAAATTTTTTCCAATCCAAAATCTGCTTTGGACTTTATTAACGAATCTACGGATATTAACTCCTTGGACTCATCCGATTTTACAATAGCTGGAGAGGAAACAACCTCGGAATATAAGTCTATGTTGGTAAATACCAACAGTATTCATAGCGAAATATATAGTTTCGATAGATTTTCGAAAATATCAGCCATTGTTGTGGATTACGTCATGCCGGGAATGACTGGAGTAGAATTGTGTTCGCAAATTAAAAATTCGAATATTCAAAAAATATTGTTAACTGGAATTATTGATGAAACAATTGCCATTGAGGCTTTTAATAATGGATATATTAATAAATTCATTAAAAAGAATGGCGTTGATTTTGATGAAGAGTTGTCGACTATTTTACAAAAAGCGGTTCATCAATATTTTGCTATTTATACTTCTGATTTATTAAAGTGTTTACCATCAAACGAAGTAAGTCATCTTAAAGATCCTGTATTTGCTAATTTTTTCTATAATACGTGTTTAAATAAATCTTATGCCGAATATTATATGCTGGATACCTTTGGAAGTTATTTATTTTTGACCGAAACAGGTCAGGCTAGTTTGTTGAGTGTTACTACAGAAAGCGAAATGGATAGATTAATTGATATTGCGCGAGATTCCGGAGAAGCACCAAAAGAGGTATTGGATAGTTTAATTTCTAGAGAATATATGTTGGTAAAACATGATAGAACTGGACAGTTGCCACCAATAAGCGAGTGGGAAAGTTATCTAAGACCAGCTCGGCGCTTAGAGGGATATCAAACGTATTTCTTTAATTTTGCTGAAAGCCGGTTTTTGGATATAGATTTTAAACGAATCAAAAGTTATCATGAATTTCAAATAAATCTTGGAAAGTAATAATATTAAAACAATTCCCAGATAGAGATATTCTGGGAATTTACTAACAAAGGAAAACAATATAGTAACTTTACTAGTTAGAGGCGTCTCCAGCCTCGGAAATAGCGTTAGCAATATTAGTAAGCTGCATAGAGATTTTATTTCCTATGAGTTTCATACCAGAAATCGCCACGACTGCAATTAAGCTCGCAATTAATGCGTATTCGATAGCTGTCGCACCTTTATTGTTATTTAATAGTTTTATAAATTTCTTTAACATCCTTTTCCTCCAACAGAAAAACTGTACTTCATTTTCTATAGTAAACACTATTTTCCTTACTAATTTCTTAATATTTTAAAATTTTTTTGAAAAGCTTAAAAATGATTGTATATAAAGGCTGAAGGTAGATTTTGATTAGCAGAATTTTTTGTATTGATTAAAAAAGTTGAGGGATTTGTATTATTATTTGGGGAAAAGAATAAATCGGTCATTGCCCAGACCATTGCATCCAATCTATCAGGAGATTTTTGTCCGGGTTCATAGGTAGCCATTTGAGTTTCTAATTTTTGAAACTGACTCGCATGAAATATCATCTTTTTTTGATATAAAATTGCTATGGGATTTGCTCTTTCTATCTTGGATTTATGAGCAAAAACAGGTTTTATAGATATTGTTGAATCCTTTGATTTTATTAAATCTAGTATAACTTCTCCCCCTGCATTGGTTTCGATTATAACTTTACGGGCATGATATTTTTTATAGAGGTCTATTATCTTTTGTACCCATTGGTTGGGAGGAGCATTAATACTGGCATCTTCTAATATATAGGCTTTTCCAAAGCCATCTTTCCCTGCGACAATAATGCCTGTTTCATCACTGTTTTCTCCACTTGTTATAGCGGGATCAACTGCAATTACGATATTATCTAAAAAATGCGGGGGAGCTTTATAGCAATTTTCAATATCACTCCAACTCCAAAGTGTATTTTGTTTATCCTCGACAATTTCTGCATAAATTTCTTGAGCTTCCAAACGGGTTCCTTTTAGATATTCTAATTGTTGAAGAAAAGTTGGAGATAAGTTCTCTTTATTTTCCAAAGATGAACCCCTTACAGTTATGACATCTTTTCTAGCCATTAAGTCCTTTATAAATTGTAAAGGTCGAGGAGTCGTTGTAAGTATCATTTTAGGGTTACTCCCTAATCTTAATGAAAAAGATAATTGTTCGAAAGTTTCTTTTGGATATGCGAATTTTGCAAATTCATCTATCCAGGCAGCATCAAATTGAGGTCCGCGTAATTGTTCGTAATTTTCTGCTCCATAGATGGTTGCAATAGCACCGTTTCCCCAGGTTAATAATCTGCGGGTATGATTATATAC